>JBJEDC010000108.1:0-5928 GCA_051871645.1 Muribaculaceae bacterium | reverse complement strand
CGACCTCAGCTGGACCAAGAAGGTCAAGCACCCCGGCGAATTCACCCAGATCGGCGCCGACATCGACGTCGAGGTCCTCGCCATCGACAAGGACAACCGTCGCCTCAGCCTCGGCCACAAGCAGCTCGAGGAGAACCCCTGGGATGAGTTCGAGAGCATCTACACCGTAGGCTCGGTACACGAGGGCACCATCGTCGACCTCTTCGACAAGGGCGCCGTCATCAAGCTCCCCAAGGACGTTGAAGGCTTTGCCACTCCCAAACACCTGGTAAAACAGGACGGCACAACCGCCAAGAACGGCGAGACCCTTGAGTTCAAGGTTATCGAGTTCAACAAGGACCAGAAGCGCATCATCCTCAGCCACAGCCGCATCTTCGAAGACGAGGCCCGTGCCGAGAAGGCCAAGGAGCGTCGCGCCGCACGCGCACCCCGCGCTCCCAAGCAGGAAGAGGAGACTCCCCTGCTGAACCAGCCTCAGAAGACCGCCACCCTCGGCGACCTCCAGGCTCTGGCCGACCTCAAGGAGAAGCTCTCCAACGGCGAGAAGTAATCAGCACCTGCTAAAACAGCTATTATAGCATAATCAGCTACAGTAGCCGACCCCTACGGCGGCGTCCCGCGCGGACGCCGCCGTTTTTTCTGCCGTTTTTCTGCCAAAATTCGTTAATTGCTTGTGAATTTCAACGTTTTTTGAGGCCTGTTTTGTAACTTTGCCGATTATAACGGACTCTAACAGAGCCCGGAGGTGTGGCACGCGCCGCCCCCGGGCGCTAATAAACCGACTAATGTCCTTCAATCTCACTATAGACCAGGGCAATACAGCCGCCAAGCTGGCTTTGTGGACCCGCACGCCGGACTCGCAGTGCGTCGACGTGCGCATCTGCCGCGAGCACACCGCCGACGCCATCGCACAGCTGTGCAACGAAGTCGACGTGCAGACGGCCATCTACGCTTCGGTCACCACTCCCCACAGTCCCGTGCTGTGCATGCTGCGCCAGCGGTGCCGCAACGTCATCGAGCTCAAGCCCGGAACGCCGATACCGCTGCAGGTGGACTATGCCACCCCCGCCACCCTCGGCGTGGACCGCATAGCCGCCGCCGTCGGCGCCTGGAGCCTGCCCCAGGCCCAGGGGCGCGACATCCTGGTGGTGGACATCGGCACCGCCATCACCTACGACATGGTCACCGCCGACGCCCGCTATATCGGCGGCAACATCGCTCCCGGAGTTTACATGCGCCTGCGCGCCCTCAACCGCTTCACCGCCCGCCTGCCGATGGTGGACCCTGTCAACGGCGACATACCCCTGATGGGCTACAACACCGAGACGGCCCTCCGCTCAGGCGCCGTAAACGGCGTGGTGGCGGAGATTGAATACTACCGCTCGCACCTGTCGCCCGACGCCACCGCCGTCATCACCGGCGGTTCGGCACACCAGATCAGCGAGCGCCTCTCGTTCGACCACACCGTTGTCGACGGCCTGGTCAGCCAGGGCCTAAACAATATCATCATCTACAACGAAAGCATCGCAAGTCCCCGCACCGAACGGCAGGGACGCGCGCATACAAAAGCCTGAAAATCAAAATCGCTAAACAATCCAGTCAAGATATGAGAAAACTTACAGCCGCAATCCTGATGTCAGTCATAGCCCTCGCGGCGATGGCGCAGAACACCGTCATCACCCCCTACTCGCGCTACGGCTACGGCATCCTCAGCGACAACGCCTCGTCGATGCAGCGCTCGATGGGCGGTGTGGGCTACGCCATGAACTCCGGACGCCAGATCAACGTCATGAACCCGGCCTCGTACGCCGCCATGGACTCGCTGACCTTCCTCTTCGACATGGGTGTCGACGTCACCTCGCTGTGGTCGAAGGAATACGACAAGAGCGAGCAGCAGTTCGGCGGAGGCCTCGACTACATCACCCTTCAGGTGCCCATCATGAAGCGCCTCGGAGCCTCGGTGGGCCTTCTCCCCTACTCCTCGGTAGGATACTCGTTCGGCGACAAAATCGACAACGGCTCGGAGACACGCACCGGTGACGGCTCGCTCAACCAGCTCTACCTCGGTGTCGGCGGCTCGCCATTCAAGGGCTTCGGTGTCGGCGTCAACGTAGCCTACCTCTTCGGCACCACTTCCAACATCCTCTACGGCATCACCGACGGCGGCAGCACCACCGTCTTCCAGCGCAGCATGAAGGTGCGCGACTGGCGCATCGACATAGGCGCGCAGTACTCGTTCATGCCCACCCGCAACGACCGCCTCACATTCGGCGTCGTATACTCGCCCAAGAAGGACCTCCACGGCGACGTCTACGGCGTCTACTACGACTCGTCGGCCAGCGGCGCCGTACCCGACACCATCAACCTCGGCGACACCAAGATGAACGGCCGCTACTCCACCCCCGAGACCTGGGGCGCCGGCATCAGCTGGAGCCGCCGCACCTTCCAGCTTGAGGCCGACTTCACCTATCAGCCCTGGAGCAAGGCCAAATTCGGCAAGATCGAGCACTTCGAGACCACCGACTTCGCCGACCGCTACCGCGCCGCCTTCGGCGGCCAGTGGCAGCCCGACGCCCGCGGAGGATACTTCCGACGCATCGCCTACCGCATCGGCGCATACTGGAACCGCGACTACCTCAAGGTCATGGGCAACAATGTGCGCGACCTCGGCCTCACCGTCGGCTTCGGCCTCCCCGTCCCCGGCTTCAAGAGCCAGCTCAACATCGGCATAGAATACCGCAACCGCCGCGCCACTCCGCAGAAGCTGATTGAGGAGAACTACCTCAACGTCACAATAGGCATCAACTTCAACGAGATGTGGTTCCGCAAGGCCAAGATTTACTGATTTAACCCCCGGTGCCGGTATGAAATCCCTGCGCAGAGCTATGACAGCGGTGGCCGCACTCTTTGCGGTCTGCTGCGTCGTTGTCTCGTGCGAGGACGAGAAGCATTCATATGTGGCCAACATGAAAAAAGACGGCTCGACGCCCACGATGGTGACCACCGACGTCATGACGCTAATCAGCGACTCGGGCTATACGCGCTACCACATCGACGCGCCCGTCTGGCGCATGTACGAGGACCTCAGCGACCCGTACTGGAAGTTTCCCGACGGCATCCAGCTCGAGCAATATGACGACCGCATGCGCCCTACCTCGAACATGCGGTGCGACTCGGCCACCTACTTCAGCAACCGCCGCCTGTGGCGCCTAGACGGACATGTGGTGATGGTGAACAGCCGGCAGGACACCTTTCTGACGCCCCAGCTGTTCTGGGACCAGCAGACCCAGCGCGTCTACTCCGACTCGTTCATGCACATCACCCGCCAGAGCCACATCATCGAGGGCTACGGCTTCGACAGCAATCAGCGCATGACCGAATACTCGGTGCGCCGCCCGACGGCCGTCATCCCTGTCGACCGCAGCAAGCTCGGCCAGGGCAGCGCTGAACAAGGCGGCGACGCGGCGGCCGACACCGTTCCCCGCGGACGCCGGCAGCCGCCTCTCCCCGCGTCAAGAGCCCGCGAGGCTCTGCCCATCGTCAACCCGAATCCGTCCACGCCAAGCCGCGTCGGCACCCCCATCGCTCCCGTCTCCCCCTCCACCCCCATACGCCGAATCAAATGACCGGACGTGAACTTACTCCGCCCGGGCGTTTATATATAACATAAGCAGCATTCTATACAAACCCCAATAGATGGAATTAGACACCACCTGGCTCATAATAACAGTGGTTTCGCTGATGTTCAGCGCCCTTTTCTCGGGCACCGAGATAGCCTTCATCACCAGCGACCGCGTACGCACCGAGCTCGACGTCAAGAAGGGCGGCCCCATCGGCGCCATCATCAACCGGTTCTACGCCAACACCGAGTTCTTCATCTCATCAATTCTGGTGGGCAACAACGTCATGCTCGTCATCTACGGCATGGGCGCCGCCAAGCTGCTGGAGCCGTGGCTGGTGGACATCACCAATAACTCGGATTTTGCCGTCCTTCTGCTGCAGACACTTATCTCGACGGGCGTCATCCTCCTCACCGGCGAGTTCCTGCCCAAGACCATCTTCCGCATCAACCCCAACAACTCACTCAAGCTCTTCGCCCTCCCAATCTATCTTTTCTACCTGATTTTCTACCCACTCAGCTGGTTCTCGACCTGGCTGTCGAAGGCTCTCATGCGCCTTGTCGGCATAAAGGGCGCGCAGACGCGTCTGCGCGTGCTCTCCGTCGAAGACCTCAACGACTATCTCGAGGAGTCAATCGACGACATGGCCGAGAAAAAGGAGGCTGTGGAGACGGAGGTGAAGATGTTCCAGAACGCCCTCGATTTCTCATCGACACACCTGCGCGACTGTATGCTGCCGCGCAACGAAATCGTCGCCGTCAACATCGACACAGCCACACGCGACAGCCTCGCCGAGCTGTTCACCAAGTCGGGCCGCTCGAAAATCCTCGTTTACCGTGACGATATCGACACCATCCTCGGCTACATCCACGTCTCCGAACTGCTGAAGGCCAACGCCAACTGGCGCGAGAGCATCAAACCCGTCCTCTTTGCCCCCGAGACACTGATGGCCAACAAGATGATGCGCCGACTCATGAACGAGAAACGCTCCATAGCCATCGTTGTGGACGAATTCGGCGGAACGGCCGGCATGGTCACACTCGAGGACCTCGTCGAAGAAATTTTCGGCGACATCCGCGACGAACACGACTCTTCCTCGCCCCTCGCCCGCAAAGTCACCGACGGCGTCTATGAGTTTTCGGGCCGCTGCGAAATCGAGCACATCAACGACACCTACCACCTCGACATCGACGAGGACGACGACTACCAGACCATCGCCGGCTACGTCCTCCACGCCACCGGCACCATCCCCGCCCAAGGCGAGACCGTCCTCCTCGGCAACCTCCGCATCGAAATCCTCAAGAAAAGCGCCAGCCGCCTCGAGCTCCTCCGCGTCACCGTCATCGACCCCGACGCCGAAAAGGACAAAGAGGACGCGCCCAAGGCACAGTAACCCCCATGGCCGACAACTACCTCGAAAAAAAGATGGAAGAGCACCTGAGCGGCCACCCCGCCCGGACAGCGCCCGCGCACCGTCCCGAAGGCCTCTGCTACCCCCTCAAGCCCCTCCGAATCCTCATAGCGGCCACCGGCCGCCGCCATCTGCGCCAGTACGTCGCGCCACTCCAGGCCCGCCACTGCCGCATTGCCATCTTCAACACCCTCCCCGCCACCGACACCGACCTCCCCGCCGACCACGCCACCCGCTACTACGCGACAGACCAAGCCGACACCCCCTTCGCCTCCCTGATCGCCGCCTGGCGCGACATCGACGCCGTCATCCTCCTCGCCCCTCTACCCGCCCTCTACACCGCCCTGACCGCCCACATCAAAGCCCGTCCCTACCCCAACGACTGGGGCACCCCCATCCTCCTCATCGGAGACCGCACCCTGACCCGCCTCAACCCCGCCGACCTCAACACCCCCGCCACTCTACCCATCTTCACCGCCTACGCCGACATCGACCCCCATCCCGCCGCAGCCCACATACCATACCTCCTCCTCCGCACCTCCGCCGCCATCTCCACCATCACCCTCCGCTGACCCCCGGATAAAATCCCTAAAGTCTTTAGAATCCCTAAGTTCTTTAGAATCCCTAAGGTCTTTAAAGTCCCTAACGTCTTTAAAGTCCCTAAAGCCTTTTATACCATTAAACCGTCAACCCATTGCAAACCCATAAACTCGCCTTAAAAAGCCTTCAAAAATCCGGCCATTCAAAATAATTTTCCCAAACATTTTGCCAATTCAAAAAAAAGCGCTACCTTTGCCAAGCAATTAAGGCCCGACCCCATGCAGTCCCCTTAAAAGCCCACTACAATGGTGCCATAGCTCAGTTGGTAGAGCAAAGGACTGAAAATCCTTGTGTCCC
>JBJEDC010000107.1:0-29873 GCA_051871645.1 Muribaculaceae bacterium | reverse complement strand
CCTTATCAATGAGTTAAAAGTTCACCGCATTGCCAGCGATGCAACGTCAGAGACTTTTGCGCTCTACTACATCCCTGCGAACAAAACAGAATCAAGCGCGCGTGTCAAGTATACATTTACATGCGGCGGTGAAAGTGCCTGGTTCCGTCTAGGCCCAACTTTTATCGATACGAGCAAAAAGAGCTCGGCAACGCCCGTTCTCGAGGGCACAGATGCCCTCGCCGCCGGCTCGTTCACCGTCAAAGACTACAGCGACAAAGACATTAACGGTACAACGCTGTATATGACCTCGGAAGACGGTGCAGCCAAGAACATTTCGTTCTTAGCCGAGGGTACCAACACCACCGGCGAGCCCACCGTTACGTTCAGCGCCCGCGGTAACGAAATGACCACCTCGATTACCTCCAAAGGCGGAAATAAGTACGATGTCGCCATCACCTGGACGCCCAAAGGCTATGTTGACCCCGCAGAGGTCATCGACGCCTACGTGAAGATGCCCGGTTGCAACGACACCAAAACCGTCAAACTCCGCCTCTATTATCAGAAGCCCGCCACAGGAGGACTGACACTCGAGGCCATTGGCGGAAGCATCGAGAACGTCAACGGCTGGCGCACATGGCTGTCGGCTACCTCAAGCAACCCCCAGTGGGTCAACAATGGCCGCGTCGTAAAAGAATTCAACGTCAGAGGCTCAGGCCTCGTCGGCGACATCAAACTGTCTGTTTCGCCCCAGGGCAGCTACGGCCTGACCGTATACCCCCTCACCCTTCCCGCTACCGGCGGCAAGGTTACGGTAATCTATTCGCCCAAGGTCGGTGACGTAACAGGCAACAACCCTGTCCTCACCATCTCGAACAGCAACGCCAGTCCCGTCACTGTTGCCCTTAAGACTTCCTGGGACAAATCCACCGTAGCAAAGGTTCCTGCCCTCCCCACCATCAAGGACGGTGCGTTCACCCCCAACATCTACGAGTGCAAGACCTATAAAGGCCGCACCACCGTCTCGCTCCGCTGGGAGCTCGTCAACCCCGACAACATCAGGCTCCACGTATACTCCCAGACCGACATCAACAACGAGTCGAACGCCGACACCAAGGCCAGAATGATTGAGTGGAACAAAATCTACAACGCAAACACCGCATTCACCTACGACGTATATCGTGACGGCAAACTGATTGTCAAAGAGCTTGACATCACCTCGTATGTCGACATGAACGTCTCTGCAGGTACATCAGACAAACCCATCGAGCATACATATTATGTTGTTGCCCATTACGGCAACGGCAATACCAAGGAGTCCGGAGTGAAATCGGTAAAGCTTTACCGTGACATGGCCATCTCGCAGTATGTCCTCGAAGAGGAATACAACTACCCCATCGTCAACCAGGAAACCTGGAACAATATGGGTCAGCCGGCCGACTGCTTCAAGGCCTGGGGCAACGATAACGGCATACACCGTGAAAGCTTCCTCTACAAATTCAACTCGGCAGGTACCGGCGACCCCTACGACACAAGCAAAAACAAAGCCTCAGGCGCTCCCGGTGACGGCGTTCGTCAGGGCGTGTTCTACAACGGCAAATGGTACATCGCTCTGGTCACTGACCGCGAAGCCGTAGGTACGGCAGACACAAAGCCCAACGCCATCGCCATCTATGGCGGCATGAAAGACGGCGAGCATGGCCACATCCTCGAGATTGACGCAGCAAAGGGTGTGCTCAACACAACACAGGTGAAGAGCTTCCAACAGCTACATACCATGACCAACCAGTCACTGGCAGTAACTTCTGACGGCAGATTCTATTTCCGAGCCGACAAAGAAAACAACGTAAACGGCACCACTGTCGCCGGCGACCGCTATCTTGATCCAATCCAGAGCTTCGGTTTCTACAAAAGCCAATACGCCAAGAACTTAAGATGGGATGACGTCATGGGTCTCAAAGCCGAAGCCGACAAGCACAACAAGGCTACCGAGACTGTAAACGGCGAAGTGCGTCCCCTCGACTCATATATCGCAACACAGTACTACCGCACACACTACATGGCAGCCCGCGGCAAACTCACTTCCAATGGTTCCGACCCCATCAAGCTCTGCTTCGCCCAGAACTACAGCCACGACGCATACATTATTGACATGCAAGACGGCTGGGGTGATACAGGTGGTCTTCCCAACGGCACATGGCACAAGCTTTCGGCACCCCGCCAGGTTGTGACCCACCGTGACGGCCAGGAGCGCATTATAGATATCGCTGCCGGTACCGAGAACTACATCTTCCCCGTAGAGGGCGAGCCCAACAAGTACATCCACGTGATGCGCTCGAGCGGTATCTTCCTTGTTGACGTCACCGACATCAACAACCCCGTATATACCCTCATCTCCTCTGACCAGTCCGAGGTAACCTCGGCTTCCGGTCTGACCTTCACCCTCGAGAACTCGATGGCCAAATCCACCGACCTGTTCTACATCCACGCAACTTCGGTTCACTCGAACAACACCGGTCACTTCCGCATCGACATGCCCCAGCGCAGCAAAGACGGCTCAGGCAACTATGTGGGCGACATCCACACTGCCGATTTCACCGACATGGTACCCATGGCCTCGAAACTCCAGGAAGAGATTCCCGGTTTCGAAGCAGGTAACTCGAACGGTATGTGGTTCGGTGTTCAGGACGGCGAGGAAAACGGTATCAAAGTAAAGTACATCTACCAGTATGTGCCCGGAGTGCGCTTCGCCAAGTACAAATTCTATCCCGTACAGGCCTTCCCGCCCGCACAGCCCAATATTGACGTAGTCATACGTCACGATGACCCCAATATGGACGCCACTCCCCACCAGGCCGACGACATCACACACTTCGATGTCACCTACTCGTGGAAACGTCCCGCCAACTTCGGCACTCTGCAGGGTGCTGCCAAGAACTTCAAGATTGACGGCTACAACGTTCAGCTCCTTGACCCCAACGGCAACGTTATCCCCGGCACCCAGCGCTTTGAGAAAGCCAAGGATGGTGAAGATGACTACACCGTATACGGTCCCTTCGTCTACAACCAGCACGCCAAACCCGGCTCCGGCAACAAGAACGACTTCCGTCCCGAGAACGGCTTCAACAAGGACAATGCTCCCGGCAAGGGTCTCTTTGACGTCCACGACGGTAAGTACACTGTTAACGTCACACCTGTATATGTTCCTACCAACACGGCCAGCACCAACAGGTACACCGGCGAGACCGGCGTAGCCCAGGATGATGCCGACTACACCCCGCAGATCTACAACATCCGCGCCAAGCTGTGGCAGGACGCAAAGGCCGGGATTTACCGCGTCGACATCGACTTCAACCGCGCTCCCCGCTCCGACGATGAGACAAATGCCAACACCATTGCCGAAGGTTACGAAAAGGTGTATACATACAGACGCAGCGACCAGGATGCTAACGCAAACCTGTACAAACTTGCCGAGCCCGCTTCACGCTTCAAGATTCAGGTCAGCAAGGACGGCGGCGTACACTGGCAGGACATCCCCAACCTGCGTATTGTCTACGGCGGCAATGTGCTCCTTAATCCCGCTGCCGAGCAGGCCGAGATTGACAGAATTGAGACAAACCACCAGCAGCACGGCGGTAACAAGAATTATGCTACGCACGACGGCTATGTCAAGCACGACTATGACTTCGGCGGCAACTTCCTCCGCCCCAACGGCCGTAGTAACGTCAAAGCCCGCGCCTCCCAGGAGGCTAAGCCCGGCGACAAGATGTACGCTCAGGAAGCCATGACCCTCCTCTATGGCGGTGACCCGGCCAATGACACGAAAACGCAGAATATTGTTGCCACGGAGAAATCCAAGGGTGCTTTCCGCGTTGTAGCCTTCCATCTGGTAGACGCAAAAGACGCCGCCAATATCCAGTCTTGGAAATATCGT
Organism: Muribaculaceae bacterium; assembly: GCA_051871645.1. Lineage (GTDB taxonomy): Bacteria > Bacteroidota > Bacteroidia > Bacteroidales > Muribaculaceae > CAG-873. The sequence continues at coordinate 25,960 of JBJEDC010000107.1, read as the reverse complement.
GCAACTGCCCTGTATGCCGACAACCAGCCTTACGAGTCCATCAAGCGTCAGGCCTCGGTAGAGACTGAAGTAGGCGAACCCACTCCCACCGGTGTTGACGACGTCACTGCCGACGCAGAGAACGGCGGAGTACACATCTGGCCCGTTCCCGCCGAGAGCGAGCTGCACATCGCAGCCCCCGAGGCAATCGAGAGCGTAAGCATCTTCAACGTCAGCGGCGCCTGCGTAGCCTCCTTCGACGGCAACGGCGACACCGCGATGACGGTCAGCGTCGACAGCCTGGCCTCCGGCGTTTACTTCGTCAAGGTCAACGGCAACGTCGCCCAGCGCCTCATCAAGCGCTAAGCCCGCCCACGGCCGGTGCCACACAGGGCACCGGGCCACAGAAACACTGAAATTTTAGTTATCAATTAGACATCCCCTCCCCCGCCCGGCCCCGGAACCCCCCGAGGCCGGGCTTGTTTTGTCGCGTTTTACCGCGGAGGAGGTGCTTTGTCGCGGAGGTGTGTTTGACGGCATTTAGCGGCTGCGCCGCGTTTTCTTTATCACGGAAAGGAGGGGGAACGGCGCAGAGGGGCCACGGTAATGTGGGGGGGGGTAAGGTGGAACATAATAGGACCGGGATTGGTGCGCTTCGCTCCAAAACCCTCCGGGAGCATCTGTCGCGAAGAGGCGTGTGTGTTTGTCACGGACAAAGGCTTTTTATTTCTCGGGGCTCCCCCCGAGAAATTTTTCTTTTATCACGGAATGGAAAGGGAAAAAGCACGGAGTTTTCACAGAAAGGGGAGTAAAGGAAACATAATAAGAAGCGGGGGCAGCTTCGCTGGGCCCCCTGACGCAGACGGGGTATGGCCTGAGAGTCGGTAAATAAATTTCCGTGACTGCTCCGCGCTGTTTGCCTTCAATTCCGTGATAAAAGGAGCCCGGATGGGTTTTGGAGCGAAGCGCACCAATCCAGTTCCGTTATGTTTCAATTCAAAAACATAAATTTCCGTGACTGCTCCGCGTTGTTTGCCTTCAATTCCGTGATAAAAGAAAAGCGGCGGAGGCCGCTAAAAGGGTTTTAGAAAGGAGGCGGGGCGAAAGGGAATGCCCGCTGAGGCGGGCGGAATAGCAAGCTATTCCAACAGTCCAAAAGGCGCGCGACGGCTATTCAGTCCAAAAAAATGCGGGGGCGGCTGTTGGTGCAGGGCAAAGGGCGCGGCGGCTATTCCAACAGGGCAAAGGGCGCGACGGCTATTCCAACAGGGCAAAAGCGGCGGGGAGGTAGATAGCAATAGCCCCGGCATCGGGGGGATGTCGGGGCTATTGCGGGAGCCGGGAGGGGCTGCGGGTTACTTTTTGTTGCGGTTGCCGTAGCGGCTCATGAACTTGTCGACGCGGCCGGCGGTGTCGACCAACTTCTGCTTACCGGTGAAGAAGGGGTGCGAAGCGTTGGTGATTTCCAGCTTGACCAGGGGGTAGGTCTTGCCGTCGATTTCGATGGTCTCGCGGGTGGCGATGGTGCTGCGGGTGATGAAGGTCACGTCGTTGGACATGTCCTTGAAAGCAACCTCGCGGTAGTTGTCGGGATGAATGCCTTGTTTCATTGTATGTCGTTTTTGCTTGATTTACAACAATATATTATTACTAACTCACCGTTGGTAAGGCGGCATATTCGTAATGGCCTGCAAATTTACCCAAAAATTCCGAAACGGCAAAGGGTTTGCGCCTCTTTTTTAATGTCATAGGCTTCAGGGGAGGGCCATTCCGGGGCTATGTCGCGGTGCGGGGTCACTCGGGGAGGTAGGTGGTGTTGGAGGTCAGGTTGTCGCGGTAGTAGCGGGCCTGAACGGGGGTGCCCTTGACGTAGGGGAAGGGGGCGGTGTAGACGGGTGACCCGGGCGTGGGCGCGGTGCCGTCGAGGGTGTAGCGGATGGTGCCGCCGGTATAGGGAGCGTTCATGTACACTTTGCCGTCGATGACCTTGATGCCGGGGCCGCGGAGACGCGACCTGGTCTGTCCGAGGCCTTTGTTGAGGGCAGGAACGCGGGCGCCGAGGATGGCGTTGAACTGGGGCTCGGTCCAGGTGGTATCGGCGTTCCAGGCGCGCTCGGCGAGGCCGAAGATTTTGGGAACGAGGAGGTAGTACATGTCGTCGAGGCTGCGGATGGTCTCGGCCCAGGTCTGGCCCTGGACGCCGATGACGCGGCCGGGGACGGTGTCGGTGGAGACGTTGACCATGCCTTTGGGGTAGCCGCCGAGGGCGTCGAACTCGTCGACGGTGCCTCCCCACGATACGCCGAGCTCGTCGGGATGGTAGTCGTATACCATGTCCATATAGAAGCGGTTGACGTTGCTGAGGATGACGGGGTAGCCGCCGCGGAGAGCCTTGCCGGAGGCGGTGGTATTGTTGTGCCAGACGTTGACGCCGCCGACGGCGGGAGCGACCTCGGCGTCGAACTCAGGGCCGTGGCCGATGGCTATCTCCTCCCAGCCGTGCATGGGAACATTGCGCTCGGCGAGCATCTTTGCCATCTGACGGACGAAGTAGGCGTGGACCTCCTTCTGGGTCTTCATGCCGTGCTTCTCCTTGAAGACGCGGACGGAGTCGGAGCCGTCCCAGGCGCCGGGAGCGACCTCATCGCCGCCGATGTGGATGCCGGGGAGGGGCACGCCGGCCTCGCGGTACATGGCGATGAGCTCGTCAAAGACCTTGCCCATGAACTTGTACGGGCCGGAGAGCGCGGGGTTCATGGCGCAGTCGCGGTACGACTGTGCGGAGGTGTAGCGCGAGGTGTCGCCGTCGTGGATGAGGCGGTACGAGGGGTCGCCGTTGGCGGCGCGTACCTCCATGGCCTTGATGGCGGCGCGGGCGTGGCCGGGCGACTCTATCTCGGGGAGGACCTGAATGCCCAGGTGGTCTGCGTCCTGCAGGAATTTGATGAACTCGGCGCGCGTCCAGTGGCCGTTTGCGCTGCCGCCCACGGCGTCGGGGTCGCCGTTGCCGCCGAAGATCTGGTATAGGTGGTCGTTCTCAGTGCCGTCCTGGCTCCAGCCGCGGCGCGAGGCGACGTCGGTGAGCTCGGGGAGGCCGGGGATTTCGATGCGCCATGCCTCGTCGTCAAAGGGGTGGAAGTGCAGGCGGTTGAGGCCGGCGATGGACATGAGCTGCAGGATGACGCGCATGTTCGCGGGGGTCTGGTAGTTGCGGGCGATGTCGACGTGGAGGCCGCGCCATTCGTGGTCGGGCCAGTCCTCGATGCGGACATTGGGGACGGGGGCCGACTTGCCGTCGGAGGTGATTACCGGAACCATAAAACGGATGAGTGCCTGATTGCGGTACTCGGGGCGGCAGGCGATGATGAGGCTGTCGTTGCGGACGTCGACGGTGTAGTATTCGGGGTTCTCGGGGTTGATGTCGACAAAGACGGGCTCAGTGTCGAGGATATTGCTTGTGCCGGGCATCAGCGTCACCTTCTTGTAGGAGGGGGAGATGTCGTAGAAGCCGGGCTGCCAGTCGGTGGCGCGGGCCTCGTTGAGGTCGTAGACGCGAGGTCCGTAGGGCATGGGGTCGCGCTTGATGCTGCCCCATAGCTCGGGTCGGTCGAGGGGATGGCGGACGAAGTCGACGGGGGAGGCGCTGTTGTCGCGGTTGATGCGGTGGACGCCGTCGGCAGCGTAACGTATCGACGAGAGCTGGGCATTGACAAGAATGTCAATGTTGACGGTGTCGCTGCCGTCGAGGCGCGGGGTGGCGACGTAGTAGTAGCCGGGGAAGACCTCGGCGAGGGTGTCGGCGGGGTTGAGGGCGCGCATCTTGCGGTCAAACATGTTGAAGGCGATGCCGCGCATGTCGGTGTCGCCGGTGACGGTGAAGCGCTGGATGTAGGTGACTTTGCCGTCGTCGCCGGTTTTGTTGCCGAGCGAGCGCCACTCGACCTTGGTCTTGTGGCCGGCGGCAACCGCTGTGGCAAGCAGCGAGAGGCCGGCGAGGGCGATGATTGGTTTTTTCATGGGGAAACGGGGTATTTTAAGTTTTTAAGTTGACGGAGGAAAGAGGGAAGAAGCCTGTGGAAGCGGCGAGCTCGCCGCTTAAGGGGGGAGGCGGCTATCAGGCTTTTCCATATTGTTTCAGGTATTCCTCGGCGGCGAGGCAGAGCTCGTCGTACCAGTCCCGGCCGAAGCGGGCGATGAGGGGCTCTTTGAGGAACTGATAGGCGCGGAGGCCGAGCTTGCGGCCCAGGGTGTGGGCGGGCTTGCAGATTTTCCAGTGGTGGAAGTTGACGGCGGTGAAGGTGGGGTACTCGGTGAGGCGCACGGGGTAGAGGTGGCAGGAGGAGGGCTTGCGGAAGGTGGTCTTGCCCTGGCTCCAGGCCTGCTCGAGGGCGCAGAGGCACTTGCCGCCGGGGGCGTAGCAGGTGAAGGCGCAGTTGCGGCCGTCGACGATGGAGGTGACGAGGTCGCCTTCTTCGTCGATGTAGCTGACGCCGTTGCGGCGCACTTCGTCGAGGCCGCCGGGGAGCATGAGCGGCTCGACGGCGGGGAGGGCGGCGCGGATGGCCTCGCACTCTTCCTCGGTGACGGGGGCGCCGGCGTCGCCGTCGATGCAGCACTGGCCGAGGCAGGCGTCAAGGTCGCAGCAGAAATACTGCTCGATGAGGTCGAGGGAGACGAGGGTGTTCTGGATTTCAAGCATGTACATTGTCAAGTATTGGTGGCGCCTACTGGTGGCGGAGGGTGGCTACGGCGATGAGGCGGTCGTAGCGGTCGCCGGGGACGCGGCGGTAGACGTAGACGCGGTAGAGGTTGCGGGTTTCGAAGTGGTCGCCCTCAAGGACGTCAGTGCGGGCGGGAGTGCCTGCCCCGGTGCCGAGGGGGACGGCGAGGTACTGGTAGCTGTACTGGCCCTGTTTGAGGAGGGTAGTGAGCTCGTAGCGGCCTGTGGCGCGGTTGAAGTGCATCATCGACTCGGGGCCGAGGCGGCGCTGGAAGGCGTCGGAGTCGATGAAGAAGTTCAGACCGGGAGTCTCGGGGTAATCGAGGGTGAAGTGGGTGACGACGTAGTCGGCGGCAAGGGCCGACCCGGGGATGTCGTGGTTGTACTCGCGGACGGTGAAGCCGCCGTTCTGCGTCTGGTCGTAGTGGTATGACCCGGCGGCGCGCGACTCGTCGGTCATGACCGTGGCGTGGTAGTAGGGCGAGATGAAGTCCATGCTCCCGATGCCCATGCCGGGATAGCTGAGGGTGGCGGTCTCGAAGCGGCGGTATTCGTTGCCGGCGCTGAAGATGAGCCTGGGGTCGTGCTCGTAGATGGCGGTCGTGCCCTGGACGCGCAGGGGCCTGGTGAGCGTGACGGCGTTGTCGGGGCGGCCGTTCTGCTCGATATCGACTATGAGGTCGCTGAAAGGCGAGCGGATGCCGGCGCGGCGCGTGTCGACGGCGAGGGAGAGCTGCTGATGGCCACGGTTGTAGTCGATGTCGGTGCGGCCTGAGACGGTGCCCGTGACGTCTGCGGTCTGCTCGGTGACGACGAAACGGCACTGCAGGAGCGGTCTGTCGGGGCCGTCGGCCTCGTCCCATACCTTGAGCAGATAGTTGCCTGAGATAAGGGGGCGCATCTGGCCATCGGGGATGCGGATTGTGTAATGGACGTAGTGTACACCGGTGACCTCGGAGTAGGCGTAGTCCTCGACCTGACCCTCGTTGAAGCCGTCGACATATTCCATGTAGGCAAGGCCGGAGGGGCGCCAGTCGGCGTTGCAGTGGGTGACGGAGTAGCGCAGGTACTGGCGGTCGTCGGCGAGGATGTCGAACTCGATGCGGATGCCGCGGTCATCGCCGAGGACCATGGCCGCCGTGCCGGGCTCGGTGAAAAGGGCGTCACCCTCGAAGACCTGCAGCGAGCGCACATGCTCGTCATAGACGGCATTGCGGGTGTCGGCGGCGGCAAGGGCCCGCGGGACGAGGGCGAGGAGGATGAGTATGGCCAAGAGTCTGATTTTCATAATTGCAGGAGCCGTCACCATTTTACTGGCGGGAGGCCGTGAAGGGAAAGGTACTGGTTGGCGCGGCTGAAATGGTGGTTACCGAAGAAGCCGCGATGGGCGCTCAGCGGCGAAGGATGGGGCGAGGTGAGGACGAGGTGCCTGGTCTCGTCGATGAGGCCGCGCTTGCTGATGGCGTAGCTGCCCCAGAGTAGGAAGACGATGTGCTCGCGCCGGTCGCTGAGGGCTTTGATGGCGGCGTCGGTGAAAGTCTCCCAGCCGCGGCGCTGGTGCGAGCCGGCCAGGTGCTCGCGCACGGTAAGGGTGGCGTTGAGCAGGAGGACGCCCTGGCGCGCCCAGCGGTCGAGGTTGCCGTCGGCGGGGAAAGGCGCGCCGGTGTCGTCGCTGACCTCGCGGAAGATATTGACCAGCGACGGCGGCATGCGCACGCCGGGGTTGACGGAGAAACACAGGCCGTTGGCCTGGCCGGGGCCGTGGTACGGGTCCTGGCCGAGGATTACCACGCGCACATCCTCGAAGGGACAGGCGTCGAAGGCGGCAAAGACCTGCGAGGCAGGCGGATAGACCGTCCCGTTGCGATATTCGTCATGAACAAACCGGGCCAGCTCCCCGAAGTAGGGAGCCTCCCACTGGTCGGCCAGCGCCTCACGCCAGCCCTCTTCAACCCGCACAGCCATTTTTCAGTCAGTTTTTAAAGTTTGCAATCTGATCGCAATCATAATGTAGGGATGCACCCCGGTGCATCCGCAAGCAGGCACTGTTTATCAACCGGTTGGCGGATGCACCGGGGTGCATCCCTACAAAGTGCCGGTTCATAATTAGCCTTAGCGCCGCACCTTTTTGCAAAGTTAGCAAAAAAACCGTAACTTTGCCCCATCCAAACGTCTCCGTAGTTCAATGGATAGAATTTCGGATTCCGGTTCCGACGATTAGGGTTCGACTCCCTACGGGGATACCATTAAAAGCCGCATCTCGCTGGATTTCAGCAGGATGCGACTTTTAGCATACACACGTACATGATGTAGGGACGTGCCTTTGGCACGTTGGGTAACGGTCTGATTGTCAGTCCGACATCGTAAAGCGATGTCCCTACATTAACATAGTCAGGGTGGATTAATGGATAAGGACTTTGCGGGCGATGGAGCCGCGGCGTTCGAGGTAGAGGCCGGGGGCGGTGGGACGGTGGAGGAGGCGATGGCCCTGGAGGGTGTAATATTCAGAGGTAAGGGGCTGTCCGTCAGCGGCGATGTCGGTGACTGCGGCGGCGTTGGTGGTGGTGACGATGGTGCGGGTGAGCTGGGTGCGGTCTTCGGCGTAGAAGCGGACTGAGGTTGTGCCGGCGGGGACGGTCCAGGTGATGCGGTCGTAAAGGGGCGGGGTCTGGGTGCAGGTGACGCCGTCGGCGGGTGATAACATGTCGAGGTAGTATTTGTCGCTCTGGGGACCTTCGAGAATGAGAGTGGTGATGGAGCGGCCTTCGGCGGCGGTGACGGTGATGTAGCTGCCGGAATAGGCGCGCAGCTCGACCTGCTTGGTGGCATAGTTGAAGTAGAAGCGGGCGCGGCGACTCTGCTCGGAGACTTCGCTGTCGTCGACCTCGAAGGTGATGTCGCCGGAAGTGAACTTGACGCCGCCGACGTAGTCGCCCGAGCGGTTGTCCTCGGTTGGAGCGGTATAGGAGGGAGTGAGGCTGACGGGGTTGCTCCAGTTGAAGGTCGAGTTTTTTTCCTGTGTCCAGGCCGTCAGAGCGGCAAAGACGAAGAATAAAGACAGTATGCGTTTCATATCAGTTTTATTTTGACAGTTTCTTATATGCTATAGGCAGTACGATGAGGAAGACGGCGAGAGGGAGCCACCAGCCCAGCAGCAGGCGTCCGACGGCGGCGCCGATGGCCACGACGGCTCCGGCGAGGACGGGCACCATGACGCGTCCGCGCAGGCGGTAACCGTAGCGGCGGCGGTAGATATACCAGACGAGGGCGAGGAAGAATATGTACCAGATGATGTAGGAGACGCCCAGACCGAGGAAGCCCCAATGGCAGTAGCCTACGATGTTGAGAACGAGGCAGAGGGCACAGCTGGCGACTTCGGTGACAACATACAGCCGGCCGTCGCCGCGGGCGAGGACGGTGTGCTGGATGCACCACGAGGCCGCGCGCAGTCCCATCGCCGACATGCCGAGGGTGATGTAAGGGATGATGTCGAGGAAGGAGGACGAGTAGATGAGTCGCACAATCGGCTCGTCAAGGGCCATGAAGAGCGTCATTACGGGCAGCAGTGTCCATGCCGTCATGGAGATTCGGTGCGAGACTGTCACCTCGGTGGCGCGCCGGCTGCGGACGGCGCGGCTGAGGCGCGGAAAATATTCGGTCCACACGCCGCCGAAGATGGCGCCGACATAGCTGTTGAGTATGATGTACCCCGCCTGATAGAGGCCGAGCCGGGTGGTGTCGGCATAGTTGTTCATGTACAGCACAAACAGGTAGTTGACAAGATATCCGGCGCCGAGACCCAGGGTGATGAAGAAGCCCAGGCGCACGAAGGACATGCCGGCGCTCCATACCTCGCGGAACTTCATCCGCACACGCGGCAGGCGCACGCGCCACAGCCACGAGCCGATGAAAAGACACAGGGCGTAGGCCATGATTATCCAGATTATCGCCCGCTCGCGCAGGAACCATATCAGCGGCACTGACACAATTATACCGCCTATGGATATCAGAGCGCTGATTCGGGCCAGGAGTCCGAACCGCCGGCAGCCCTTCATCACGGCCTGGTAACCGAAGGCTACGGACGTCAGGAATGGCACAGCGCCCAGCAGGCAGAAATCGGGCCAGCGGGACGTGTCGCCGAACGACCACCTTGACAGCAAGGGTGAGGCCACGCACATCAGCAGCCAGGCCAGCAGGCCGAGCCATACCGACCAGCGGCGGGTGACGTAGGACAGTTTTGCCGTGGTGTCGCTGTCACCGGCGGAGGCGATGTCGCGCTGCGAGCTCTGGTCGATGTTGAGTCTTGTAAAGACACCGACGAGGTCCGATACCGAGTTGAACAGTATCACCAGGCCCACGCCGACAGGACCAATCCAGATGGCTATGAGTTTGTTGCGTACGACAGAGCACAGCTGGCCCAGCACCTGGACGCTGCCCAGTTGCCCCATGGCCTTGAAAACTGTCTTTGTCGTTGCGTGCACCTGTGATTAAATATGAAGTTGAATGTGTCAGTGCACCCATTCGAGGGGGTTGAGTTTCTGGCGCTCGTTGCGGACCTCGAAGTGGAGGACGGCGCGCTGCGGGTTGTCGGCGTCGGTGAGGACAGTGCCGAGAGTCGTACCGGGTTTGACTACCGAGCCCTTGTGGACCGCCAGTGACGAAAGGCCGGCGTAGACGGTGAGGTAACGGCCGTGACGCACCATGACAACGTTGTCGTAGCCGCTGACGAAAAATACTGACGAAACAGTGCCGCCGAAAACGGCGCGTGCCGGCGTGCCGGGGCTGACGGCGATGTCGATGCCGGCGTTGTTGACCTCGATGCCGCTGAGACCGGCGTGGCCGGTGCGGCCGAACGAGCCGATGACGGAGTAGCGCCCGGCCACGGGGAAGAGCAGGCGGCCGCGGTTGGCTTCGAACGAACCGCTGAGCGTACGGTCGGCATCGGCATAGCCGTCCGGTACGTCCGGTTTTGATTTGGGAGGCGCGGGCTCTGTAGTTTTGCCTTTATCCTTTCCTTTGTTCTTTTCCTGCTCCTTTTTGCGTTGCGCGTCCGCCATTTCGCGGCGCCGCTTTTCTTCGGCGGCGATTATGCGGTCGAGTTCATTGTCGAGCTGGCGCATACGCTTCTGCTTCTCAGACAGGATTTTGTTGAGGCTGGCCGTCTGCCCGCGAAGCTGGGCCACAGCCTTTTTCTGCTCCTGTTGCTGCTGCACGAGCGTCTGCTTTGAGGCGTTGAGCTGCGAGAGCGCCGATGCCTGCGAGGTCTCCAGGCCCTTCAGCTCGTTTTGCTTCTCCGTAAGCCGTAGCTGTTTGTCGCGCAGGGCCTTTACCTTGCGCGTGCGCCACCGGTTGAGCTGGTCGAGGTAGCCTATGCGGCGCCGGGCGGCGTCAAAAGTGGGAGCCGAGAACACGAAGGCCACGTCGTTGACCGATTTGCGGCGGCCGCGCATCTTGCGCAGCGTGGCCTTCAGGTCGGCACGCAAAGCCGAGACCTGACCCTCGATGACGGCGATGGTGTCGCTGACAGCGGTAATGGCGCCACCGAGCGAGTCAAGGCGGCTGTTGAGTCTGACGATGCGCGTCTCCTGCATGCGGATGCCGGCGTTGATGCCCTCGAGGTGCTCAAGCTTTTCGCGCGTCTGTTTCTGCGTCTGTTTAAGCTTGCTGCGTGTCTCCGCTATCTCCTTTTCGGTGCGCTGACGCTCGCTCTTTACCGTTCCGGCAGTGCGTGTCTGCGGCGTCTTAGCAGCCTTGCGCGGCCGGGCGGCGTCGGTGGTGACGCTGCCGACAAGGCATATCAATAGGAGAAGCAAGATTTTACGCATAATGTGATGTTGATTTTATTACATCTGGCCAAGGGAGTTCAGCATCTCGGTCACCTCAACGAGACCGAAGCGGCGGTAGCCGTTGTAGCTGTTGCCACCGGGGGCGGTGAGAGCCGGGTCGTTCCACTTGGCACGTTTGGGACTCCACTCAAGCGACACTTCCACCGTGGTTTTCTTTATCTTGCCGAGGGCTTCGATAAGCGATGCCATCTCGCCTGCAGGGGTCTCGAAGAAATTGGAGAACTTCACGGTGACTACCTTGTCGCCCGAGCCGTTAAGTATTTCCAGCGGATTGTCCATCGACGGGTCCATGCCGAGGATAAGGTCCTGTATGACGTTTAGATCCAGACCGGTGCTTCCCATCACCTTGGCCGTGCTCTCGGTAAACAACAGCTTGTGGAAGCGGTCGGCGACAGTGACCGAGTCGGGAGTGATATTGACAGTGGCGACCTCCATGCCGAAGACGCGCATCGACAGGTAAATCTGCTGCCCGCGAATCATCGTGGCACGACCCGACATGCTGAAACTGCGGGGCTGCGACAGTGACAGCTTCACCGGCATCTGCACGTTCTGCCACTGCGGAGCCTCCCGGTTATTATCCCGGCGCGAAAGACCGGTTTCTTTTTTGGGCGTCTCCTTCGATGTGCCGCGCGATGACGAGCACGAAGCCGTCGTCATCACCAATACGGCCACGAGGGCTATTACCGCTGTTCTGAGTATCTTTTTCATTGCAAGTGAGTTTCAATCATTTATAAAGATAGGCCTTAGCCTTCACCTTACGTTCGAGCAAGTCGGAGTCCTCGGGCTTGCGGGCCATGGCGCGCTTCCAGAATTTGAGGGCGCCATCAGGCTCGCCACACATATAATATATGTCGCCGGCGTGCTCGAGGATTTCGGCGCTGATTTCGTCATCGTATTTGTCGTATGACGCCAGGTCGCGCGCAGGAATTTCTATTGTGTCCGTCTCTGCGTAAAGGATGGTGTCACCAAGTTCGTCCATGGAGGCCAGAGAGTCAAGTTCAGCATCCGAAATGCTGTCCATCGGCTCCATAAGCATGCTGTCATCGTAGCTGGCCTCGGCATCGCGTGCCTCGGCGGCATCAATCGTAAGGTTCAGAGCCTTGTCGATGTACGACTTGGCATCCTTGTACTCCTGCTGTTTGAATTTCACCCAGGCGTAAGTGTCGAGGTAGGTCGGATTTTCAGGCTCGGCGGCGATGGCATAACCGGCGTAGCGGTCGGCCTTGGGCAGGTCAACGCCCTTCTGCGCCATGTGGTAGGCCACGTTGTTGTAAGCCATGTAGTTCTCAGGGTTGAGGGCGATTGCGCGGTCGTAAGTGGCGAAGGCGCTGTCGCTCTGACCGCTCTGCTGGTAGATATCGGCCTGTGTGGTGACAAGATTGCTGGCCGCCACGGCGTTTTCGACTTCACTGAGGTCGACGGACTTCAGCAGGGCTATCGCAGGTTCGTAGCGCTTCTGCCGCGCCATCGCCGACGCCATCATGATGGGGAAATACAACTGACCGGGATTAAGCTCGAGGCCCGGACGCGCGTCGTTGATGAGAGCGTCCAGCGAGTCAGCCTCAAGATCGGCCTGAATAAGAAGCGAACGGCGGTCGGAGTTGGATGGGTCGAGGGCGACGGCATAACCGAACTGCTCGCGGGCGGCGTTGACATTGTCGCGGGAAATTTCAAAGACGCCGTTCAGAGTGTACATATCCGGCTCGTCGGGATGCATGCGCCGCAAGATGCTGAACAGCTGTTCGATGCGGGGCCATTCGGTAGAGTCGGCATAGAGCTCGGTGAGGTAGCCGCGCATGATGCGGTCCTTGACCTCGAAATCGAGATTGGAACTTTCGAGCGAGCGGAAGACCTCCTTGCGGTAAGCCACCGAGTCGCCGCGTCCGCGGTAGAATTCGGCAAGCTGGTTGAAGACGCGTCCGTCCGTGCTGTCGGCTTCGGCGGCGCGGTTGTAATATACCAGCGCCATCGAGTCGCGGCCAATCTGCTCGTTGAGGAGACCGGCGAAAAGCAGCGGTGTGCTTTCGCCAGGCAGCGCCTCAAGCATCGAGACAACCTCGGCATCAACCGCTGTGGTGTCCTTGCGCAGAATCAGAGTCCTTATCTTCTGTGATGTCAGCCCGACATCCTTTCCGGACTCCTTTTCGAGCCGGTCGTAAATGGCGAGGGCGTGGTTATAGTCGGCGGTATCCTGCCCGTAGACATAACGGCGGGTATAGGCCTCGGCGAGCTTCACCGACGGCTCGGTGCGTGTGGGATAAATCGAGTCCAGGGTCTGCCAGACCTCCACCACATCGCTGAACCGGCCGAGCTTGTCGCCCATATTTGCGACAAAGACACCCATGTTGTAATCATCCGGTTCGCTCAGCCACGAGTCGCGGATGGTGCGGTAGGCATTGTCCATTCCCGCCGAGTCCAGGTCGAGGATGACGGCGCGGACCTCCTCGGCATGTCCGGCTATGGCCTTGTCCTCAGGTTTGAGAAAACGTGCGTAGTCGAGCATCGTCAGGCCGCCGCCGAAACTGTCCTGAACGATAGCCTGGTAGGCGCTGGCAAAGACATAGTCGCCCTTGCGCTGACGAGCTATGCGGTCCCAGTCGGCGCGGGCGCCCTTGCGCGACTTTGCCGTAGCCGTGAACAGCAGCGTCGTCAGCACGGCCGCGAGGAGAAGCGCCGGCAAAAGCCGTAATTTATATGAACTGATTTTCATGCAGATGACAAATGGAAGTTTTTCCTTTAAACACCGCAGGCGGGATTTTGTCGCAGGCGTCCGCCGATTTTCCGACATTCGCCGTACGGTGCTGCCTCACTTGAGGCCGGTGTGACCAAAGCCGCCGTCGCCGCGGACGGTATCGTCGAGAGTATCGCCGAGTTCCCAGGTGACGTGACTGTAGCGTGTCACAACCATCTGGCAGATGCGCTCGCCGGGATTGATGACGAACGGCTCGCTGCCGGTGTTGGCCACGATTACGCATATCTCGCCGCGGAAGTCGGCGTCGACGGTGCCGGGGGAGTTCACCAGCGTTATGCCGTTGCGCAGAGCCAGCCCGCTGCGGGGACGCAGCTGTAGCTCATAGCCCTGCGGCAGTTCCACCGACAGTCCTGTGGGCACGAGAGTTCGGGCCCCGGGCTCGAGGGTAAAGGGCTCGTCAAGATTGGCGCGGACGTCCATGCCGGCGGCGCCGAGAGTGGCATATTCGGGCAGCGGCTGCTTGCCCTTGTTGACGATTTTTACTGTAACTTTGTCCATAATTCCATGTAAAGCGCACGATTACACCGTCACACGGCGCGTGCCGCGGTCGGTCTTGAGCAGATACATGCCGCGGCCCTTGAGGCGCAGGCGTGAGGTGCCCGCGGGCAGATTGCGCTGCGACACCAGATTGCCGAGGATGGTGAACAGGCGCACCGTGCAGGGCCGTGTCACCGTGACGTACACATAGCCGTCGCGCACCGTCACTTCAAGGCGGTCCGACTGCTCAGTGCCGTCATCGGGACGCTCGGGCATGGTGCGCACCGTCTCCCACTGAGGGCCGGAGGCGTATACATAGCCTGCCCCCGCCACAAGCATGACGGACAGCACGATACATCTTATGTATTTAACTAATGTGACGTTCACGCTCCAAAATTACAAAAAAAATCGTAATTTTGCGCTGATAAGCAACCCGCACGCATTATTTTTTACTGCCCGCAATACGAAACATACACTAACTCAGTGACAGCTATGACTGAAAAAGAAATAAAAGAGCTGAAAGACCGCGACAAGGACGGCCTGCTCATATACGAAAGCATCGCCAACAACGCCGGTCAGGACGACGCCTGCCTGCCCGAGCTGTGCGAGGCGCTGGCCCAGGTTGACCACAGCGGCCAGTTCACCGCCTCGGCGGCTCGTTTTCTGCACGCCGTGGACGCCGATGCCTACGCCGACCTGGTGCGTCCGCTCGTGGCGGCCACCATCGACCTCGACCGCGAGCGCAAGTACATCGGCGACCTGTTCCAGAGCCTCTACGGCCCTGTCGAAAGCCTTGACGTCGAAGCCATGTCGGCCGCCGACAACAACTTCCGCCGCATGTACAAGCGCCTGTTCGCCGATACTGCCATGTAAGTTTTCGCCGCCTGCAAACCTCAGCAAGCCGTCAATTGTTTAATAACTGACAATTAAAGCACATGCGCAACTTTATTTCAGCTCAAATGTCCAACATAAAACAGTTTCTAACTCTGGCGGCAGCCGCCGTGATGCTCACGGCGTGCGGCAACAACGCCAAGGCCGAGCCCGCAGGCGAGGCTCAGGCCAAACCCGCCACAAACACATCAGCACCAATGGCAAACACCGACGACAAATATGTACGTCTCGAGACCACCGAGGGCAACATCGTAGTGCGCCTCTACGGCGACACACCCCGCCACCAGGCCAACTTCCTCAAACTCGTCAAGGAAGGCTTCTACAACAACGTGCTCTTCCACCGCGTCATCAACGAGTTCATGCTCCAGACCGGCGACCCCGACAGCCGCGACGCCAAGCCCGGCCAGCACCTCGGAGCCGGCGGCCCCGGCTATGACATCGACGCCGAGATTGTCTATCCCCACCACTTCCACAAGCGCGGCGCCCTCGCCGCAGCGCGTCAGGGCGACAACGTCAACCCCGAGCGCCGCTCGTCCGGCTCGCAGTTCTACATCGTCACCGGCCGTAAGCTCGCTCCGGGCGATGCCCAGATGATGCAGCAGCAGTACGGCAACAAGGTCAAGGGCGAGGAGTTCCAGCGCCTTGCCTCCGAGCAGATTGACAACATCCGCAACATGCAGATGCAGGGCGATACCGCCGGCCTGAACCGGCTGCAGCGCGAGCTCATCGAAAAGGTAGAGACCAAATATTCCGGCGCCAACGAGCCCAAGATGCCTCAGGAAGTCATCGACACTTACGTCAGCAAGGGCGGCACACCCCATCTGGACGGCACATACACCGTCTTCGGCGAGGTTGTCAGCGGCTGGGACGTCATCGACAAGATTGAGAAGGCGCAGACAGACGATTTCGACCGCCCCGTCAAGGATATACGCATCATAAAAGCCGAAGTTGTTCCGGCCCCTGACGCCTCGGCGAAGGCAGGCAAATGAACAGCTTCGTCCTCGACAACGGACTGCGTGTAGTACACAGCCGCCACGACCGCACGGCCATGGTGGCTGTCAACGTGCTCTATAACACCGGCGCACGCGACGAGCGGCCCGACCGCACGGGGCTGGCGCACCTGTTCGAGCACGTCATGTTCGGCGGCAGCGAGCACGTCCCCGATTTCGACGCCGCACTGTCGGAGGCCGGGGGCGTCAACAACGCATTCACCAGCACCGACTTCACCAACTACTACGCGTCGGCGCCGGCCCACAATGCCGAGACACTGTTCGGCGTCGAGTCGGACCGCATGCTCAGCCCGCTGCTCGCACAGGAGACCGTCGATGTTCAGCGGCGGGTGGTGATGGAGGAGTTCAACCAGCAATGCCTCAACCGGCCCTACGGCAACCTGATGCACCACCTGCTGCCGATGCTCTATCCCGAAAGCCACCCTTACTCGTGGCCCGTCATCGGCAAGACGCCTCAGCATGTCGCCGACGCCACACGCGAGGACATAACCAGCTGGTTCCGCGACAACTATTCGCCCGCCAACGCCGTCCTCGCCGTCACCGGCAACATCGGATTCGACAAAGTCCGCGAATACGCCGAAAAGTGGTTCGAACCGATACAGCGGCGCCCCGTGCCGGTGCGCGATATTCCGCTTGTCACACCGCCTGCCGCGCCGGTTATAAAGACCGTCTACGGCAACGTGCCGGCAACGATGATTGTGGCAGCCTGGCTCAGCGACCCTTACAGCACTGACGGCTACCTTGCCGCCGACGCCATCACCGACCTCCTCGCCGCAGGCCGCGCCGCCAGGCTGTACCACAACGTGCTGCTGGCACCGGACTCGCCCCTCGCCGATGCCGACGCGTCGATTACCGGCTACGAGCACCAGGGCATGCTGATGATGACGGGACGCCTCGCCGACGAGAGCGCCGACCCGATGAAGGCCGTTGAAATCCTCATCAATGAAGGATGCCGTATCGCCGCCGAGGGTGTGACAGAGCACGAGATGCAGAGGCTGAAGAACCGTCAGCTGTCAATGGACGCCGATGCACGCATGGACTACCTGTCATACGGCCAGCGTCTGGCAATGGCCGCCATGCACGGCGAGGAACCGGACACCATGCTCCGCCGCTACCTTGACATGGACGCCGGGCTGCTGACATCCACCGCCGACGCCATCTTCAACGGCACCGCGCCCGCAATACTCATCTACCGCCCTCAGGAGCTTAATCCCGAAAATAAAGATTGAATTTATGAAAGACCATATACTTAGTCAGGAAGCCAACGAAAGGGCTATTCTTGTCGGACTGGTGACACCGCAGCAGCCCGAGCAGAAGACCATGGAATATCTGGCCGAGCTGGCGTTTCTGGCCGACACCGCCGGAGCTGTCACCGAGAAGATGTTCATGCAGAAACTCGACTATCCCAACCCGCGCACCTATGTGGGCAAGGGCAAGCTGGACGAACTGCGCCAGTATGTCGAGGACAATGACATAGGCCTGGTGATTTTCGACGATGACCTTACCTCCAAACAGGTATCGAACATCGAGCGCGAGCTGAAGGTGAAAATTCTTGACCGCACAAGTCTCATCCTCGACATCTTCGCCCGCCGCGCACAGACGGCAAGCGCCAAGACGCAGGTGGAGCTGGCTCAGTACCAGTACCTTCTGCCCCGCCTGACCCGCATGTGGACTCACCTCGAGCGCCAGCGAGGCGGTATTGGCATGCGCGGGCCCGGTGAGACTCAGATTGAGACCGACCGACGCATTATCCTCAACCGTATCTCGCTGCTCAAGCAGGAACTCATCGCCATCGACAAGCAGAAGACCGTGCAGCGCAAAAACCGCGGCAAACTCACGCGCGTGGCTCTGGTAGGCTACACCAATGTAGGCAAGAGCACGATAATGAACCTGCTGAGCAAGAGCGATGTCTTTGCCGAGAACAAGCTTTTCGCCACCCTCGACACCACCGTGCGCAAGATTGCCATCGACAACCTGCCCATCCTGCTCACCGACACCGTCGGCTTCATCCGCAAGCTGCCGACACACCTTGTCAACTCGTTCAAGTCGACCCTCGACGAGGTGCGCGAGGCCGACGTGCTCGTGCATGTGGTGGACATCTCGCATCCTAACTTCGAGGAGCAGATTGAGGTGGTGAACAAAACATTACGCGAGATTTGCGGCGACGAAGAGAAGCCCACTCTGATGGTTTTCAACAAAATCGACGCTTTCCAGTATACTCCCAAGGACGAGAACGACCTCACTCCGCGCACCCGCGAGAACATCCCGCTGTCCGAGCTGGAGGCATCGTGGATGGCACGTCTCGGCGATGACTGCGTCTTCATCTCGGCCCGCAAGAACATCAACATCGACCAGCTCAAGCAGAAAATCTACGACAAGGCCGTGAAAGTACACACCGAGCGCTTCCCGTACAACGATTTCCTCTACCAGCACTACGACGAACTGGGCGAGGAGCAGAACTCGTAACCGGCAGAGCCGAAGTCATTAAGCCAATGTAGGAACATCGCTTTGCGATGTCGGTCTGGCAAAAGGCCGCGGCATGCCGCGGCCCTACAGCAGACTCAACGTGCCAAAGGCACGTCCCTACATCACAGTCTGCAACAATTACACCTTTAACACAACCGGATAAATCCTCCACCATTATGCCTGACAAAAAGAACATCAAGAGCGCACGGCCCAAGGCCCGGGTCTGGGTGCGCATCGTCAAAGCCCTGCTGCTTACGCTGTGGGGAGCCGCACTTTTTGTCATCGGCACACTGATCTGCGCACTGACGGTGCTGACGCCGGAACGTCTCACGCCGCTGGTGGAGACGATAGCGACATCGCAACTTCAGAACGCGCATGTCGAAGTGGGCGACATCACCCTCACGGCAAGCAAGACCTTCCCGTTTCTCCAGGCCGAAGTGCGCGACCTCAAGGTCATCACCCACGCCATCGACAGCCTTGCCCCCGATGCCGCCGCACGCAAGCCCCAGTGGGCCGACACGGCTCTGACGGTCGACGCCTTCACCGGCGGCCTCAACCTGCCCAAGCTGATGACGGGAACACTGGAGTTCAGCGACGTCACCATCACGCGTCCCGCCATCAATTTCGTCATCGCCAACGAGAAGGTCACAAATTTCAGCATTATCCCGCCGTCAGAGGAAAAAGAGGAAGAGCCGTTCTCGTTGCCCAATATCCGCATCAAACGCTTCACCATTAACGCTCCCTGCCCTGTCCGCTACCACGACATCAGCACGGGCACCGACCTGACCGTGCGCTTCAACGAGGCTTGGATTGACGGCCACAAGGAGCCGGTATACAAACTCGCCCTCTCCGGCGACATGTCCTCGGACATGCTGCTGCGATACTGGATTCTGCCACAGATTGCCTTCGGGCTCTCCGGCGACATCGGCTGGGACCAGAAGACGCCGACACGCGTCACTCTCGACAACCTGAGCATGCATCTCGACATCATCGAGGCAAAGGCATCGGCCGCCGTCGACTTTACACAGGGCGTACGCTTCGACAAGCTCGACTTCGACCTGCTTCCCGTCGATATCGGCCGCGTGCTCAAATTGCTGCCCGCCGATTTCAAGAAAGAATACGGCATTCCCGAGGGAATACGCACCAACGCCACCGTCGCCATCAGGTTCGCGCTGACGCAGCCCTTCCTTGTCGGCGGCAGGAGTGCCCTGCCCCACTGCACGGTGCGCCTCGTCATCCCCGACTCGGAATTCCGGTGGCAAAAGGTCAACTTCGACAACCTCGCCGCCGACCTGTCGCTCGACGTCCCCGGCGACGACATCAACCGCATCGTTGTCACCCTCAACCGTCTGAACATGCGCGGTCCGGCCACCGACCTCACCGTCACCGGCAAAGTTTCGTCACTGATGGCGGACCCGCAATTCGAGGGCACGCTCAAAGGCGTCTGCCGACTCGAAAAACTGCCGCCGATTATCGCCAACACCATCCCCGGCACGCTGCGGGGACAACTCACCGCCGACGCCTCCATCAAAGGCCGCCCGTCCATGCTGAGTTTCGAAAGATACCACAATCTCAAGGTCAACGGCCTGATAAAGGTTGACCGGCTATACTATGTCGGCGCAGACACGACACTTATGGTACGCGCCAACCATGCCTCGTTCGACTTCGGCACAAACCGATCGGTGAAGGTAGGCGAGCACCATGCCGACTCGCTTCTGCAGGCCAAAATCCAGGTCGACTCGCTGGCGGTTCTCCGCGATGACATCTCGCTGAAATTCTCTGACATAAAATTCGGTCTCGGCGCCGTAAACCGCTCAACCAACGCAAAGAAAGCCGGTAACCGCCGACGCATCATACCCATGGGCGGCGGTCTCTCCATCGGCTCGTTCCGCCTGCTCGTCCTCACCGACTCGATAATGACCAACCTGCGCGGCGTACACGGCATGGCCAGCGTGAGGGCACACAACGATGACCCGCACACGCCGGAGTTCATCTTCAACCTCGGCATCGACCGCTTCAGCGCAGGCGGACGCACCGACCGCATCATGTTCCGCAACGCCCACGCCAACTTCTCGGCATGGCCGGAACCGCAGACACGACGCGCTTCCGCTATCAAGCACATCAGCGACAGCCTCGCCCGGAGACATCCCAATATCCCGCTCGACTCAATTTATGTGCTGGCGCTACAGGTTCACCAGGAGCACGCCAAGTCCCACCGATATCCGCGCGTACACCCGCGCGAGACAGTCGACTCGACCGAGTTTGTCGACTTCGGCATAGCCACCGGCCTGCAGCGCATGCTCACCGAGTGGCGCTTCAACGGCAGTCTCACCGCCGACCGCGCCGGCATCTTCACGCCGTACTTCCCCGTGCGCAACCGCTTCCGCAACATCAACCTGGCCTTCGACAACGACTCGATAGTGATGCGCGACATACGCTATAAATGCGGACGGTCGGACTTTACCGTCACAGGCATCATCTCCAACCTGCGGCGCGGCCTGACATCCCGCCGCGGACGCCAACCGCTGAAAATCAACCTCGACCTGGAGTCGGACACCGTCGACATCAACCAGCTGGCACAGTCGCTCTTCGCCGGTTCGGCATACCACCAGAAACGGGCCGAGATTGATGACCGGTTCAGCCTCGGCAGCGAGAACATGGACGAGGAAACCCTTGACCAGCGCATCGGCAAGCACGTCCAGGACGCGCCCGACTCGATGTCTCCATTTCTGATCCCCACCAACATAGAGGCTTCGGTGGATGTCAAAGCCGAAAACGTCTTATACTCCGACCTCCTGCTGCACAACATGCACGGACGGGCCATAGCATACAACGGCGCCCTCAGCATCAGCGACCTGTCGGCAAAGTCGGGCATCGGCGACGTCACCCTGCAGGCTCTGTACATGGGACGTCAGGTCGACTCGCTGCAGTTCGGTTTCGGCCTGCAGGCCAAGAATTTCAACATCCACAAGTTCCTCGACCTCGTGCCGGCCGTCGACACGATAATGCCGCTGCTGCGCGACTTCGAGGGCATTATCACCGGCGACATCGCCGCCACAACGGACATCACGCCCAACATGGACTTCGACATGTCCACCCTGCGCGCGGCCATACGCCTCAGCGGCGACACGCTGGTGCTCCTCGACCCGGACACGTTCAAGAGTCTGTCGAAATGGCTGCTGTTCAAGGACAAAAAGAAGAATTTCATCGACCACATGTCCGTGCAGATGCTAATCGATGGCGGCAAGATGCAGCTCTTCCCATTCATATTCAACATCGACCGCTACCGTCTTGGAGTACAGGGGTCCAACGACTTTGATTTAAATTTCAACTATCACATTGCCGTGCTGAAATCTCCCATCCCGTTCAAGTTCGGCATAAACATCAAGGGCACGCCCGATGACTTCAAGATACGTCTCGGCGGCGCCAAGTTCGACGACAAGACGCCAATCAGCGTCGACATCGTGGACAACACGCGTGTCAACCTTGTCAACGGCCTGCGCGGCATCTTCCGCCGCGGCCTGCGCGACGCCCGCTTCAGCAAGCTAAAGGTGGACGGCGTGACGGAAGCGGCGGCGATTGACCTTGCCGAGGACTCGCTTACGCATGCCGACTCGCTGCAGTTCATCCGCGAGGGCCTCATCGCTCCGCCGGATACCGTCGCCGCCCCCGTCGAGAACCAACGCGGCAAAAAAGGCAAGAAAGGCAAAGACAAGAAAGCCTCCGTCATGCTGACCCTGCCGGCGCCGCTGACGCTGTTTGCCGTTTTGCGCCGCAGAAAGGAGGACGAAATATGATTTTCAAAGATACAAACCTCACTCCCGCCGACTTCGCGCCTGCCGTTCGCAACTATCTGCATGCCAACGGCCTTCACCGCATGGACATTCGTGCCGCTCTCTGCGACATGGACGGCACACTCTACAACTCCATGCCGCGTCACGCCGAGGCCTGGCGCGCGATGATGCTCACACAGGGCATCGACGCCCCCATCGAGCGGTTCTTCGCCTACGAAGGCCGCACCGGTGCCGACACCATCAACATCCTAATGAAGGAATACAAGGGCATCACCCTCTCGCCCGAGCAGTGCGCCGAGCTGTACAAGATAAAATCGGCCAACTTCCGCCGGTTTCAGGAGACGGAGGGCATCGCCCCCATCGAGGATGCGCCGCAACTGATAGCCTGGCTGATGGAACATGGCGTGACACCGGTACTGGTGACCGGTTCGGGACAGGGGTCACTCCTGGGACGCCTTGACTACGACTATCCCGGCGCCTTCCCCCTTGACCGCCGCATCACCGCCCGCGACGTCACCCGCGGCAAGCCCGACCCGCAGCCGTATCTGAAAGCGCTGGAACTGGAAAAAGTGAACCGCAACGAGGCCTTTGTGCTTGAAAACGCGCCGTTGGGAGTGCAATCCGGTCATGCTGCCGGCATCTTCACCGTCGCTGTCAACACCGGGCCCATACCCCTTGACGAGCTGGATGGCGCGGGTGCCGACGTCACCTTTACGTCCATGCCGCAGTGCTGCGACGCTTTCCCCGCTCTCTTTGAGGCTATGCGCACGGTCAAGCCATAATACTATCTGAAACACAATTTATTATGAAAGAGGAATTATTGTTTACAAACCTTGTCGAAGACGCTCTCGACAAGGTTGTCGCCAAGATAAATCCCACCGGTGTCTTTGTCATGGCGGACACCAACACCGCCCGCGTAGCCCTGCCGCGCCTGCTGCAGCTGTGCGACTCGCTGCAAGAGGCCAAAGTCATCACCGTTGATGCCGGAGACGAGGCAAAGAACATCGAGGCCGCAACCAGAGCCTGGGAGGCGCTGATTGACGGCGGCGCAACACGCAAGTCTTTGCTGGTAAACGTAGGCGGAGGCGTTGTCACAGACCTCGGCGGCTTTGTCGCCGCAACCTTCAAGCGCGGCATGCCCTGCGTAAATGTGCCCACGACGCTCCTCGGCGCCGTCGATGCCTCAGTCGGCGGCAAAACAGGCATAAATCTCGACGGATACAAAAACCTCGTAGGCGTTTTCAGCGAACCCGTCGCCACCATCATCTCCACGACGTTCTTCAACACACTGGAGCCACAGGAAATGCTGTCGGGATATGCCGAGATGATAAAGCACGCCCTGCTGTCCGGACAGCAGGGCCTCGCCCTCGTCCTCAATTACGACATCACGGCCGGCAACTACGACCCCGACCAATTGCTCGACCTGCTGCGCAAGAGCGTCGGCGTCAAGACCGACATCGTCACACAGGACCCGCACGAGAAAGGCCTGCGCAAAGTCCTCAACCTCGGCCACACCATCGGCCACGCCTTCGAGAGCCTCGCCCTCGCCCGCAAGAGCCCCATCCCCCACGGCTACGCCGTCGCCGCCGGAATTGTCGCCGAGACCGTCCTCTCGTCCATGAAGGAAGGCTTCGACTCAACCCTCCTCCACACACTCTCACAATACATAAAAACTCATTACCCGCCCTTCCCATTCACCTGCGACAACTATCCCGCCCTGCTCCGCTACATGGCCCAGGACAAAAAGAACGACACCCCCGACCGCATCAATTTCACCCTCCTCCGCGCCCCAGGCGACCCTGTCCTCAACGTCACCTGCACCCCCGCCGAAATCACCGCCGCCCTCGACGTCTACCGCGACCTCATGGGCGTGTAACTCCGATTTTAAAATTCAATACAAGATTTAACTATGGTAAGCGATAATCTGAAGCCTCAGACAATTGAAATAATAAAATCCCTTAAAGGAAAGGATGAAATAAAAGTGCTTTTTGTGTGCCTCGGAAATATCTGCAGGAGCCCGGCGGCGGAAGGGATGATGAAGCGGATTGTCGACGAGGCGGGAGACACCGACCGCTGGGTAATCGACTCGGCGGGTATCGGACGGTGGCATGTGGGCGACCTTCCTGACAAGCGCATGCGCATACATGCGCGGGACCGCGGGCTGGAGCTGACGCACCGGTGCCGTCAGGTGCGGCCGTCGGATTTCGAAGACTTCGACCTCATCATAGGCATGGACGGCCAGAACCTCGAGGACCTGCGCGAGCTGGCACCGTCGCCCGAAGCGGAGAACCGCATTGTGCCCATGGGCGCGTTTTTGCCGGCCACCTGCAGCTACTATTATATACCCGATCCGTACTACGAAGGCTCGGAGGGCTTCGAGCTGGTGCTCGACCTGCTGGAGGAGGCCTGCCAGGATTTGTACGACACCGCCACCCCGCGTAAATAGACGTCCCGACGGCCGATTTTGATAGATTTTTAGCTAATACTTTTTAAAAATACATCAAAAAGAGTTAATGAACGTGAATTTATAGGTAAATGACCTTGACACGTTTAAAAAATTTATTACTTTTGCAAGTGTGTTTTTCATAGTATTAGATTAAGATAAAGGTTTAAACGGAAAGAGTTGTCGTGAGACAACTCTTTTTTATTTTAATTTGTAAGATTGAGCCGCCCTCATTCACCTTTCGACATTCATCCTGTCAGAATACCAGACAAAGTGCCACACCAAAACACGCGCCGATATATGCCGGGGATGTATGTCAAAGTATACGCTCCCATCAAAAGTAGGGACGCACCCCGGTGCATCCGGCAACAGGCTGATTTTCAATGTTTATTTTGCGGATACTCCAGAGAGCATCCCTACATTGGCGATTTCGGGATATCGCAAAACACGAAATTTGGCCGTTTCCCATAACAGCAGCATCAACATCGGCCTCCCGAACGAGGCATTTTTCGGCATTTTTTTGTAACTTTGCGTGTTAAGCAGAAATCTGCCTGCTTTTAACAGTTACAAAAACTTCATCCTCGTCACATTCACCAAACGACGCTTATGTCAACTCAGTTCAACAGCGAAAACGGACAGGCCCCGGCAGTATGGCGCCGCGGCGCCGACGACGGCATGCTCCTCGGGATGTGGATGTCGGCGATATTCATCTGCGGAGCATACTCGCCAAGTATGCCGGTGCTGTTCTGGCTTACTGTGCTGATGATGGCGGCGGTGCCCGTGATAGTCTACGGCTGGCTGAGACGCGACTGGATTAAGTGGCCGCAGATGCGCTTTTTCAGCGCGGCATGGATGCAGGGCATCTGCATGTTTTTCTTCGGCTCGCTCATTATGGCCGCCGTGATAGTGATATTCCTGAAGTTCATCCGTCCCGACTTCATCCTCGAGAGCGTCAAGAGCGCGATTGAGATATACCGCGGCATGGACGGTCCGGAAGCCGCGAACATGGCCAACACCCTGCAGGAGATGATAAACCGGCACATGCTGCCAACGCCCGTCAATATGGGCATAACGATGATATGGACGGTGACATTCACCGGCTCGATACTTTCAATGATTCTTACAGGCATTGTAAAATTAACGACACGCAACAAATGAGCAACGACAAAATCAGTGACAACGATAAAAAAGGCCGCCTCGACCTGTCGATAGTGGTACCTCTATATAACGAGGACGAGTCGCTTCCAGAGCTGGAGGCCTGGATTCGCCGCGTGGTGGAGAAGATGGGCATCAGCTACGAGGTCATCTTCGTCAACGACGGTTCCACCGACCGCTCGTGGCAGGTAATAGAGGAGCTTGCCGCCGCCAATCCCAACGTGCACGGTGTATGCTTCCGCCGCAACTACGGCAAGTCGCCGGCCCTCAACACCGGCTTCGAGCGCGCCCGCGGCAACGTCGTCATCACCATGGACGCCGACCTTCAGGACAGCCCCGACGAGATTCCTGAGCTCTACCGCATGATTACCGAGGACGGCTTCGACCTCGTCAGCGGATACAAGCAGAAACGCTACGACCCGCTGTC
>JBJEDC010000106.1:0-29990 GCA_051871645.1 Muribaculaceae bacterium | reverse complement strand
GAACAATACTATGATATATCATCTTATGCATTTTGTCATAATAATCCTGTGATGTTTGTGGACCCTAGCGGCACAACGGATTTTTTCGTTAAGGATACCAATAAAAGAAAGCATGTTGATGACAATGTCAATCAGGTAATCCAGATATCCAGTTCTGATTATCAAATACTAGTCTTCCAGGGGTTTGATAGCACAACGGAAGAATATTCGAAAATTGTTTCAAATGGCATTCAAAGGACGGATTTATTTCCTACTGTGGAAGATGTTTTAGCCGGGAAAGATTTTGTGCCTTACAAGTCCACATACAATTGCTTTGAAAATGCAAAGAAACAAAATAACTCCGCGACAACTGGTTCTATGAACAGGATTGACCTTTATAATGAAGATGAAAATACATTCAATTACTCAGAAGGAGTGGAATACATCAAATCCCAACTATTAAATGGGAATTCTGTGATAACCGGAGTTTCTTATAGCAGGAATAATAAAAACCGGAATAGCAGCACAAGTCATTTTTTGAACATTGTAGGTATGGGATTCGAGATAGGGAAGAATGGAACAAACAACTATTTCATGTATTACGATAATGCAACTAACGATAAGCCCAAAGGAACAAACCTTGAGCGGAATCGATTTTATGAAGACACTAGATTTATAAATAAAGCATCAATACCTGTATTACTTGATAAATCTAATTTGTGTGTTGATGGAGCAAAAATTTATATAGTAACAGAGGTGCGAAGAAACAAATAATATATAATCTGTCTTTATGCATATTTTTTGCAAATACATAAATAAAATTATTCTCCCACCAATACTTGCCATGCCATAAACAAACATAATATATGACAATGAAAATCAGACTGTTTGTATACTTGCTTTTAATGCATGTGTCATTTGGCGTAGATGCATGTATCAATAAGACAGACAAAATATCATGTCAGTTGTCCGGGACAGAACAATTATTGTTTTCTGATGAAAAAACAATGGATTCACTAATTTATGAGTATGACGTCCTGTCTGAATCAACACATTCGGTTTTGAAAGATATATTTCCGGTTCTACAAGAGTTCCCTAAGAATTTTGAGGCATTGGGACGGTTGAAGACAAACGAATTACCTTGCGAGGTGGTGTCGCAATATCTTCTACAGACAAAAAATGAGGTTGAGTATCGCCTATGCCTTAAAAACAAATATAGAGCGATTGGACGAATCGAATACAATTCCAATGTCTTTCTCTTATATGATATGGCAAACGGATATGAATATGAAATTTATATGAGTCTCTGTCCCCGGGACAATTCATATCCGCTTACTTTGAAAATCTATAAGAATATGACAGGAAACAGCGAAATTACATTTTCCATTGAAGATGGGCAAATTGTTTTGGAGGAGTACGGCCATTGGATGGAAATTCCATTATTGCGGAACTATGTTTATAAATTAGATTCCAATTTTTCCCAAATAATACCCGTCTATGACCGAGAATCAGAGTTGCGCTATTCCGGTATGGATTAAGAAGTTTAGTCAAAAGGTAAAATAATTAATCGGCAACGAATTAAATAATTGATTTCTCATGCGAATCAAGATAACTTTATTACTGCTTTTGATGCAAATGTCATTTGGAGGATATTTGTATTCCGATATAATTGGAATAGAGACGAGACCAATGCCTCTACCGGATTTGTTATCGCCGGAAGATTTTATATTGTCCGGAATAGAAAAAACAATCCAGGATACGATGCATAATGAGCCCGACACCTTGATAGAGATAACCCCTTCGGTATTGAAGCGTCTGTTCCCGGTGATACACGAATTCCCTAAGAATATTGAAGATGTTGCAAAGATGCAAAAAGAAGAATTACCCCGGGCAGTCGTAGCTAAATATTTACAGCAGATAAAAAACGATGTCGAGTATCGGGGGAGCCATAAACCCCGGTATCGGGCAATTGGAAGTCTTGAATACGGTTCAAATGTCTATCTATTATACGATGTGACGAATGGATATGATTACGAACTTTATTTGTGTCTCCATCCTCAAAATAATCCATATCCGCGCACACTGAAAATTTTCAAGTCTACAGGAGGATGTGAGATTTACTTTTCTATCGAAGACGGGGAAATAATGTTATGTGAGTATTCCGAGGTTTCAGAGATTACATCAGAACGTCGCTACATCTATAAATTAGATTCAAAATTCACTCATATAAAGACTACCGACCTGATAAGAGTAAAAGAGATGGAATATAAAGATTACACATATTAAATATAAGATACGATTGATATATTGAACTCATTTAAACTTTTGTGATTTGTGAATTTTTTTAAGGAAAACCACAGCGAATGCCAGATAGTTCCACCCTTTCCAACTGGAGACAGTGGTGTCGAATCTGGTCAGAATGGAACGAAAACCGTCCATCCAGGCATTGGTGCGTTCAATCACGAACCTTTCCTTATAAAGTTCCTCATCGAACATATAATCCTCGGCAGGCTCTCCATTACGGGGATTAGGGCAGACGTTGGCGATGATTTCATGGCTTTCCAGCGCAGTCCTGAAGGACTTGGCGTCAAATCCCGCGTCGGCATTGTTGAAAAGACCTTCGGTGCGCAGACCGCATTCCCTGAGTTGCGCTGCAAGCTCATCTACCCGCTGTCCAATCTCATAGAGATCCGCGTGGTTGCCTTTCTGAGGCTCGGACATTGCCAGCGGCAGGCCCTGTCGGTCGCAGAAATACAGGGAGTTGGTTGTCTTGCGTTTCTTACGCCCCTGATATTCAACGCACTCTCCGCCTTTCAGCGCAGGTGTATGGGATCCGTCGATATGGGTCACGGACATGTCGAGCCTGTCTTTATATTTCCTGACAAGGGCGGCGAACATGGCCTGCCATTCTCCAAGCCTGCACCATTTCCTGAAATGATGGCAGACCGCATTCCGGCTCAGCACCACATCTCCGAAGAGATGGTCCACCGGAAGCTGATGCCACTGGCACCCGCTCTTGAGCTTATGGAGAATCGCATTCACGACCTCAGTAAGGCTGCCTTGGGAGACGTATCCCCTTCTTGCTACGCTGAGATAGGGCATTATTTCATTTTTATTGTATCTTTGTCGAGTACAGTGTATTTCGGCATTGGTTCGGTAAATTAAAGCGTCGTAACTCTAATATAGCGAATTTCAGTCGGGATACGCTGTATTTTTATATCTTAAAAGACTTTTTATGTTTTTGAAATAAGTTTAAATCACTTCAACTGGAAATCTGCAAATTTCATAATGTTCCTTGCTATATTATTAACCCTGGCAATTGCAGTGACAGGGTACTGTATTTTGTTTAGGAATAGTCAGTACATGCAAGTTGTTGAAGAAAAACAGCGCGGAAGTTTAAAAAACAAGATTGCAACCATAGCCTTTCTTTGCGGAAGCATTATTATGTACGGCATTTCCCTTGCAATAATGTGTGCCATAAACAATAATCTAATCCATCCGATTCCTTTTATCTGAAGGGCTGTGCTAAGATAGCAGTAACGCTAATCCGGCAGTAGGGATGCACTCTGGTGCATCCGCCAATAGGTCAATTTTAAATATTTATTTTGCGGATGCTCCAGGGAGCATCCCTACATTGGCAGTTTGACACGCCGCCCTACCTTGACCATTTTGGCACATACCCAATATCATAGTGAAAACGCAGTTTTTAAGCTCCTAAAGACGAGTCATTCAAAAAAACATTGAGTAAGTTTTTTGAAACGCCTGCTTGTTTTTAACAAAAAAAGCTAACGGGTGAGGGTTTTTCGACAAAAAGCGGTAACTTTACGGCAGAATAAACATTAAAACCTTAAAGACATGTTCAAAAACCAACCCAAAGGGCTTATTCCTGCGGCGCTGAGCAACATGGGCGAGCGTTTCGGATACTATATAATGAACGCGGTGCTCGTGCTGTTTCTCTGCTCGAAATTCGGCCTCTCCGGTGAGACGAGCACACTGATTTACTCGTTCTTCTACGCCGGCATCTACATCCTGAGCCTTGTCGGCGGCATCATCGCCGACCGTACCCAAAACTACAAGGGCACCATCATCAACGGCCTGATTATCATGACGCTGGGCTATGTCGTCCTGGCCGTCCCCATCCTGCACACCGCCGGCAACCACACATGGCTGCTCGTGCTGACCTGCGTGGCGCTGTTCCTCATCGCCTTCGGCAACGGCCTGTTCAAGGGCAACCTGCAGGCTATCGTGGGCCAGCTCTACGACAATCCGAAATACGAGAAGCAGCGCGACTCTGGTTTCCAGATTTTCTACGTCTTCATCAACATCGGCGGCCTCGTCGCTCCCTTCGTGGCTCCCCTGCTACGCTCGTGGTGGCTCAATGTCCACAACATGGTGTATAACGCCGACCTGCCCGAGCTGTGCCACAAGTTCCTCAGTGCCACCAACTCAATGAACACCGAGACTCAGGAGAACCTCTATGCCCTGGCCTCAGCCGCCGGCCATCAGGCCGGGACCGACCTGTCGGCCTTCTGCACCCAGTACCTCGAGGTCTTCAACACCGGCATCCACTACTCGTTCATCGCCTCGGTAGCCGCCATGCTCATCTCGCTGGCCATCTTCCTGCTCACCAAGAAGATGCTGCCCACCCCCGCAGCACGCGCCAAGGCCGAGACAAAGAAATACACCAAAGAGGAAATCCAGAGCCAGGCCAAGGAAATCAAACAGCGCATGGCCGCTCTCTTCGCCGTGCTCGGCATCGTGATCTTCTTCTGGTTCTCGTTCCACCAGAACGGCACCTCGCTGTCGCTCTTCGCCCGCGACTTCGTCAAGACCGACACCATCGCCCCTGAAATCTGGCAGGCCGTCAACCCCTTCTTCGTGATTGTGCTGACACCTATCATCATGCTTCTCTTCGGTGCGCTGAGCAAACGCGGCCGCGACATCTCCACTCCCAAGAAAATCGCCATCGGCATGGGTCTGGCCGGCATCGCCTACGCCTTCCTCGCCATCTACTGCGCCATCCAGGGCTACCCCTCCGGCGACGCCTTCCGCGAGATGGCTCCCGCCGTCAAGGAGGGCCTCAAGGCCGGTCCGTGGGTGCTCATCGCACTCTATTTCTTCCTCACCGTGGCCGAGCTCTTCATCTCGCCGCTGGGCCTGAGCTTCGTCTCGAAGGTCGCTCCCAAGCACTTGCAGGGCCTGTGTCAGGGCCTGTGGCTCGGCGCCACCGCCGTGGGCAACCTGCTGCTGTGGATTGGCCCGCTCATGTACAACAAGTGGCCCATCTCCTACGCCTGGGGCGTCTTCCTTGCCGTCTGCCTGCTCTCTATGGGCGTCATGTTCGGCATGGTCAAATGGCTTGAGCGCGTAACCGCTGAATAAGCGCAAAGTCAAATCTCCATAACAGCCTTCGGGGTTCCGGTGACGCCGGGATGCCCGGAGGCTGATTTTTTGTTAATATTTGTAAAACCGCATCACGTTTGCGAGAACTGCGGTAAATTTGTAGTAATGAATGAAAACAACGACAAAACGACAAATAATGGCGACTGCCGGACGCCGCTCGTAGGCATGACGCTGGCGCAGCTGCAGGAGGTGACGGCCTCGCTGGGGCTGCCGCGGTTCAACGCCGGGCAGATTGCCCGCTGGCTGTATGTGGCACGCGCCACCGACATCGCGCAGATGACCGACCTGTCCAAGGCCGCGCGCGAAAAGTTAGCCGAGAAATACACCGTCGGCCGTCAGGCGCCCCTGTCGGCGCAGCGCAGCACCGACGGCACCGTCAAATACCTCTTTGACAGCGGATGCGGCCTTGACGTCGAGGCGGTGTACATCCCCGACAAGGACCGCGCGACGCTGTGCGTGTCCTCGCAGGCGGGATGCAAGATGCACTGCGCCTTCTGCATGACCGGACGCCAGGGCTTCCACGGCAACCTCACCGCCGCCAACATCATCAACCAGGTGCTCAGCGTCGAGAACTCCGAAAAGCTCACCAACCTCGTCTTCATGGGCATGGGCGAGCCGTGCGACAACCTCCCCGCCGTCCTCCAGGCCATCGAGGTGCTGACGGCGCCGTGGGGCCTGGCATGGAGTCCCAAGCGCATAACCGTCTCGTCGATAGGCAAGCTGCCCGAGATGCGCGAGCTCATCAAGGCCACCAAAGTGCACATCGCCCTCAGCGTCCACGCCCCCTACCCCAGCGAGCGCGAGGCGCTGATGCCCGCACAAAAAGCATGGCCGCTGACAAAGGTGATGGAGATGCTGCGCCAGTTCGACTTCGCCCACCAGCGCCGCCTCTCCGTCGAATACATTATGTGGGACGGCGTCAACGACGACCGCAAGCACGCCGACGCCCTTGCCCGCCATCTCCGCGGCACCTCGGCGCGCGTCAACCTGATACGCTTCCACGCCATCCCCGACAGCGAGCTGCGGCCCTCGCCGCGCACCGTCATGGAGGCCTTCCGCGACCGCCTCAACGACCTCGGCATCACCGCCACCATCCGCGCCAGCCGCGGCGAGGACATAATGGCCGCCTGCGGCATGCTCGCCGGCAAGGACAAAGAAAACAGCCAGACAAAAGAATAATTGCGGTATGTCAAAATAGCCTGATGTAGGGACATGCCTTTGGCATGTTAATCCTATCAACTGATTCTTCAGGCCCGACATCGCAAAGCGATGTCCCTACATCATAAAAATCCACCTTTTGACACACCTCCACTTTAGCCCAACCGATAAACCACCCAGCAAATGAAAATCGCAATCACAGCAGGCGACCCCAACGGCATAGGCTACGAGGTAATCCTCAAGGCCCTCGAGGACCCCAAAATTCTCGAGCTCTTCACCCCCGTCATCTACGGCTCGGCACATGCCGCACAGCACTACCGCCGCATGATGGACCTCCCCAACGTCCAGCTCAACCAGATCAGCGACGCCGACCAGGCCAAGGAAGGCTTCGCCTCGATAATCACCGTCACCGAAGACAGCCAGCCCGAACCCGGCGTGAGCACGCCCCGGGCCGGCAAGGATGCCTTCGCCGCCCTCGAGGCCGCCGTCGCCGACCTCCGCGCCGGCAAGGTCGACGCACTCGTCACCGCACCCATCAACAAAAAGAACATCCAGAGCGAGACCTTCGACTTCCCCGGCCACACCGAGTACCTCGAGGCCAGCTACGGCGACGGCGCCAAGGCGCTGATGATTCTCGCCACCGAAACCCTGCGCGTAGCCCTCGTCACCACCCACCTGCCCATCGGACAACTCGCCGAGGCCATCACCCGCGAGAACATCGTCGAGAAGCTGACCATCTTCGCCCGCAGCCTCCACCGCGACTTCGCCTGCGACAATCCGCGCATCGCCGTCCTTGCCCTCAACCCCCACGCCGGGGAGGAAGGTCTGCTGGGCACCGAAGAGACCGAGGTCATCGCCCCGGCCATCGCCGAGGCCCGCGAGGCCGGCATCCAGGCCTTCGGCCCCTACCCCGCCGACGGCTTCTTCGGTTCGGGCGCATACGCTCACTTCGACGGCGTCCTGGCTATGTACCACGACCAGGGACTGGCTCCTTTCAAGACTATCGCCATGGACCGCGGCTTCAACTTTACCGCCGGTCTGCCCTACGTGCGCACCAGCCCCGACCACGGCACCGGCTACGACATCGCCGGCCAGGGCGTTGCGTCGGCACAGTCGATGCGCGAGGCCATCTACGCCGCCATCGACATCGTCCGCAACCGCGCCATCGAGGACAAGGCCCACGCCAACCCCCTCAAACGTCAGTTCCGCCCCGAGGACAAGAAGAACCGCGACAAGCGCCGCGACAGCAACGCCCCCGCAGCCGACAGCACTGCGCCAAATGCCGCCGAGAAACCGGCCAACGAATAAGTAAATAATTTAAAGTTCTTTCACCGTGAATTTCGCTATAATCGCCGCGGGCGAAGGCTCGCGCCTCGTACAGGAGGGTGTCGCCCTCCCCAAGCCCCTTGTAGACCTCGACGGCCGTCCCATGATAGGCCGCCTCTTAGATATTTTTGAAGACTGCGGCGCCGAGTCGGTGTCGATTATCGTCAACGAGCAGATGACGCAGGTGCGCGCCTACCTTGAAGAGCGCATGAAGACATCGCGTACGCACATCCGCCTGGTGGTAAAGAGCACGCCCAGCTCGATGCACTCGTTCTACGAGGTCTCGCGCAATTTCCCCGCCGGCTCGAAATTCATCCTCACCACCGTCGACACCATCTTCCGCGAGGACGATTTCCGCGCCTACGCCCGTGCCTTCGAGGAGGACGATACCGTGGACGGCTACATGGCCGTGACCTCGTTCATCGATGACGAAAAACCGCTGTACATCGACGTTGACAAGGACATGCTCATCACCGCTTTCCGCGACGAGCCCTTCCCCGGCGTCCGATACATCTCCGGCGGCATCTACGGCCTGACACCTCCCGCCATCCAGATTTTGGAAGAGTGCATGAGCCTGGGCGTCAGCCGCATGCGCAACTACCAGCGCGCCCTCGTCGACGCCGGCCTGCGCCTCCGCGCCTGCCCCTTCCCCAAAATCGTCGACGTCGACCACGCCGGCGACATCGCCACCGCCCGCGCCTTCATCGCCGACGGCAAATAAGACAAAAAAACATAAAAGGAAGGGCGCGCGCTTTGAGGGTGCGCCCTTTTTGCGTATATTTGCACGCTGAAAAAGCGTTTTGCTTACGATTTCCAATAGTAAACCGGTCATCGGTCACTGATTTTACACATTTCTTTACAGAAAACACATAAAATGTCGAATAACAAATCCGCTGTGGCTGACAACGCGACGCTGATACCGCAGATGCCTCTGTGGCTGTCCGTACTGCCTATCTCCCTGCTGTTGGGCCTGTTGATACTGCTTATCGTCACCATCGGACCCGACGCCATAAACCAATGGAGCCCCGTCGTGCTGCTCGGCTCGGCCGCTCTCGCCGTCGCGCTGGCTCTGCCCACGCGCCGCCTCACCCGCGCCGGTCTGCGCCGCGGCATACGCATAAGCTGTACGCAGATTTTGCCCGCCGTGCCCCTGCTGGCGCTTATTGCTCTCGTGTCCACCACCTGGATGCTGAGCGGAATAGTGCCAACGCTCATCGACTACGGCCTCAAGTGCCTCAACCCCACGTTCTTTCTGATGCTCACGTGCGTCTGCTGCGCCCTCGTGTCGCTGCTGACGGGCAGCTCGTGGACCACCATCGCCACCATGGGCGTCGCCTTCATGGGCATTGGCACCGTCTTAGGCTACAGCGAGCCGTGGACAGCCGGCGCCATCATCTCCGGCGCCTATTTCGGCGACAAGGTATCTCCACTCAGCGACACCACCGTGGTGGCATCGTCGAGCTGCGGCGTCGACCTCTTCCGCCACATCCGCTACATGTTCGTCACCACAACTCCGGCGCTGTTGGTGGCTCTGACGGTGTTCACCATCGTCGGCTTCACCACCGGCAGCGACGGCCAGGCCGGCGACCCCGAGCTCCTCAGCTCCCTGCACTCCACCTTCAACATCACGCCGTGGGTGCTCGTTGTGCCGCTGATTACCGGCATACTGATTGCCTGCCGCGTAAACACGCTGCTCGTGCTGCTTGTCAGCGCCACCCTCGGCGCCGCCCTGATATGGATTGCTCAGCCCCAGCTGGCCGCGGACCTCAACCTTTTCAACGTCCTCCTCAGCGACACGACCCTGTCGACGGGCAGCGCGCGCCTCGACGAGCTCGCCGCCACCTCCGGACTGATGGGCATGGTGCCCACGATAAGCCTGGTGCTGTGCGCGATGGTCTTCGGCGCCGCCATGCTGGGCACGGGCATGCTGGCCTCGATAGCCGGAGCCTTCACCAAGCGCCTGCGCCGCCGCACAAGCATCGTCGGCGCCACGGCCTGCTCGGGCTTCGCCCTCAACTGCTGCACGGCTGACCAGTACCTGTCGCTGATTGTCGGCGCCAACATGTACCGTGACGTGTACAGCAAATTCGGGCTTGAACACCGTCTGTTGTCGCGCACACTCGAGGACTCGGTGTCGGTGACATCGGTGCTCATCCCCTGGAACAGCTGCGGCGTGACGCAGAGCGCCGTCCTGGGCGTGGCCACGCTGTCCTACCTGCCCTGCTGCGTCTTCAATTACCTGTCGCCGTTCTTCACCATCCTCGTGGCACGCCTGGGCTGGAAAATACCGAAGCCCGTGCTTCCCGCCATCGAGGGCGAGGCACAGGCCGAAAGAGTTTTGAGCTGAAGCTCAGGTTGTAGGGATGCTCCCCGGAGCATCCGCAATTAGTACCGGCACACATCAGTTTTCGGATGCACCAGGGTGCATCCCTACTTCAGGATTAATTGCGACTTTAATCAAATCCGGCTTTTCAAAGAATTATTCCC
The DNA here is from genome assembly GCA_051871645.1 of Muribaculaceae bacterium. GTDB lineage: Bacteria > Bacteroidota > Bacteroidia > Bacteroidales > Muribaculaceae > CAG-873. The sequence goes on along the minus strand of JBJEDC010000106.1, from coordinate 19,637 downwards.
TCTTGCTCAGCTATAAAACGCGGAACAGCGTCCGCGCTGTTGGGGCCGATGACAACATCGGCCTTTTCCTTTACCTGCGGCAGGGCGTTGGCGACGGCAACGGCGGTGTCGGCCACGCCGAACATCGACAGGTCATTGAGGTTGTCGCCGAAAACCACCAGACGGTCGGCTCCGGCATGACGCTTCAGCGAACTCACCGCCGACGCCTTGTCGACCTTGTCGGCAAAGACCTCGATGAGGCCGAGGTCAGGCGTATAGGTGTCCATGTAATACGAGATGTAGCACCCGGGCAGAGCGTACAGGCGCTCGGCGATGCGGGCGGCGACATCGGGGTCGCCCATGGCGAAGTAGAGGATGTGCGAGGCATCGCTGTCGGCGCCCGGGGCCGCATCAAGATGGATGCGCTTGAGGGGCAGGCGGTTGCGCTCGTCGACAAACTTGCGCTCGGCCTCGGTGAGGGTTTTGCCGGGATGATAGACCTGGAGAGGCGCTCCCGCATCGGGCAGCGTATAGACAAACGGCGTCATGGGCTCGCGGGCAAAGATTTCGTTGATTTCCCTGACTACTTCCGGAGCTATGAATTTGACATCGCGGTACGCCTTGGCGGCAAAGTCCCAATAGGCCGCTCCCGTCATCACCACTCCAGGCATGGTGAGACAGCAGCGGTGCAGCAGCGGGTCCACGGTGGCCGGGGTGCGGGCGGTGGCACACGTCACCATCACGCCGCTGTCGGCAAGGCGACGCATTATGCGCGCCGACTCGTCGCTGACGGTGGCGTCGGGGGCGAGGAAGGTGCCGTCAAGGTCGGTGACGTAGAGGGTACGGCTCATTTCTCTTCCGGTTTGTCAGACTTGCCGCTTGCCTCGGCAATCGCCTTTTTCTGCACGAATGGCAGGGCTATGGACACATAGCACAGGACGGCGCCGCCGGCGAGGGTGAAAGCCAGCCAGTCCTGCGTGGTATTGGAGAACCACACGAAGAAGGCGGCCACGCAGAAGAACACCGAGCTCCATATCTGCAGCCGCAGAAGGCGCCTGACGCGCAGATACGGACTGGTGCTGCGGTCGAGGATACGTCCGGCCAGCGACATCGCGGCACCAACGGTGTATAGGATGCGGTAGAGGTCATGCTGTACCCCAGTAAAAATAGGCAGGGCCACGCCGACGCATATCAGCAACAGGCCCACGTAAACGAGTATGTTGGCAAAAATCTTCATTTTCAAATCTTAAATCTTGAATGTGCCGAATTCCGTTATTTTGATGTAGGGACATCGCTTTGCGATGTCAAGTATGGTTGATTGGTCCGACATGCCAAAGGCATGTCCCTACATTCAGGCGATTTCGGCCGTTCGTCTTTACTTGAATTTACTTGAACAGATACACCTCCTCGTCGGGGGTGTTCATATTGAAATGCTCGCGCACGACGCGCTCGATAATCTCCGGGTCGCGGTTGTCAAGACGCCGGTTGAGCTCGTGATAATAGAGCATGGTGTCGCGGTTCATCTTTATTTCGGCATTGAGGCTGTCGATGGTCTGCTGATAGGCGTAGATGCGCGAAGAGGAATTCTCCTGAAAGAACAGCAGATAGACGATTGCCCCTACGAGCAGGACAGCCCACACGGAGATATAACGGCGGCCCCAGGAGAGAAATGAGCGTGACATATTTTTGCTATAAGTTTGGATGTTAGGCAAATATGCTTTGAAAACAAAGTCGTTTGTAGGGATGCTCCCTGGAGCATCCGCAAAATCTCCGACCTTAATTATCGGATGCACCAGGGTGCATCCCTACATTCAAAAACATATTTTCTGCAAATATCGTGGTTAATGTCGTAAAATGCAAGATGTTGGGGTCAGAAACGTTCGTGGCGCGGGGCAACGGCGGTATTTTCCCACTTGTACATCTTGTCGGAGGGGCGGATTTTCACGGGCACGGCGATGGAGAAAGCATCGCCTTTGACGGCCTTTTCGACGGCCTTGAGGTCGACGCGGATTTCGGTGACGGGGACGATGACGGCGCCGGTTGTCGGGCCTGTTATCACCACTTCGTCGCCTACATGCAGCTCGCCGGCCTCCATGAGGAATTCGCCGACGCCGATGCCGGAGAAATACTTCACGCCCTTGGCGACATACTGCTTGACGCGCGTGGCCGACGAGCCGTATTTTGCCGACCACTCGCCCAGGCGCTGTCCCTGGTAGTATCCGTCCCAGAAACCGCGGTTGAAGATGCGCCCGAGGCGCTCGTCCCAACGGTTGGGGTCATCGAGGTAGGTGCCGTCGCAGATGGCCTGCAGAGCCTGCGAGTAACATTCGACGGCCTCGCGCACGTATTCGGGACCGCGGGCACGGCCCTCAATCTTGAACACCGTCACACCGGCATCCACCATTTTATTGAGGAAGTGAATGGTTTTCAGGTCCTTGGGCGACATCAGGTATTTGTTGTCGACCTCAATCTGATTGCCTGTCTCGGTGTCGGTGAGGGTGTACGAGCGGCGGCATATCTGCGTGCAGGCGCCGCGGTTGGCGCTCGAGTTCATGGCGTGAAGCGACATATAGCATTTACCGCTGACGGCCATGCAGAGGGCGCCGTGGCAGAACATCTCCAGGCGCACCTGACGTCCGGAGGGCCCGCGCAGGTCATCCTCGACGATGCGGCGGTGTATCTCGGTCACCTGCTCCATCGACAGCTCGCGGGCGAGGACCATCACGTCGGCCCAGCGGGCGTAAAATTTCAGCGTCTCATAGTTGGAGATGTTGGCCTGGGTGGAGATATGCACCTCGACACTCTGGCTGTGGGCGTATTCTATGATGGCAGGGTCGCTGGCGATGATTGCGGTGATGCCGGCCTCGCGTGCGGCGATGACGGCCTCGCGTGCCTGCCGCATCTCCTCGTCATAGAGTATGATGTTGAGGGTCAGGTATGTGCGCACGCCGTTCTCGCGGCAAACGCCGACGATATGCCGCAGGTCGTCAAGGGTGAAGTTCAGACTTGAGCGCGACCGCATATTCAGCTGTCCGACACCGAAATAGACAGCGTCGGCACCGGCGTCGATGGCGGCATGGAGGCTCTCGAAAGAGCCCACCGGCGCCATAATCTCAAAATCGGAGCGGGTCATCAAAATTAAAAATTAAAAATTGAAAATTAAAAATGCGACGGTGTCAAATTAGCCAATGTAGGGATGCTCCCCGGAGCATCCGCAAAACGAGCATCGGCAATCAGCGGATAGGCGGATGCACCAGGGTCCATCCCTACCGAATTACTGTGTCTGCAATTTCGACACATCGACATCGCGCATTATGCATTATGCATTTTCTTCCGTGCATTTACCCGACAAGGCCGACAGTCCGTGGGGTCTGTCAGCCTGTAGCGGTTATCGGGGAAGCGCCGAAATCAGTTGCCCTGCTGTGCGGGGGCGGGAGTGGCGGGAGCCTTTTCAGCGCCGGTGCTGAAGTTCTTGGCAGGAGCGGGAGCAGCGGGCTGATTGGTGGTCTCCTGGTTGGCGCGGGCCTGGCGTGTGCCGGTGGGGATGGTGTAGGCGGTGCAGACGCTGAGCACGAGAATCAGTGCGGCGAGGGTCCAGGTGGTCTTCTCCAGGAACGAATTTGTGCCGCGGACGCCCAGAACCTGGTTGCCGCCGCCGAACTGCGACGAGAGGCCGCCGCCTTTCGACTTCTGAATCAGCACAATGCCAATCAGCATGATGGCTACGATAACTGTAAGGATGATAAATACTATATACATTTTTGTTATATGTAATTTTTCGATTGATTTACTATCGAGTTACTTTCTGATGTATTGCCCGGGGGCTGTTCCGGTTCGCTCGGGCGGCAAAACCTTTGCCAATGCGACAAAAATCTTTGCATCCAGCTGTTTACGCCGCCCGGTCAGTCCTTTCGGGCCTCGCGCGCCTGCTGAATGCGGATGATTTTCTGCAAAAAACGCAATTGGTCTGCAAAGTAAGCACTTTTTTCCGGATTATTCAAATTTAATTCGGAAATAATGTCGTAAGCCTTCTGAAAACGGCCCTGGCGGATGTAGCTTTTCGCCAGGCTCTCCTGCAGCGATGACGATACGGGGGCCACGGGAGCGGGTTTGGCGGCGGTGGTGTCGACTGCGGGAGCCTCCGCCTCGGGCTGCGGCACGGGCGGCACTGCGGCCACTTCGGCGGCAGCCTCGGCAGCCTCCACGGCAAAGGCTGTTCCGTCGGGGTGCGAGGCAATGAAGGCGTCGAGCATGGCATCCTGCTCCGTCGCGGGCGCGGCGGGAGCGTCCGGGCGCTCCTCCTGCATGGCCAGAGTGGTGGCGTAGTCGGGAATGGGGTTGAAAATCAGCTTCTCGAGCTGCGCCGTCTCGGAGGCGTTCTGCGAGCCGAAGGTGTTGAGAAAGGTCTCGATGGCGCTGCCCGTGTCGGGGCGCCGCAACGTGTCGGCGGCGGGATACAGCGACAGCCAGTCATCTCCCGTCAGGTTTGCCAGCGCAGAGGCCGCGGCAGGGTCGGCGGCATTGAGGGCGATGCGCTCCTTCAGCCGACGCAGCTCATCGGGGGAGAGGTCGGCGGCACGGTCGCGCAGCTCAAGCAGTCCGTCGAAGATGAAATATGGATTTTCTTCTTTGGTTTTCATGGGTTTATCTTCATCATTACGCCTTACCAGTTGCCGAGGGTGGCGTTGAAAATCAGGTCGACAAGTTCTTCCGAAATCTCCTGGCACAGCTGGTCCTGGACGTCAATCAGAAGTTGGGTGGCATCAAAGTCGCGGTAGGCCGAAAAGGTCTGGTCGATACTGTTCTTGTCGTCTTTGTTATCGACGTATTTGACGCGCACGGTTATCGTCAGACGCGTTTTCGAGGCGTAAGCGTCCTCGGTGACGGCCTGTGGCGTCAGGGCGTAGCCCGTAATCTCGCCGGACAGCTCCAGGTCGCTGGCGCCGTCGGTGATTGTCAGGCGGGTATTGCGCTGGATGTAGTCCTGCAGGGCGTTCTCAAACGTCTGCTGCAGAGGGGCGTATACCAGGGCTGCGCGGATGGGGAACTCGGACACGCGGATGGTCTTGTACACCGTGTAGTCGAGGGCGGCGCCGTTGAGGGTATACTTTATCTGGCACGACTGAGTGCCTAAGACAACGCATAGCGCGGCAAGCAATATCTTGATAATTCGTTGCGGCATTGGAGATTGCGATTGGTTTGGCGGCATCATTCGAGGTCGTACTCCCTGATTTTGCGGTATAGCGTGCGCTCCGAGATGCCCAGGTCGGCGGCAGCGGCCTTACGGTGCCCGTCATGGCGGATTAGCGCCTCGGCTATGCGGTCGCGCTCAGTGGGCTGGGCGGGGGAGGTAGGCACGAAACCAGGACTAATGATGTGCCTGGCATGGTCGGTGACCGACGAGGGAACAAGGGCCGTGGGGTAGTCGGTGACGTCGACGGTGCTGGTGATGGGCTGCTGCACGGGGCGTCCCTGCAGACGTTCCTCAAGCTCGTCTATTCGGGCGCGGAGGTTGAAAATCATGTTGAAGAGAGCCTCGCGCTCGTCGTCGTACGAGTGGCTGCCGGCGCGCACCGGCGTGGCGGTACGGGTGGTGCGGGGCAGGTAGCCGTCCACGATGCCGCCGGTGACGGTGCCTCCGGCGTTGAAGAGGGCAATCTGCTCCACTATGTTCTTGAGCTGGCGCACGTTGCCGGGCCACGAATAGTCCTGGAGAGCCATGCGGGCGCTGTCATCGAACTCGACGGGGGCAGTGCGGTAGTTCTCGGCGAAGGTCGAGGCGAAGCGGCGCGCCATGAGCATGATGTCGGCAGTGCGGTCGCGCAGGGGCGGCACGTCAATCTGCACCGTAGAGAGACGGTAGAAGAGGTCCTCGCGGAACTTCCCGCGGGCTATGGCGTCGGGGAGGTCGACGTTGGTGGCGGCGACGATGCGCACGTTGGTGCGCTGGACCTGGCTCGAGCCGACTTTCAGGAACTCGCCGGTCTCCAGCACCCTCAGCAGGCGCGCCTGGGTGGTGAGAGGCAGCTCGGCTACCTCGTCGAGGAAGATTGTGCCGCCGTCGGCCTCCTCGAAATAGCCCTTGCGGGCGGCCACGGCGCCGGTGAACGAGCCTTTCTCGTGTCCGAACAGCTCCGAGTCAATGGTGCCCTCGGGGATAGCGCCGCAGTTGATGGCTATGTAGCGGGCGTGCTTGCGGGCCGAGTTTTCGTGGATAATCTTGGGAAAGAACTCTTTGCCCGAGCCGCTTTCGCCGATTACCAGCACCGACAGGTCGATGGGCGCCACCACCAGCGCACGCGCCACGGCCTCGTTGAGGGCCGGTGTGTTGCCGATGATGCCGAAACGCTGCTTGGCGCGCATCACCTCGGGCGAGGGGCGGTTCTCGTCAGCGCCGGCGGCGTTCAGTCTTGTCAGTGATTCGGGCATAAGCGATGTATTAACGTGGTTCGTAACTGCAAAGGTAGTGATTTTAAGGGGAAATTTAAAATTGAAAATTTAAAATTAAGAATCAGCCGGCCTTACCGACCTGCGGCCGCCCCTCGCTGAAGCTCGGAAGCTTAGATAAAAGGGGAGGTCAGAACCTCCGGCTTCAATAAAACCGGCTTCATAAAAAGACAGCCAGCCATCCGATTTTAAATTTTTAATTTTTTTGTATCTTTGCAACTGAACCATTCATCACCGCTTTTACATGCTTGACGAAAATCTGAAAAACCGCATACTCAGGCTCATACGCGCCGAGGTGGTGCCCGCCGTGGGCTGCACCGAGCCCGTCGCCGTGGCCCTGGCCGTAGCCCGCGCCGCCGAGCTGGCCGACGCCGACCGCTCGCACCTCGAAAAAATAGACTGCCGCCTGTCCGGCAACATCATCAAGAACGCCATGGGCGTCGGCATCCCGGGCACAGGCATGACCGGCCTGCCCATCGCCGTGGCCTTAGGCGCCCTGCAGGGGCGCTCGGAGCGCGGCCTCGAGGTCCTCGCCGACGTCAGCGAGAACGACGTGCGGCGCGGCCGCGACATCATTGACCGCGACATCATCTCCATCTCCCTTGCCGACGATGCCGACGACGTGCTCTACATCGACGTCACGGTGACGGCGGCAGGCCGCACGGGACGCGCCGTCATCAGCGGCGGCCACACGCATTTTGTCTACGAGGAAAGCAACGGCAAAACCGTCCTCGACATCCGTGGGAAGAGCGGCGACGGCGCCGACGACGGCATCACCGTCCCCGAACTGGACATGGCCACGGTATGGAATTTTGCCATGACCGTTCCCGCCGAGGAACTGGACTTCATCCTTGAGACGCGCCGCCTCAACAAACTCGCCGCCGAGCGCGCCCTGATGGCCGAATACGGCCATCGAGTGGGGCGCACCCTCCACAGCGAGCGCCAGCGCAGCATCATGGGCGACAGCATCTTCAGCCGCATCCTCAGCTACACCGCCGCTGCCTGCGACGCCCGCATGGGCGGCGCTCCCGTGGCCGTGATGTCGAACAGCGGCTCGGGCAACCAGGGCATAGCGGCCACAATGCCCGTCGTCATCTATGCCGAAGAGGTATACGCCGACCACGAGCAGACCGTTCGCGCCCTCATCCTAAGCCATCTCACCTCGATTTACATCAAGCAGAGCCTCGGACGCCTCAGCGCCCTCTGCGGCTGTGTGGTGGCCACCACCGGCAGCGCCGCCGGCATCTGCTACCTCATGGGCGGCGGATACGAACAGGTGGCTGCGACGGTGAAGAACATGGCCGCCAACCTCACCGGCATGATCTGCGACGGCGCCAAGCCCAGCTGCGCCTTCAAGCTCACCTCAGGCGTCTCCACCGCCGTCATCTCGGCCATGGTGGCGATGGAGGGCGACGTCTGCACAAGCCTCGAAGGCATTGTGGACGAGTCGGTTGACACCACCATCAACAACCTCACCGCCATCGGCCGCGACGGCATGACGCAGACCGACGCCATGATTCTCGACATCATGACCCACAAGGGCAAATAATCCTGCGGGAAACCAATATTTGCGCGCGTGCGGATAATTCCGTAATTTTGTACTGAAAATGAACCGGACCGACAACACAGACAACACAGAACCCGCCCTGCCGCTGCGCGCGGCAGTGTATCTGCTGCCCGTTCCCCTCAGCGAGGGCGGCTGGGAGCGCGTGTTGCCCGCATGGAATGTCGAAGTGATGCGGCCCATACGCCATTTCGCGGTGGAGAATGTGCGGTCGGCCCGCCGTTTCCTGCGGTCAGTCATGCGCGACTTTCCCATCGACGAGTGTACATTTTCGGAACTCAGCGAGCACACGGCCTTAGGCGCCGTCGAGGCCCTCTTAGAGCCGGTGCGCCGCGGTCTGCCTCTCGGTGTCATCAGCGAGGCGGGATGTCCGGCCGTGGCCGACCCCGGAGCCTCTGTTGTCGCCGCCGCCCAGCGCGCCGGCATAGAGGTGGTGCCCTTAGTCGGTCCGTCAAGCATACTCATGTCGCTGATGGGCAGCGGCTTTGACGGTCAGAGTTTCGCCTTTCAGGGCTATCTCCCCGTTGACGAGGGGCAGCGCGCCCGCCGACTGCGCGAGCTGGAGAAACTGGCGGCGAAGGGTCAGACTCAGATTTTCATCGAGACGCCCTACCGCAACAACCGCCTCATGGCCCAGATGGCCGCGACACTGGCACCCGGCACCCTCGTCTGCGCCGCCTCCGACATCACCGGCCCGCGCCAGAGCATCGTTACCCTCCCCGCGGCAAAATGGCGCACCCGCAAATACGATTTCAACAAAATTCCCACGATATTCCTCATAGGCCCGGCGACATTACGCCCCTGACGGCCTGTAATACAACAATATGGCAAAACCGAACTCACGCAAACGCCGCGCCCTGCGCGCCCTCGAGGACCTGCCCGGCCTGTTCGACACGGTCGACATCGACATGTCCTCGGTCGGCGATGAACGCGAGGCACACCACCGTCCCGTCGACGAGCCGTCGGCGGCGGCCGGCGGCGATGCGTCGTTCGACATCAGTCCCGAAAGCCTGCACCCGCGCGACCGGCTGATGTTCGTGTCGTTCGGCAGCGGCTCGTCGGGCAACTGCGCCTACCTGGGCAACTCGGAGGGCGGCATCCTCATCGACGCCGGCGTTGACACCGACATCGTCGAAAAGGGTCTGAAACAGCATAAGATAGACATAAAAAACATCGCCGGCATCCTGCTCACGCACGACCACGGCGACCACACACGCGCAGCCTACAAACTGCTGCGCTACAACCGCCATCTGCTGCTCTACTGCACCCCGCGCTGCCTGCAGGGCCTGCTGCGCCGCTCGTCGGTGTCGCGCCGCATAAGCGACTATCACAAACCCATTTACAAGGAATTCGAGTTTGAGGCCGGCGGCTTCACCATCACGCCCTTCGAAACCAGCCACGACGGCAGCGACAACGTGGGCTTCTTCATCCGCCACAAGGACAAGGCCTTTGTCGTGGCCACCGACATGGGCATGATTACCGAGCGCGCCGACCACTACATGCGTCAGGCAAATTTTCTGATGCTCGAGGCCGACTACGACGCCGAGATGCTGCGGCGCAGCAACCGTCCCGAGTACCTCAAGGCCCGCATCGCCGGCCCCACCGGACACCTCGAGAACATCGTCTCGGGCGAGTGGGCGGCGTCCGTTCTGGCCGAAAACAAGGAGCGCCCGGATATCCTCAGCCACATCTTCCTGTGCCACCTCAGCCAGGAGACAAACACACCCGAGCTGGCGCTGTCGACAGTGCGCGGAGCCCTCGAAGCCAAGGGAATAACCGTCGGCAACGCCACCATGAGCGCCGAACTGTCTCCCGAGCGTGTCCAGCTGGCCGCGCTGCCGCGACTGACGGCCTCGCCGCTGTATGTGCTGCGGCGGGTAAACAAACCCAAAACACAACCGGAAAATGAGTGACAGCGGAAAGCATATCGCGCCGATAGGAGTCTTCGATTCGGGCTTCGGCGGCCTGTCCGTGCTGCGCAGTCTGCGCGAGCGACTCCCGCAGTTCGACTACCTGTATCTTGGCGACAACGCCCGCGCTCCCTACGGCACGCGCTCGTTCGAGACCGTACACCGCTTCACCCTCCAGTGCGTGCAATACCTGTTCAAACAGGGCTGCCCGCTGGTAATCCTTGCCTGCAACACCGCATCGGCAAAGGCTTTGCGCAATATCCAGCAGAACTGGCTGCCGACGAGCGACGACCCCACGCGACGCGTACTCGGCGTAATACGCCCCACGGCTGAGGCTGTCGCCGAAACGGACACAAACGGCCACGTCGGCGTCTTCGCCACGCCGGGAACCATAGCCTCGGGCTCGTATGACATCGAAATTCACAACCTGCGTCCCGACTTCAGGGTCAGCGGCCACGCCTGCCCGATGTGGGTGCCACTGGTCGAGGAGGGCTATGCCAACAGCCCCGGCGCCGATTTCTTCGTCCGCGAGGGCGTGGACGCGCTGATGGCCATAGACCCGGAAATCGACACCGTACTTTTAGCATGCACACACTATCCCCTGCTGTACAATAAGATACGCGAAGCGCTTCCCGACCGCATCCGTCTCGTTCCCCAGGGCGAAATCGTCGCCGACAGCCTCGCCGACTACCTGCGCCGCCACCCCGAGATGGAGTCGCGCCTGACACACGACGCCTCCGTGCGTTTCCTCACCACCGACCACGCCGAGCGCTTCGACCAGACCGCCGCCCTCTTCATAGGCCACCCCGTCACAGCCACCCGCGTAGAGGTGTAATTCAATTTTTTCCTTTGAAGGCTACGGCATAGTATTTCATCTGCTTGAGCATGGCAAGCAGGCCGTTGGCGCGGTAGGGCGACAGGTTGTCGCCCAGGCCGATGTCGTTGATGAAGTGCAGGTCGGCGTTGATGATTTCGTCCGGCGTGCGGTCATCGAGCACCGACACGAGCAGGGCGATGATGCCTTTGACGATGCTGGTGTTGGAGTCGGCCTCGTAGCGCACATGACCGTTATCGTCGAGGTAACCGTGCAGCCACACTGAGCTCTGGCAGCCGTCGATGAGGTATTCGGGAGTCTTGTATTTGGGGTCGAGCTCGGGCAGGTCCTGGCCTGCGTCGATGATGGCGGCGTAGCGGTCAAGCCAGTCATCTATCTCGTTGAACTCGTCGGCAATCTCGCGCTGTTTCTCTTCTATAGTCATAATATTAATTCCCTTATTTGTAAGTGTATATAAACCGCACCACCACGTCGCCGACAGCGGCGAGGGTGGCCGGGTCGATATTGTCGATATTGTCGGCCATGGTGTGCCAGGTGGGGTTGAACGAGCCCGTGGCCGGATGGCCGATTTCTATGATGTCGACGGCGGGGATGCCGGCGTCGAGCAGAGGAATGTGGTCATCGTTGACGGCACCGCCGACACGGTCGGGGAAACGTGTGCTCTGACCGGCGGCGGCAGCGGTCTTCCAGACACGCTCGGTGAGGGCCCCGGCGCGGTTGGCGCTGAAATATTCGCGGGGGAAAACGGCATTTTTACCGCCCACCATGTCAAGCAGTATCGCGGCCTTTGGCAGCTTGCCCGGTTGATAGGGAAGGTGCTGAGCAAAATACTGTGTGCCAAGGCACCACGACTCATCCACACTTTCTTTGCCCGAGTCCTCGCTGTCGGCGAAGAGCAGGTCCACGCCCACATTCCCGGGTAATGGATTTTTGGCGAAATACTGCGCCAGCTGCGTCAGCACGGCCACACCGCTGCCGCCGTCATTGGCACCGTCGATGGGCTTGTTGTGGTTAGCCTCGTCCGGGTCCTCGTCTGCCCAGGGACGCGTGTCGTAATGCGCCAGCAGCAGAATACGCTTTGTGGCGCCGGCATTGAAGCGGCCAAGAATATTGCGCACGGGCATCGTTCCGCCGCGGTTGTCATCCACCGTCGCCGTCTGTACGATGACAGTGTCCGCGCCGGCAGCGCGCAGCGTCGAGTCAATCCAGTCTGCACACCGCGCATGAGCGGCTGTCCCCGGCACACGCGGCCCGAACTCCACCTGCCTGCGCACATCAGCCAGAGCCGCCTGTCCGTCAAAAGCCGCCAGCCTGACATCCTGCGCCGAGTCGGCACCACCATCGGCAGTCTTACCCGACCCGCAGGAAGCTACGGTAAGCACAGCAGCAGCAATTATGACATTAATCAACATTTTCATGTCCTGTAATATTAAAAAACTGAAGTGGAACCATGCGGAGCGTGGTGCTGTCAGAACGGTCCAGATGCCAGGAGCCCAGGACGAAAGGTGAAGGGAGTGTACTGACGTACACGACCGAACCTGCCTGTCCGCAGCGACGCCGCAGATGGGCCGTTATCACAGCACCACCCAATAAAAAAAGGGTAAGCTTACTACATCGCACCGCTCAACGCCCTACCCTTGCTTCGGTCAAGACCTGGGGGATTTAGGTGGAGCTGGTCGTGTAGGACTTACCCGGCGACAAAGGTAGCAATTTTACCGCCACGCCCCAAATTTTTAACCTAATTTTTGACTTTTTGCCGCCGGACAGGCCGTCCCCCTATAATTATAGATGTGTAATAAGCCTAAAATGTTGGTAAGAAGGACTAATTTGCGTAACTTTGTGCTCTGAAAAAGCGTTCTCCTAAACAGAACCGGCTTCCAATACAGATATCGAACCTAACAAAGCACAACAGCATAAAGATTTATGGCACTGAATCCACTCGAGCTTAGCGAGCAGGAGATTATCCGCCGCAACAGCCTGCAGGCTCTCCGCGACATGGGCATAGAGCCTTATCCCGCAGCCGAATATCCCGTGACTGCGTACTCGGACGACATCATCCGCAATTTCGACGACAACCTCGAGCCCCCGCGCGAGGTCAGCATCGCCGGCCGCATCATGAGCCGCCGCATCATGGGCAAGGCTTCGTTTGTCGAGCTTATGGACTCGCACGGCCGCGTCCAGGTCTACATCTCGCGCGACGAAATCTGCCCGGGCGAGAACAAGGACCTCTACAACGTCGTGTTCAAGAAACTCCTCGACATCGGCGACATCATCGGCATCGAGGGCTACGTCTTCCGCACCCAGACCGGCGAAATCACCGTTCACGCCCGCAAGCTGACAGTGCTGTCGAAGAGCCTGCGCCCCCTGCCCGTCGTCAAGGTCAAGGACGGCGTCACCTACGACGCCTTCGACGACCCCGAGCTGCGCTACCGCCGCCGTTACCTCGACCTCATCGTCAATGACGGCGTCCGCGAGGTCTTCGCCAAGCGCTCGGCCGTCATCCGCTCGATGCGCAATTTCTTCGACGCCCACGGCTTCATGGAGGTCGAGACCCCCATCCTCCAGCAGCTCGCCGGAGGCGCCTCGGCACGTCCCTTCATCACCCATCACAACAGCCTCGACATCGACCTGTACCTGCGCATAGCCCTCGAGCTATACCTCAAGCGCCTGATTGTCGGCGGCTTTGACGGCGTGTACGAAATCGGCAAGAATTTCCGCAACGAGGGCATGGACCGCACCCACAACCCCGAGTTCACACTCATGGAGCTGTACGTGGCCTACAAGGACTACAACTGGATGATGCGCTTTACCGAGCAGCTGCTCGAAAAGATATGCCTCGACGTCAACGGCACAACCACCGTCAAGGTCGGCGACCGCACCATCGACTTCAAGGCCCCGTTCCCCCGCGTGACCATGCGCCAGGCCATCCTCGACCACGCCGGCATCGACATCGAGGGCATGGACGAGGCCGCCCTGCGCAAGGCCGCCAGGGACCTCAACATCGAGGTCGAGGACGGATGGGGCAAGGGTAAGCTCATCGACGAAATCTTCGGCGAAACCGCCGAGGGCACATACATCCAGCCCACTTTCATCATCGACTATCCCATCGAGATGTCGCCGCTCACCAAGAAGCACCGCGACAACCCCGAGCTCACCGAACGCTTCGAGCTCATGGTCAACGGCAAAGAGCTGGCCAATGCATACTCCGAGCTCAACGACCCCATCGACCAGTACCAGCGCTTCGTCGACCAGATGAAGCTTGCCGAACGCGGCGACGACGAGGCCATGGTCATCGACCACGACTTCATCCGCGCCCTCGAGTACGGCATGCCCCCCACATCGGGCATCGGCATCGGCATCGACCGCCTGGTGATGCTGATGACAGGCCAGGAGGCCATTCAGGAGGTACTGCTCTTCCCCACCATGCGTCCCGAGAAGGTCGAGCGCCGCGACAACGCCGAAGCCTACGCCGCCCTCGGCGTCCCCGCCGACTGGGTCCCCGCCATACAGAAGGCCGGCTTCCTCACCGCCGCCTCGCTGGCCTCGGCAGCCCCCGGCAAGCTCCTCCAGGAGCTCCTCGGCCTCAACAAGAAATTCAAGCTGGGCCTCCCCAACCCCACTATGGACCAGGTTTCGGCCTGGGTGGCCGCCGCCCGGGCTTGCTAACATCCAAAACGCAAAAACAATGCCCTTTCCCGGAAAAACAGCCATCATCGGAGGCGGAAGCTGGGCCACGGCCCTGGCCAAACTCCTGCTGCAGAACTGCGACAGCATCAGCTGGTATCTCCGCAGCGACGACCGCATAGCCGAGTTCGTCCGCCTGGGCCACAACCCCTCCTACCTCACCGACGTCCCCTTCGACGTCAGCCGCATCAGCTTCTCGTCGGACATCAACGCCGTCTGCGCCGAGGCCGACACGCTGCTGCTGGCCACACCGTCGCCCTATTTCAAGGACACGATGGGCACCGTCACCACCGACATCTCCGGGAAAAACGCCATCTCGGCCATCAAGGGCATCGTCCCCGGCGAGAACATGCTCGTCACCGACTACATGGTGTCGCGCTACGGCATCTCGCCCAACCGCATGCTTGTCATCGCCGGTCCCTGCCACGCCGAGGAAGTGGCGCTGCAACATCCCGCCTACCTCACCGTCGGCTGCCACGACATCGAGCGCGCCGCCGACCTGGCCAAGGTGCTCGACGGCCCCAACAGCCGCGGCATCACCAACAGCGACGTCGAGGGCATCGAATACGGCGCCGTCCTCAAGAACGTCTACGCCATTGCCTCCGGCATCATTCACGGCCTCAAGCTCGGCGACAATTTCCAGGCCATGATGGTCAGCAACGCCATCCGCGAGATGGAGCGCTTCACCGAAGCCGCCGCCCCGCGTCCCCGCCAGATCTGCGACTCGGTCTACCTGGGCGACCTGCTGGTGACGGCCTATTCGAAGTTCTCGCGCAACCACAACTTCGGCTCGATGATAGGCCGCGGCCTCTCGGTCAAGGCGGCCAAGATGGAGATGGAGCAGGTTGCCGAGGGCTACTACGGCACCAAGTGCATCCACGACATCAACGCCCGCTACGACGTCACCATGCCCATCCTCGACGGCGTATACGATATTCTCTACCGGCGTGTCTCGCCCAAGCACGCCATGCTGCGCATGGGCACCACGTTTGTGTGACGGCCGGGCTCAGCAGGCCGGGCCCTCAGCAAGCCGGCTACCGTTATCGGTCGAGCTCGACCGATAACAGAGCCTCTACCAAGGGCCCGGCAGATAACCGGCCCTCCACCCCGGGCCGTTCCGCCGCCCGCCGCCTCTCTCCCGTTAACTGTAAATTATAAATTCTAAATCCAAAAATTTTCAAAATCTACCGCTATGTCACTCACCATAAACACAAACGATGTCAAGCAGTTTGTAACCCCCGCACAGCTGGCCGCCATCCTCCCCGAGGCTGAGGCCGCACTCAAGACCGTCAACGAAGGCACCGGCCTCGGCAACGATTTCCTGGGCTGGACCGACCTGCCCACCCGCACCACCGATGCCTTCCTCGACGAAGTCAAAGAGGCCGCCGACGCTCTGCGCGCACAGTGCGAGGCTGTCGTCTGCATAGGCATCGGCGGCAGCTACCTCGGCGCCAAGGCCGTCATCGAGGCGCTCTCCGACACCTTCAGTTCGCTCGAGCCCGGACGTATCGGCGCCCCCAAGGTTCTCTTCGCCGGCCACAACATCGGCGAGGATTACCTCTACGACCTGCAGAAATACCTCGAAGGCAAGCAGTTCGGCATCATTGTCATCTCCAAGTCCGGCACTACCACCGAGCCTGCCATCGCTTTCCGCATCCTGCGCGAACAGCTTGAGAAGGCCGTAGGCCGCGACACCGCCGCCAAGCGCATCATCGCCATCACCGACGCCCACCGCGGCGCCCTGCGCAAGCTCGCCACCGACGAGGGCTACAGGACCTTCGTCATCGAGGACAACGTGGGCGGCCGCTTCAGCGTCCTCACTCCCGTGGGCCTCGTTCCCATCGCCGTCGCCGGCTTCGACATCCATGCCCTCATCCAGGGCGCGCGCGACATGCAGAAGCAGACCGCCGAGGCCACGCCCGACAACATCTCGCTAATCTACGCCGCCACCCGCAACATCCTCTACCGCTCGGGCAAGCACACCGAAATCCTCGTCAACTACAACCCGCGCCTCCACTTCGTCAACGAATGGTGGAAACAGCTCTACGGCGAGAGCGAAGGCAAGAACAACCGCGGCATCTTCCCCGCAGCCGTCGACAACACCACCGACCTGCACTCGATGGGCCAGTGGATTCAGGAGGGCGAGCGCACTATCTTCGAGACCGTCATCAGCGTCGACAAGGTCAAGCACTCGGTCATCATCCCCTCCGACAAGGACAACCTCGACGCCCTCAACTACCTGGCCGGCAAACATGTCGACGAAGTCAACAAGATGGCCGAGCTGGGCACGCGCCTCGCACACGTCGACGGCGGCGTACCCAACATCCTCCTCACCATGTCCGAGGTCGACGAGTACAACCTTGGCCAGCTGATGTACTTCTTCGAGAAGGCCGTCGGTATCTCCGGCTACCTCCTCGGCGTCAACCCGTTCAACCAGCCCGGCGTGGAGGCCTACAAGCGCAACATGTTCGCCCTCCTCAGCAAGCCCGGCTACGAGAAAGAGACCGAGGCCATCCGCGCCCGCCTCGAAAACAAATAAGCCACACCCTTTAAGTAAGTGGATATTCCCTTACTTAATTAATTGACACTTACTTATTATGGCAGTACAAGACCCAATACAGATTTCGCAGCGCGTGCGCTCGCTTGCCGTCTCGGCAACGCTGGCCATGTCGCAGAAGAGCGCCGAACTCAAGGCCGCCGGCGTCGACGTCATCAACCTCTCGGTGGGCGAACCCGACTTCTTCACCCCCGACCACATCAAGGAGGCCGCCAAACGGGCCATCGACGAGAACTACTCGTTCTATTCGCCCGTCCCCGGCTACATGTCACTGCGCAAGGCCATCGCCGACAAGCTGAGCCGCGAGAACGGCCTCGATTTCGACCCCTCGCAGATTGTCGTCGGCAACGGTGCCAAGCAGGCTCTCTGCAACGTCATCCTCGCCAGCATCAACCCCGGCGACGAGGTAGTCATCCCCGTTCCCGCCTGGGTGAGCTACGTAGAGATGGTAAAACTGGCCGAAGGCATACCCGTCACCGTCAGCGCCGGCATCGACACCGATTTCAAGATTACGCCCGCACAGCTGCGCGCAGCCCTCACGCGCCACACCCGCGCCGTGCTGTTCTGCTCGCCCTCCAACCCCACGGGCAGCGTATACAGCCGCGAGGAGCTGCAGGCACTGGTGGCCGTCCTCGCCGACTATCCCGACGTGCTGGTTATCGCCGACGAGATTTACGAGCACATCAACTTCACCGGCAGCTTCACCTCTTTGGCCTCCTTCGGCGCCATCGCCGACCGCTGCGCCATCATCAACGGCGTCTCCAAGGCTTACGCCATGACCGGCTGGCGTATAGGCTACTGCGCCTGCCCGCCCGACCTGGCCAAGGCCGTCACCAAGCTACAGGGTCAGTACACCTCCGGCGCTTCGTCGATAGCCCAGAAGGCCGCCGAAGCCGCCTACACCGGTCCCCAGGACTGCGTGCATGAGATGTGCGCGGCCTTCCGCCGCCGCCGCGACTTAGTGGTAAGTCTGGCAAAGCAGATTCCCGGTCTGCGTGTCAACGAGCCACAGGGCGCTTTCTATCTCTTCCCCGAGGTCTCGGCATATCTGGGAACCTCGGATGGCGAGACGGACATACACACCTCGGGCGACCTGGCGCTCTACCTCCTCGACAAGGCCCACGTGGCCACCGTCGACGGCGCCGCCTTCTCGGCTCCCGGATACATCCGCCTCAGCTACGCCACCTCCGACGACAACATCCGCGAGGCCATGCGCCGCATCGCCGACGCCCTGGCCCGCCTGCACTGATAACCGATTTAAAACATAACCAAACCCTTATATAAAAGTGGATTTCTTAAAAGAACTCGAATGGCGCGGGATGACGCACACCGTCATGCCCGGCACTGACGAAGAACTCAAAAAAGGAATGGCGACGGCATACCTGGGCATCGACCCCACAGCCGACTCGCTGCATATAGGACACCTCGTGGGCGTGATGATTCTGCGTCATTTCCAGCGCGCCGGCCACCGGCCCATCGCCCTCGTCGGCGGCGCCACCGGCATGATCGGCGACCCGTCGATGAAGAGCCAGGAGCGCAAGCTCATCGACGAGGAGACGCTGCGCCACAACCAGGAGTGCATCAAGGCACAGCTGTCGAAGTTCCTCGACTTCGAGAGCGACGCCCCCAATGCCGCCCTGCTGGTCAACAACTACGACTGGATGAAGGATTTCTCCTTCCTGGGCTTTATCCGCGACGTGGGCAAGCACATCACCGTCAACTACATGATGGCCAAGGACTCGGTCAAGAAACGCCTGTCCGGCGAGAGCCGCGAGGGCATGTCGTTCACCGAATTCTCCTACCAGCTTCTGCAGGGCTATGACTTCCTGCACCTGTACGAGAAATACGGCTGCCACATCCAGCTCGGCGGCTCGGACCAGTGGGGCAACATGACCACCGGCACCGAGCTCATCCGCCGCATGCTCGGCAACGAGGACGCCTACGCCATCACCTGCAAGCTAATCACCAAGGCCGACGGCACCAAGTTCGGCAAGACCGAGGGCGGCAACGTCTGGCTCGACCCCAAGCGCACAAGCCCCTACAAGTTCTACCAGTTCTGGCTCAACGTCAGCGACGACGACGCCGCCAAGTACATCAAAATCTTCACCACACTCGGCGAGGACGAGATTAACGCACTGATAGCCCGGCAGGCCGAGGACCCCGGCCAGCGTCCCCTGCAGAAACGTCTGGCAAAGGAAATCACCACCCTCGTACACAGCGAGGCCGACTGGCAGCAGGCCGTCGAGGCTTCGCAGATTCTCTTCAGCAACAAGGCCGGGGAGACGCTGCACAACCTCGACGAGAAGACTCTGCTCGACGTCTTCGAGGGCGTGCCCACCTTCGAGGTTTCGCGTCAGGACATCGAGGACGGCATCAAGCTCGCCGACCTGCTGGTCGAGAAGGCACCCGTCTTCCCCTCCAAGGGCGAGCTCCGCAAGCTGGCCCAGGGCGGTGGCCTGTCGGTGAACAAGGCCAAGGTGGCCGACGCCTACGCCCCCGTCACCCCCGACATGCTCCTCAACGACAAGTACATCCTCATCCAGAAAGGCAAAAAGAACTACTACCTGCTCATAGCCAAGTAAGGAACAGGCATCGTCAAACCACAGGAGGGTGTATCAAAATTAAGTTTTTGGCACACCCTCCATTTTTTAAGCCGCCTGA
>JBJEDC010000105.1:0-30407 GCA_051871645.1 Muribaculaceae bacterium | reverse complement strand
ATAATTTGAGGTCTTGGTAATGGTATCAGTTTTCAGGAAATTGGTAATCGAATGAAGTATCAAAACTAATTTTTGTTTGTATTGAAAAATTTGGGTTGTGCTGTCAGCACAGCGTTGACGGTGTTCTCGCAGCCTGCTTTCAGGTTTTGCGAAAAGGGGACAATTTTACGCCTGCACTTAAAAGGCACAGGCTTCAATCTCCAAAATTAATACATTTTCGCCAATCGCGCCTAATTTATCCCTTAAAAAATGGATTTATCGCAGTCTTTTGCGCTTTTCAAGTCCCTTGACCGTGATTTTTAACACTTCATCCGAGTTTTTGACAAAGCGATTGCAATTATGATGTATGATGACAGGGGTTGAGATTTGGGTATTTTTATCGCGGAATTGCACGGAAATGCGCGGAAGAGGTGTTTTGGGGAACATAATCCGAATTTTATTGGTGCGCTTCGCTCCAAAATATAACGGAAGACGCTCCGGGCCACTACTTTATAATAAAATTATTTCAAGATTACTTCGGGAATATGATTACTGTGGGTCTGTAGGATAGGTGATTTTATGGATGACGCGGTAGATGCCTTTGTCGAGGTAGAGCTCGTCGCTGTAGAAGGTTTTGCTCGGGACCTTTTCCGGGGTAAAATATTCGGCGCGGAAGTTGATGAGATACCCGAGCGGGAGGTTGCAGAAATTGAGATAGGATATGATTTGGGACAGTTCGCGTCCGGTCATCATGGCGAGGGCCTTGAACTCCAGGCATACACAGTCTTCGACAAGCATGTCAACTCTGAACGATTGGGCGAGTTTGTGGCCTTTGTAGATAACGGGATACTCAACCTGGCACTTGCTTTTGATGCCACGTTCAGCCAGCTCGATTTGCATGGCATGTTCGTAAGCGGCTTCATTGAGCCATCGTCCGAGTTCCTTGCGCACCTCAAAAGCCGCTCCGATAATTTCGTACCCCAGCCTGCTGTCTATTGACAAATCTTTTTCCATGATACTAAAATCTGGTTTGTATTTATTTATAATTTAGCTAATTAACTTTTATTATGACTGTTATATAAATTATGGCTTTTACATAAAAATGTGCCTGTTCCGTTATATTTTGGAGCGAAGCGCACCAATAAAATTCGGATTATGTTCCAAAAAAACACCTTTTTCCGTGCAATTCTGCGATAAAAATACTGTGTTAAAAATGCCCCGAATGGCGAAAGATTTTGTATCGGGCGGAAAAGCAAGCTTTTCACGCAGGACAAAAATGATTGCGGGATTCAGGCGGGGCGGAGGCGGGTGTAGAGGTGGAAGAGGGCGATGGCGGTGCTGACGGCGACATTGAGGGAGTGCTTGGTGCCGGACTGGGGAATTTCGAGCCAGATGTCGGCGGTGCGGACGATGGCGGGGTCGACGCCGGCGACTTCGTTGCCGCTGACGAGGGCGATTTTTGCCCCGGGTGCGGGGGTGTAGGCATTCAGGTCTATGGAGCCGTGTACCTGTTCGAGGCAGGCTATCGTCCAGCCCTGCTCGCGCAGGGCGGCGATGGCTTCGGCGGTGGTGGGGAAATATCGCCAGGCCACGGACTCCTCGGCACCGAGGGCGGTCTTGTGGATGGCGGGGTCGGGGGGGGTGGCGGAGATGCCGCAGAGGATGACGCTGTCGAGGGCGAAGGCATCGGCGGTGCGGAAGATGGAGCCTATGTTGTTGAGCGAGCGTATGTTGTCGAGGACGACGCACAGCGGTGTCTTGGGCTTGGCGCGGAAGGTGGCGACGTCATCGCGGGCCATGTCGGCGATGGTCTTCTTGGCATGCGGGTCGCTGTCGGCGGCGACGCTGTCGGGTGTCCAGCCGGGGCACAGCACCTGCATGGGCTCCATGACGAAGCGGCGGGCGGCGGCGCGGGGATGCGGCAGTGTCAGCTCGGGCGTGTCCATGCGCACTCCGTCGATGTGGATGATGTCGATGTCGAGCAGGCGGTCGCGGTAGCTGCCGTCGGCGTTGCGGTGTGGCGAGTCGGGGGCGAGGGCCTGCTCTATGCCCTGTGTCGCCGCCAGCACGTCGGGGGGCGCCGGCATGTCGCCGTCGAAGTCGAGTGCGACGCCGAGGTTGAGGAACGGATTTTCGGACGCATAGCCCCAGGACGGCGATGTCACCGTATGCGAGCGCCTGAGCAGAGCCTGCGGAAAGGCCTCGCTGAGACGGCGTACGGCCTCGTCCACCAGGGCGCGGCTGTCGCCCCGGTTGCTGCCGATATTCAAGTAAATGCTTTGCATACTACCGTATAGCTTGAAATTGTGTCAAAGTAGGGATGCATCCCTACTTTCAGGTTATTTTACGCCCGCGGTAAAACTACAGCAGGCCGGCGCCCATGAGCCACCGGCCTGCTGTGTGTCGTGATTTATCAGAGTGTGCGGTTTACCTCGACTTCCTCGAAAGCCTCGACCATGTCGCCGACCTTGATGTCGTTGTAGCCCGTGATGGACAGGCCGCAGTCGTAACCCGAGGTGACCTCCTTGGCGTCGTCCTTGAAGCGCTTGAGGCTGCCCAGTTCGCCGGTGTAGCGCACGATACCGTCGCGGATGAGGCGGACTTTGGACGAGCGCTTGAGCTTGCCCTCGCGCACCATGGCGCCGGCGATGGTGCCGACCTTGGAGATGTGGTAGGTCTCGAGGACCTCGGCGGTGCCCAGGATTTCCTCCTTGATTTCGGGAGCGAGCATACCGGCCATGGCGTCCTTGACCTCCTCGATGGCGTCGTAGATGACCGAGTAGAGGCGTATTTCGACGCCCTCACGCTCGGCGGCGCGGCGTGCGGCCAGCGAGGGACGCACCTGGAAGCCGATGATGACGGCGTTGGAGGCGGCGGCAAGGGTGACGTCGCTCTCCGAAATCTCGCCGACGGCCTTGTGGAGGACGTTGACCTGGATTTCCTCGGTGGAGAGCTTGATGAGCGAGTCGGACAGCGCCTCGATGGAGCCGTCCACGTCGCCCTTGACGATGATGTTGAGCTCCTGGAAGTTGCCGATGGCGCGGCGGCGTGCGATGTCGTCAAGGGTGAGGATCTTGGTGGTGCGCAGACCCTGCTCGCGCTGCAGCTGCACGCGCTTGTTGGCGATTTCGCGGGCCTCCTGCTCGGTGTCGAGCACGTTGAAGGTGTCACCGGCGGTGGGAGCGCCGTTGAGGCCGAGGATAAGCGCCGGAGCGGCGGGACCGGCCTCGGTGATGCGCTGGTTGCGCTCGTTGAACATGGCCTTGATCTTGCCGTAGTGGTTGCCGGCGAGGATGATGTCGCCCTGGCGCAGCGTGCCGTTCTGCACGAGCACGGTGGCGACGTATCCGCGGCCCTTGTCGAGCGACGACTCGATGATGGAGCCGACGGCCTTGCGGTCGGGATTGGCCTTGAGGTCGAGCATGTCGGCCTCGAGGAGCACCTTCTCCATAAGCTCGGGCACGCCCGTGCCTTTCTTGGCGGAGATGTCCTGGCTCTGGTATTTGCCGCCCCAGTCCTCGACGAGGTAGTTCATCGCGGCCAGCTCCTCCTTGATTTTTTCGGGGTTGGCGTGGGGCTTGTCTATCTTGTTGATGGCAAAGACGATGGGTACACCGGCGGCGCTGGCGTGGTTGATGGCCTCGACGGTCTGCGGCATGACGTTGTCATCGGCGGCGACGATGATGATACAGAGGTCGGTGACCTTTGCGCCGCGGGCACGCATGGCGGTGAAGGCCTCGTGGCCGGGGGTGTCGAGGAAGGTGATGTGGCGGCCGTCATCAAGCTTGACGTTGTAGGCGCCGATGTGCTGTGTGATGCCGCCGGCCTCGCCTGCGATGACGTTGGCGTTGCGGATGTAGTCGAGCAGCGAGGTCTTGCCGTGGTCGACGTGGCCCATGACGGTGACGATGGGCGAGCGGGGCTGCAGGTCCTCCTCGCTGTCTTCCTCCTGATGGATGGCGTCGGCAACCTCGGCCGAAACATATTCGGTCTTGAAGCCGAACTCCTCGGCCACGATGTTGATTGTCTCGGCGTCGAGACGCTGGTTGATGGATACCATCACGCCGAGGTTCATGCAGGTGGCGATGACCTGGTTGATGGGCACGTCCATCATTATGGCGAGGTCGTTTGCGGTAACGAACTCGGTGAGCTTGAGCACCTTGCTCTCGGCGCGTGCCTCGGCTGCGGCCTCGGCGCGTGCCTCGGCGTTGGCCTCGCGTTTCTCGCGGCGCCACTTGGCGCCTTTCTTGAGGCCCTTGTCCTTGGCGGTGAGACGTGCCAGGGTCTCCTTGACCTGCTTCTGTACGTCCTCCTCGCTGACCTCCTGCGGCACTACGGGCTGGTTGCGCTTGCCTTTGCCGGAGCGGTCGCGGCCGCCCTGGCCGTCACGTCCGCCCTTGCCGGAGCGGCCGTTGCCGGCGCCGTCGCGGGCAACCTGAGCGCCGGTCTTTTCGATGTCGACGCGTCCGCCGCCGATGCGCTGGCGTTTCTTCTTTTCGCCGCCCTGACCGGCGGCTCCGCCCTGACCGCCGCGGTCGTGGCGGCCGCGTTTCTTGGGACGGGTGTTCTGGTTTATTGCCGACAGGTCGATTTTGCCCACGATGTTGAGCGTGGGACCCTTGGGAGTCTCGGTGGCGATGAACTCGGGCTCGGCGGGTTTCTCCGGAGCCTTGGGAGCTTCGGCCTTGACCTCGGGCTTGACTGCCGGTTTTGGCTCGGCCTTGGCCTTGGGTTCAGGCTTATGCTCGGGCTTTGCCTCGGCCTTGGGCTTCTTTTCGGGCTCGTCCTTGGGGGCGGCGGGCCTGGCTTCGGCCTGGTGCTCGGGCTTGGTTTCAGCCTTGACCTCGGCTTTGGGCTCGGTAGCCTTGGGAGCGGCAGGCTTGGGCTCGGTCTTGACCTCCGCCTTCACCTCGGGTTTGGGCTCAGGCTTTGTTTCGGGCTTGACCTCAGCCTTGGGCTCGGGCTTGGGAGCGGCAGGCTTGATGACGTTGCCCTTCGAGTCCAGCTCGACTTTGCCCAGGACTTTGTATTTCTGTCCGTTATCCGAGGGTGTCTTGGCCAATTCGGGAGCGGCGGCCTTGGGCTCGGGTTTGGCGGCGGCGCGCACCTGAGCGCGCTCGGCGGCCTCGGCCTCGACGCGCTGACGCACCTTGCGGTCTTTGTCGAAGGCGTCGAAGAGCATGTCGGCGATGTTGTCCTCGACACGCGTGTTGGGGGTGATGTCGCCTAAGTCGACGTTTTTGGTGTGCAGAAAGTCAATCACCGTGTTCAGCGCCACGTTGAGGTCTTTCGCTAATTTGCTTATCTTGGTTTTTGCCATGTATTTATTGTATCTTCTTCTTTCTTTTGGCTGGTTGGTGGAATAGCTGTTGTAGCTAAATTAGCTATGATAGCTATTATAGCGGACCGGGGTCCGCCGCTTAGTCCTCGAATTCGGCGCGGAGGATTTCGAGGACGTTGTCGACGGTCTCCTCCTCGAGGTCGGCCTTTTCGACGAGCATGTCGCGGGGAGCGTTGAGGACGCTCTTGGCGGTGACGAAGCCGGCCTTCTTGAGAGCCTCGACAACCCACTCCTCGATTTCGTCCTTGAACTCGTCCAGGTAGATGTCCTCGTCGTCGGCACTGGCGTCATCGGTGTCGCGGTATACGTCAATGGTGTAGCCGGTGAGGATTGAGGCGAGCTTGATGTTGAGGCCGTTCTTACCGATGGCCAGGCTTACCTCCTCGGGGCGCAGGAAGACTTCGGCCTTCTTCTCCTCGGGGTCGAGGCGGATGCTGCTGACCTTTGCGGGCGAGAGGGCGCGCTGGATGAAGAGCGAGTCGTTGCTGGTGAAGGGGATGACGTCGATGTTCTCGTTGTGGAGCTCGCGGACGATGCCGTGGATGCGGCTGCCCTTGACGCCGACGCAGGCGCCGACGGGGTCGATGCGGTCGTCATAGCTCTCGACGGCGATTTTGGCGCGCTCGCCGGGGATGCGGGCGACGGCGCGGATGTTGATGAGACCGTCCTGGATTTCGGGCACCTCAAGCTCGAAGAGGCGGCGCAGGAAATTCTCGTTGGTGCGGCTGACGGTAATCTTGGGGTTGTTGTTCTTGTTGTCGACGTTGGCGATGACGGCGCGGACGGTCTCGCCCTTGCGGAAGAAGTCACCGGGAATGGACTCGCTCTTGGGGAGCAGAAGCTCGTTGTTGTCGGCATCCACCAGCAGGGTCTCGCGCGACCAGGTCTGGTAAACTTCACCCGATACGAGCTGGCCCTCGAGGGCCTTGAACTTGGCAAAGACAGCCTCCTTCTGCAGGTCGAGGATTTTCGACTGGAGGGTCTGACGCAGGGTGAGGATGGCACGGCGGCCGAATTTCTCAAAGAAAATCTCCTTGGTGTGCTCCTCGCCTATCTCGGCTTCGGGGTCGTTGTCGGCGCGGGCGTCGGTGAGCGAAATCTCGAGGTTGGGGTCGGTGACCTCGCCGTCGGGAACAACTGTGAGGTTCTGGAAAATCTGTACGTCGCCCTTGTCGGGGTTGAGGATTACGTCAAGGTTTTCGTCGGTGCCGAACATCTTGCCGAGCACGTTGCGGAACGATTCCTCGAGCACGCTGATCATCGTGGTCTTGTCAATGCCTTTAGTCTCCTTGAAATCGGCGAATTGCTCAATCATGTTGGGAGTAGCCTCTTTTTTTGCCATTTTCGGTTTTTATGTTGTTTTTGTTTTTATTCGTGTTTATTGTGTACGCGCCGGGGTTGCGGCGGTGTGCCTGAAGGCCGCGGCATGCCGCGACCCTGCATTATTTTTCAGAATTTGATGTCGCGGACGATTTTCTTGATGTCGGCGACGGCGATTGTCTGGGGGATGTTTTCGATATGTGGGCGTTTTTCGCCTTCGTTCTTCACTTTTGTGGGGACGGCCACGACAATCTGCGAGCAGTCGGCGTTGACCTCCTCGAGGACGCCGCGCAACTTGAGGCCGCTCCGGGTGAGCAGCTCGACGTCGTTGCCGACGTTCATGTTGTACTGGGCGGGGACGGTGAAAGGCGCCGTCAGTCCGGCCGAGCCGACCTCCAGCTCATAGTCCTCGACGTCGCGGTCGAAGCGCTCCTCGATTTTGCGCGAGAGGGCCACGCACTGGTCGATGTCGACGCCCTCGGGCGAGTCGACGGTCACGGTCACATTGTTGTCGGGCGTCACTTTTACGTCCACCAGAAAAAGGGGCGACTCGGACAGGAACTCGTTCACTGCCTCTGCCACCAGATTTTTGTCTATCATATATAATATAGGTAATTATCTGCGGGTCAGTCAGGGCTTCGCAGGCGGCAACGGCGGCGGTATGCCGAAAGGCTGGCTGCGGCATGCCGCAACCCTACACGCGGCTCTCGGCTGAGGCCTTGGCGTTGCTACAAAAAACAGGAGGAAGCCCGTCTGGGCCCCCTCCGCTCTTACGAAGTTGTGCAAAGTTACTCATTTTTACGCTTTACTGCAATATATAAGGACCTTGCATGCGCCCCAAACCCCTGCTATGATATATTTATTAACAAATATTATGAAAAAATAACACCAATCGGGCGAGTTTTCAACATAAAACGGGGGGTGACGGAGCCAAGAAAAAAGGTGCCGACTTTCGCAAGCCGACACCTTACCTCTATGAAAAATAATTTGGCTGGGCATTGCTGCCCTCTTGTCGCCGCAAAGGTAAGAAAAAAATATCGATTTACAATTGAAATGGAACGATGGTGGCCTGATGCAAAAAAAATGGCTATCTTTGCATCTGATTAAAAATACAAGCGGGGGAAACCCCGACACAAAGAGATGAGCGACAAGAAACAGGAGAAAAACGTATTTCCGAAGCCCCTGAAAAAGGGCGACCTTATTGTAATATGCTCCCCGGCGGGCCCCATCGCCGAGGAGAAGGTCTACGGCGCGCGCGACGTGCTTGAAGGCCAGGGCTGGCGCGTGCGCATAGCGCCGCATACGCTTGGCAAGTGGGGCAATTACAGCGGCACCGACCAGGAGCGCTACGACGACCTGGAGGCCGCGCTGCTCGACCCCGAGGTGAGGGCGATAATCTGCAGCCGCGGCGGATACGGCGTGGTACACCTGATGGAGCGCCTGAGCAAGCTCGACCTCAAGAAAGACCCCAAATGGATTGTCGGGTTCAGCGACATCAGCGCGCTGCACGCGCTTATGGCGTCGAACAATATCTCGTCTGTCCATGCCTCGATGGCCGCGCAAATTATGAAAGGCGCGGGTGACCCGGACAACGCCGCTCTCTTCGGTATTCTGAGCGGAGCGCGCGAGGCCGTGTCGTTCCCGGCATCGTCCTACGACCGGCCCGGCATCGCCACCGGACGGCTCATCGGCGGCAACCTCGCCGTCCTCGCCGACCTCATCGACACGCGCTTCGACGTCTTCAGGCCCGACACCGTGCTGTTCATCGAGGATGTCTCCGAGCCTATCTATAAAATCGAGCGCATACTATATCAGCTGCGCCTGTCGGGCGTGCTGCCCAATCTCGCCGGCCTGATTGTGGGCCAGTTCACCGAGTATAAGGCCGACAACTCGTACAAGACGATGGAGCAGATGGTGAGCGACATGGTGGCTCCATATAGCTATCCCGTGGCTTTCCGGGCCCCCATCGGACATGTCGACCACAACATACCTGTCATCGAAAACGCCAAGGTGACGCTGAAGGTCACCACCACCGGCGAAAATTTCCTGATTTACTGGGATTAAACAAAATTAAGCTATGACACCGTCCGACAAAGCCTGCGAACGTAGCAACGAAGAGCTTCTGGCACTCATCCCGCGCCCCGCGATAACCGTTTACGGCGCCTCGTCGTCGTACATCAACAGCGAATACATCGATGCCGCCCGCGAGCTGGGCCGATACCTTGCTGACGCCGGCTTCGCCGTCGTCAATGGCGGCGGCGACACGGGTCTGATGGGCGCCGTCAACGACGGCTGTCTCGAGGCCGGCGGCTGTGCCGTAGGTGTCATTCCCCGCTTTATGGTGGACCGCGGCTGGGGCCATAAAGGTCTCACGCACATGATTGTGGCCCGCGACATGCACCAGCGCAAGGAGATAATGGCCGGCTGCGCTCAGGCCGCCATCGCCCTCCCCGGCGGCGTGGGCACCTTCGAGGAACTGCTCGAAATCATAACATGGCGCCAGCTCGGCCTTTTCAACGGCAAGGTGGTGATGGTGAACACCCGCGGCTACTATGACCCGCTGCTCCGCACCCTCCGCCACGCCGAGGACGAGGGCTTCATGCGCAAAGGCCCCCAGGCCGAGCGCCAGCTCATCTGGCCCGTCTCCACCCCCATGCAGGCCGTCGACGAAGTGCTCAACCCGTTAAAATAAGGCAGCTCTTTTCTGCTTTTTGTTCCAATGCCCGATTCCCTTGATCAAATAACCTCAACGCCCGCGCCGGCTTCTCCGGTCGCGCATGAGCATGGTCCTGCTGAGGCTCCTTCAGCCGCCTCAGCCCCGGCTGACACTGCCGCTCTGCCGCCCGACTCGCTGGCGCTCCTGCAGGCAGACTCGCTTGCCGCACTGGCTCCCGCTCCGGCGCCGAAGAAGGCTGTTGTGGTGGTAAAGCCCAAGCCCTGGGAGTCCGGCATAGTGCCCGTCGACCGTCCCGAGACGGCGGCAACCAACTCGGGCATCGTCGCCATCATCATGGCCATGCTGCTGCTGACGGTGCTGTGCATGCGCCAGGCCGGACGTCTGCTCAGCTCGATGCTCGATGACATCACCCGCAACCGCCTGGACCGCCATGACCTTGACGAGCGCACACCGGCGCAGTCGCGCCTCATCGCCATCTTCTGCGTGCAGACATGCGTCTATGAGGGCATCCTCCTGCTCAGCTACGTCCGCGGCCCGGGCGCGGCCATACCCGTCATGGCCGGATGCGGGCTGCTGATTGCGCTCTGCGCGGGCTATTTCGTCTTCCAGCTCCTCGCATATAATACCGTCGGCTATGCCTTCGCCGACGCCGAACACCGCCGGTCGTGGCTGCGTGCATTCACATCCACGCAGGGTTTTCTGGGCTTTGCACTGTTGCCCGCGGCCATCGTCACCGTCTTTTATCCCGCGGCCGGACAGTGGGCGCTGCTTGCCGCCGCGGTATGCTACATAATTGCCCGATTGGCGTTTATAATAAAAGGATTTAGAATTTTTTACCAAAATTTTGGCTCGCTTCTCTATTTTATTTTGTACCTTTGCACCCTGGAAATTATACCGCCCCTCATCGTTTTTATGATTGCAGCCAAAATGGTGCCTGCCTTGCTGCTTTAATCACATTAAAAGGATATTTCCAAGGCATTTGAACCTGAAAATCAGGTGCTGGCATCTGCTGCTAATGCAAAAAGTACGTACGAAAAGTGAAAGTTAACAAAATCCTTATCTCCCAGCCACAGCCGGCAAACGGAAAATCGCCATACTATGACTTGGCCGAGAAGTACAATGTTGACATTGTTTTCCGCCCCTTTATCAAAGTCGAAGGACTGACTGCCCGCGAATTCCGTCAGCAGAAGGTCTCCATCCAGGATTTCACCGCCGTGATTTTCACGGCACGCACCGCCGTCGACCACTTCTTCCGCCTTGCCGAGGAGATGCGTTACAGCGTGCCCGACACCATGAAGTATTTCTGCACGACGAAGAATATCGCCGACTACCTGCAGAAGTACACCGTTTACCGCAAACGCAAGATTTTCAAGGCCGAGACAGGCAAACTCGCCGACCTCGTCCCCTTCATGCTCAAGCATAAGGATGACAAGTACCTCTACGCCGTCAGCGAGGCCGCAAGCCCCTGCGACGCCAAAATTCTCGACGACAACAAGATAAACTACACCCGCGCGGTGCTGTACCGCACCGTCACCAATGATTTCACCGCTGACGAGGCCTTTGACTACGACATGCTGGCCTTCTTCAGCCCCGTGGGCATCGAGTCGCTGGTGAAGAACTTCCCCGACTTCAAGCAGGGCGAGATTGCCGTCGCCACTTTCGGCGCCAACACAACCAAGGCCGCCGTAGACGCCGGTCTGCGCGTCGACATCGAGGTGCCGCGCCCCGAGGCTCCCTCAATGCCAGCCGCCATCGACATCTACATGCGCGAGCAGGGATAATCTTTGATTGTAAGTCATGTAATTTATGTGATTTATGTGGCTTATGCTATTTATGTAATTAACATCTTACTTCCACCGTGCGTCCGGCATCTCCCTCCGCATCACATCCGCTCAGGCTGTACAAAAAAGAAAAACTGTGCAGCGTAATTGCCATCGGTCAGCTGTTTCAGCCTGCTGCCGGTGGGGATGCCGGTTCTGAGCCGCACTCGTCGCTGGCATATCCTATACGCATGGTGTGGCGCGTGAGCCCCGGACGGCGTTCGGACACCCCCGTGCAGTTCCTGATTTCCGTGCCCAGGAAGCGTCTGCGCCATGCCGTCGACCGTGTGCTGATGCGCCGCCGCATCCGCGAGGCCTACCGTCTGCACCGCCACGAACTACCCGTTCCCGACGGCCTAATGGCCGACGTCGCTTTCATGTATGTCGGCAAAGGAATCGAACTATACGCCTTGGTCGAAAGAGCCATGACACGCCTTCTCGGCCGCCTCGGCCGTGACCTCGCCGCCATCGCCGCCGAACGTCAGCCGCAAAACAACGAAAGCAGTGAAAGCGCTCAGTAAAGCCCTTGTGTGGCTCCTTTCGCTGCCCGTTCTTTTTTACCGGGCCGTTATTTCTCCGTATCTGCCGCCTTCATGCCGCTTCACCCCGACGTGCAGCGAATACGCCCTGGAGGCCCTGCGCAAGCACGGCCCTTTCAAAGGTCTCTGGCTGACCGTCCGCCGCATATGCCGCTGCCACCCCTGGGGCGGCTCCGGCTACGACCCCGTCCCCTGAAAAACAAGACACAATTATAATGGCTGATATTGCGCTGCCCGAATTCTTCTACCACACCGACGTGCATACGCATCGGCGCGGGCCCGGCATGATTACCAGCGTCGAGCCCGGCGAGGATACCGCCGGTGCCGAGCGCCTGAGCGTAGGCATCCATCCCTGGCATGCCGACACCGGCGACATAGACGCCGTACGCACCCTCGCCCTCACCGACCCCCGAGTCGTCGCCATCGGCGAGTGCGGCCTCGACCGCTTCCGCGGCCCCTCCCCTGACATCCAGCAGCAGGTTTTTGAAAAACACATCCTCCTGAGCGAAGAGCTCCGCCTCCCCCTCATCATCCACTGCGTCCGGGCCTACAACGACATCCTCGCCCTCCATAAAAAACACAACCCCGCCCAGCCCTGGATAATCCACGGCTTCCGGGGCAAACCCGAGCTTGCCCGACAACTCGTCCGCCAGAGCCTCTACCTCTCACTCGGCCCCCTCCACAACCTCGCTATCCCCGCCTCCGCCTCCGTCCCCGCCTCGCACCTCCTCCGCGAAACCGACGCTCCCGCCCAATAAAAGGCGTTTTGGTGACTGTTGATAAAAATTCTACACAAACCGGTTACAAAGCGGTACGGGGGTGGGCGGTGTCGAAAAAATTGCTTTTATTTGTAGTGCAGAATTCGAGGCAGTCCGCTGCCGGCGGGTCTGTGTCTTTGAATCTATGACCAAGGGTGGCCCGGACCTCACTGCCCCTCGCAAGCGAGGGGAACAGTCCAAATTTGAGGACCTGCGGTCCTCGGCTCCCGCTTGCGGGGAGCAAAACACCCCGAAGGGCTTTATAACTGTCTAATTTTTGTACGTCTGATATGAGTGAAGCTGTAGGCTTTGGAAAGGTCCTGCTTGTCGACGATGACGAGAACATCGCGCGACTGGTGAAGAGCAGTCTTGAGTCGGCGCTGTTTTCGGTGACCGTCGTCAGCACTGCCGCGCTTGTCGTGGGCCTTGACGTGGGTAGCTACAGGATTGTTCTCGCCGACGCCACGGGTCAGGCGTACAATGGTATCGACCTTGTGCGCGACATCAAGGCCAATCCGCTGACGGCCCATGTGCCGGTAATTCTGTCGGGACATGACAACAGTGCCGACAGCATCATCAACGCCCTCGACAACGGCGCCGACGACTATGTGGCCAAGCCGTTCTCGATGCGGGAGCTGTTGGCACGCATCTATGCCGTCTGCCGCCGCCATCCCGCGGGCGGGCAGTCCTCCGTATCACGTAATATCCGTTGCTGATGTCAGGAAAAGAAGTCTCACTGCCCAACTGCTTCGATGCCTCGGTGCTCGAGGCCGGATGTGACGAGGCGGGCCGCGGCTGCCTCGCCGGCCCTGTCTTTGCCGCCGCCGTCATCCTCCCGCCCGACTTCCATCATCCCTGGCTCAACGACTCAAAGCAGGTCACCGAGCGGCGCCGCGAGGCTCTGCGCCCCGTCATCGAGGCGGAGGCTTTGGCCTGGGCCGTAGGTGTGGTGACCGCCGACGAGATTGACCGGATAAACATTCTGCGCGCCTCCATACTGGCCATGCACCGCGCCCTCGACGCCCTTGCGGTGACGCCGCAGGCGGTGATTGTCGACGGCAACAGGTTCACGCCCTGGCGCGACGTGCCCTGGCAGACTTTCGTCAAGGGCGACGGACGCTTCGGCAACATCGCCGCCGCCTCGGTCCTGGCCAAGACACACCGTGACGAATACATGCGCCTCGCCCATGAACGCTACCCCGGCTACGGCTGGGATGTCAACAAGGGCTACCCCACTGCCACCCACCGTCAGGCCATCGCCGAGTTAGGCGTCACGCCCGAGCACCGGCGCACATTCAGGCTGCTGCCGCACCCGACGCTGTTTTGAAAAATTGAAAATTTAAAATTGAAAATTAAAAATTGGGCTGGCGCGTATGGGCCGGCCCGGTTTGTGCTTCCCCGGTTTGTGCCGGGCCGGTCATTAAATGTTAAGCGGCGAGTTCGCCGCTTCGGGTTAACTCGCCGCTTTTTGGGGGGTGGCTGTGCCGGTTTACTTTTCGCCGATGAGGCGGCGGAGGATTTGCGGTATCTGGGTGTTGTCGAGCTGGCGGGCGAAGTTCTCGGCGCCGGCGCCGATGGCGTAGACGGGGACGGGGTTGCCCGAGTGGTTGAGGGTGGTGAAGCCCCAGCCCGAGGCATTGTTGTAGGCGCGGATGGCGGCGACGGTGAAAGCGTTGCTGGTGCTGTACAGGCCTTTCTCGTCGTTGACCTTGCCCTCGTGGAAGGTCTCCTCAAAAGTTTTCTCAAGTTTCTTTTCGACGTCTTTCGAAACCGGGATTTTCGTGAACAGGCCCAGGCGCTCGCTCAGCAGCTCCTTCATCTCGGGCCACTCGTAGCGGCGGCGGCTCTTGAGCATGGACTGTATCTCGAGGTTGAACATGTCCTTCGAGATGGCCTGATAGTCGACATATTCGGGATGAACGACGTATTTCGAAGCCTTGCAGCCGACGCTCATGGCGCCGGTGTCGTGGTCGGCGGTGACTATGATAAGGGTCTCGTCGGGGTGCTGTCTGTAGAAGTCATAAGCGATGGCCACGCACTCGTCAAGCGCGAGAACCTGCTTGATGGCGGCGCCGCCGTCGTTGGCGTGGAGGGCGTGGTCGATGAGGCCGTTCTCGACCATCATGAAAAACTTGTCGGGGCTGTTGCGCTGCAGCCGGGTCAGGCAGGCCTCCATGGCGATGGGGAGGGTGAGGCCTATGCCGTCCTTGCCCACCGAGTCGACGGCGTAGCCCATTGCCGAGGGGATGTGATAGCCCTCGGGGTTGAGGAGCATGATTTTCTCGCTCTTCGAGGTCTCCACGGCGTGGGCGCCGTCCTGGCCGCGCAGAATCTGATAGCCCTGCTGCTCGAGCACGTCGTAGAGGTCGTTGGCCTCGCCGGTTTTTTTGTCCTTGCCGCCGCGCAGCGAGGCTCCGGCGATGAAGTCGTAACCGCTGTAGGCGGCGTCCTTGCCAATCTCGTAGTACATCTTGCGGTTGGGCTGATGGGCGTAGAAAGCGCCGGGGGTGGCGTCATCGGCGGCGCAGTCGGTGACGATGCCGACGCCCCAGCCCAGGTCCTTGAGCTCGTGGGCGATGGACGAGACGGCAAAAGTGTCGGCGTTCATGCCGAGGGTATAGTTGTTGGTCTTGTTGCCCGTGGCGAGGGCGGTGCCGGCGGCGCTGCTGTCGGTGATGATGTTGTTGGCCGAATAGGTGGTGACGAGTCCGGCGTGGGGGAACTGCGACATCACGAGCTGGTCGTTGACGCCGGTCTTGCCTTTGACAAGACGCTGATAGGTCTGTGTGGCCATGACGGGTCCCATGCCCATGCCGTCGCCGATGAAGAAGAAGATGTACTTCGGCGCGGCAGCCGAGGCCGACAGCGCCATCAGCAGCACGGCCGTCAGCAGTATGTTACGGATGAATTTCATGATTTTATACTTGAATTTCGTGTTCATTTTAGCAGCGCCAGCAGCCCCAGTAGGTAGCTGTAGGTGCCGAACCCGGCGATGGTGCCGGCGCAGACGGGGGCGATGAGGCTGGTGTGGCGGATGGCCTCGGTGCGGGCGGCGACGTTGCTGATGTGTACCTCCACGACGGGCAGGGGCACGGCGGCGATGGCGTCGGCCAGGGCCAGCGACGTGTGGGTGTAGGCGCCGGCGTTGAGGACGATGCCGAGATAGCCTTCGGTGTCAAAGCCTACGCGCTGGATGGTGTCAACCAGCACGCCCTCGTGGTTGCTCTGGGCGTATTCTATGTCTATACCGCGTTTTGCCGAGGCCTTCCGGAGAGCCGCGAGCACCTCCTCCATCGTCTCCGAGCCATATATTTCGGGCTCGCGCTTGCCCAGCAGGTTGAGGTTGGGGCCGTTGAGAATAAGAACTTTCTTCATTTGCGTGTGACGTTGACGTGCTGTGTGGGTGGCATGGAGGCATTGCGGCGGTCGACGGCGTCGATGACGTTGTGTGCCAGGTGGATGAAGGCCTGCGCTGTCAGCGAGTCACCGGCGGCGATGGGCGAGCCGGCGTCGTTGTGCTCGCCGACGGCGGCCACGAGGGGTATCTGCGCCAGCAGCTCGATGCCCTGCTCCTCGGCCATGCGGACGGCGCCGCCGTTGCCGAAGATGTAGTAGCGCTCGTCGGGATGGCTCTCGGGAGTGAACCACGCCATGTTTTCGACGATGCCGAGGACAGGTACGTTGACCTTGTCGCCGGTGAACATCGAGATGCCCTTGCGGGCGTCGGCCAGAGCAATCTCCTGCGGCGTGCTGACGATGACGGCGCCGGTGATGCCGAGGGTCTGCACCAGAGTGAGGTGGATGTCGCTGGTGCCCGGCGGCATGTCGATGAGGAAGTAGTCAAGCTCGCCCCAGTCGGCCTGCTCGATGAGCTGCTTGAGGGCGTTGGAGGCCATGGAGCCGCGCCAGAGCACGGCGCTGTCCTTGTCGACGAGGAAGCCTATCGACAGAATTTTCACGCCGAATTTCTCGATGGGGATGATGAGGTCGCGGCCTCCGACGTTGTGCATGTATATGGGCTCGTCTTCCACGCCGAAGATTTTGGGGATGCTGGGGCCGAAGATGTCGGCGTCGAGCAGTCCCACGCGGTAACCCTCCTGGGCCAGCGCTACGGCCAGGTTGGCGGCGACGGTGCTCTTGCCCACGCCGCCTTTGCCGGAGGCGACACCGATGATGTTTTTGACGCCGGGGAGCGGGTTGTCGGCCTTGGGAGCGGCCACCTGACGTGTCTTGACGGCGATGTTTCCCTGGATTTCGATGGACGGGTCGCCGAAGGTGAGCACGGCCTGCTCGGCAGCCTTGACGACGGACTTGATGAACGGGTCGGTGGGCTTGTCGAAGATGAGCGAGAAGGAGACTTTGTTGCCGTCGATGCGGATGTCGTCCTCAACCATGCCTAACTCGACAATGTTTTTGCCGTTGCCGGGGTAGCGCACTTTTTCGAGGGCGTCGAGGATGAGTTTGGGGTATATTGCCATGGTGCGGGTGTCTTATGTTTTGTGTGTTAATGATGTACGGGATGTGCTGGGTAAACGTCGCGGGAGGTGACAAAGTTTTCAGACGTGTCCGCGGGAGTAGCTGCGGTATGTGTCGCGCTCGATGTCCGTGTCGTCGATTTCGGTGACCGGGGCGGCGGTGTCGAAGGCGTACTGCAGGTATTTGATGGTGAGGCCGCGGTCGAGCCACTGCTGCTCGTAATGGGTGCGTATGTCGAGCGGGGTGGGGGCCTCCTCGGGTGTCAGGGCGTACAGGTCGGGCACGTCGTGGCGGACGTCGAGTGCCTGTGGATTGGCCTGGCACAGCTGTCGCGTGTATGTGTAGAGGAAGGGCGAGTCCGTCTTGAGGTTGATGAGGCCTCCGGGCGCCAGGACGTGGCGGTACAGCTCGAGAAAGCGTGCCGAGGTCAGTCGCTTGCGCTGTTTCTTCATCTGCGGGTCGGCGAATGTAATCCATATCTCGGCCACCTCGCCGGGCGCGAAGAACGACTCGAGCAGCTCGATGGACGTGCGCAGGAAGGCGACGTTCTTCAGCCCGAGTTTCTGTGCCCGCGTGGCGCCTGTCCACATGCGTGCGCCCTTGATGTCGATGCCGATGTAGTTGCGGCCGGGGTTGCGCACGGCAAGGTCGACGGTGTATTCGCCCTTGCCGCAGCCCAGCTCGAGCACGATGGGGTTGCCGTTGTGGAAGAAGTCGCTGTGCCAGTGGCCGCGCAGGGCAAATCCCTGCTCGCGGAGCACGGAGAAGGGATACTGGAACACGAAGGGGATTTCCTTCATGTCGGCGAATTTTGCGAGTTTGTTCTTTGCCACGTTATTTGCGGTTGTTATGTAAAAAAGGCGCTGTGCTGACGTTGTCGTCACAGCGCCTTTGTGTATCGGTAAAATTTAGCGGCGGATGATTTTCAGTGTGCCGGTGGTGTTGTCGGCGAGGACGGCGGCGACGATGAAGATGTCGGTGTCGGCGCCGGAGGTGTCGAGGCTGACTTCGCTCAGGTCGGTGTCGAGGGCGGCCACGAGGCGTCCGGCTACGTCATAGACGCGGATGTTGCGGAAATCGGAGCCGAGGGCCTGCAGGACGAGTTCGTTGCCGACGAAGCGGCCGCGTATGGTGGCCTTGCCGCCTGCGGCGGGATTGTCGATGACAATGTCGTCGATGCCGGAGTTGACGTCAATCTTGAACTCTTTCCACTGTTCGGCGGCACTGAAGTCTTTGGCGGCGTCGTCATTCTTGACTTTGAGGATGACGACGGACTGGTCTATGCCGCTCCATACGTCGTTGCCGAGCATGGGTACCTCGTCAAGCTGGGTGACGTCAATCCGGTGGAGGGAGGTGGCGTTCTCCATGGCTCCGTCGCCGATGAAGGTCAGGGTGGAGGGGAGGGTCAGCGTCTGCAGCGCCATGTTGTCCTTGAGGGCGTATGCGCCGATAGAGTCGATGCCGGGGAGGCTGTCGTGGCCGGTGGCTTTGGAGTCCCCTTTGAACATGTAGGCGCTGAGCGAGCGAAGTTCGCCGGGCAGCTTTATCTCGTCAAGTTCGAAGCAGTCGAAAAATATGCCTTTACCTACTGTCACCTTGGCCTGATTGTTGAACAACACCGCCTTAAGGTCCTCACAGTGTGCGAAAGCCCAGTCACCGACTTTTTTGAGACCGGATGCGGAAGTAAGGTCGGCGGTGGTGAGACCGCTGGCGATGAAGGCACGGCTGCCAATCTCATTCAGGTCTTTGCCGAAAGTGAAATTCTTGAGCGAGGTGCATCCGCTGAAAGCTTCGGCACCGATGGCGACGAGTTTCTCAGTGCCTTTGACCTCCGTGAGGGCTGTACAGTCTTTGAACTGGCCTTCGGAGATGGTTGTGGCGCCGAGAGAGACGGTCTTCAGACTGGTGCATCCGGCAAAGGGGTGGCTGCCGATTTTTACTGTGGCGGGTATTGTCACGTCTGTGAGGCTCTTGCAGCCGGTAAAGGCTCCGTCGCCGATGGCGGTGACTCCGGCGGGGAGGGCGAGTGTGGTGAGGCGGGTGTCTGCGAAAGCTCCCTCACCGATGGTGATGTTGCCTGTGGTGGGGAAGACGACGGAGGACAGTGTCGTTCCGGCAAAAGACAGCTCGGGGACGGCCCCGGCGGGGTATGTCACGCGTCCTTTCAGCATTTCGCCGTCATAGGCCTCGATGGTGGCGTCGGCGAGATTGAGCGTCTTGAGCGACTTCATGTTGTCGGCGGCCCAGAAGAGGTCGGCGGCGTCGACGGGACCGCTGACCGTAAGCTCGGTGGCGGTGATATCGGTTACGGCTTCGCTGAGGGAGCCGGACTTGGTGACGGTGACAGTTTCGGCGCCTGCGGCCAGAGTGCCCGTGAGGGCCAGGGCAGCGGCGGTTATTCGGAGGATGTTCATATTTCGGAAAGCGGTTTCTTGTTTTCTGATGTGATGATGACCGGCCCCGGCCTGTAGTGTCCGGGCGGTTGTAGCGCTGATGGCGTATGTGCGCTAATAATCTAACGGCAAAATTAGTAAAAAATTGCCATATATCCGGTTATAGTCTAACATCTTCTGCTCATGCTCCGTCACATTATAACGCGGACGGCCCCGTCCGGGGCAATTTTGCCGGACGGGGTCGGTTAACGGTGGTGTCGGAGAGGGATGACCGGCGGATGTGAGCCTTATTCGAGGTTCATGGGGATGGTGCGGTCAATCGAGCACTCGAGGCTGATGAGGGTCTCTGTGCCGGTGACGCCGGGGATGTTCTGCAGACGGTCGTTGAGCAGCTCCATAAGGTGCTCGTTGTCACGGGCGTAGAGCTTTACCAGCATTGAGTACGGGCCTGTGGTGAAATGGCATTCCACTACCTCGGGGATTTTCTCAATCTGGGGTACGACCTCGCGGTACATGGCGCCGCGCTCAAGGTTGACACCGATGTAGGTGCATGTGGTGTAGCCCAGCATCTTGGGGTTGACGTTGTAGCCCGAGCCGGTGATGACTTTCATGTCGATCAGGCGCTGGATACGCTGGTGGATAGCCGCGCGCGACACTCCGCATTCAACGGCTACGTCTTTCGAGGCAATGCGGGCGTTGCGCATTACTATGCTAAGAATTTTGCGGTCGAGATTGTCTATTTTTTCCATATTCGGCGTTGAGCGATTAGAGCAATTATTGATTTAGAGGATAATGAGGATGTTAGTATATGATTAGTCTTGAATTTCGCGTACTCGGCTTACAAATGTACAAAATTTCTCCATAAAAGCAATGATTTCAGGAGGCGAAATTGCAAAAAGACAGTAAAAGCTGTGTTTTTGGTCAGTTTTCGGGTGTTTTGGGTAAGCAGACCGTGCTGCTCCACATTCTGAGCCGCCGTCTCCGGCTTTTGAAGCGGTGGCGGCGGCTCGTGTGGCTCATTGCGGTTAGCGGTTATCTGACGGGCTTGACTTCGTGAGCCTCAGTCTCGGGTTTGACTATCTGGAGGAGCTTGACATTGAAGACAAGCATCTCGTCGGGGCCGATGCCTGCGGGGGGCATGCCGTTGATGCCGTAGGCGAGGCTGCCGGGGATGTAGAAGGTGCCTTCGCCGCCGGGAGCAAGCATCATCAGTGCCTCACGGAAACCGGGCACTACGCCTGCCAGGTTGAAGTTTGCCGAGGGATTTTCGTCGAAGGTCTTGCCGTCGAGGTGGGTGCCGGTGTAGCTGACTACGACATCGGAGTTGGCGGCGGGTTTGTCGCCCTCGCCGGGGTTGGTGATGATGTATCCGAGGCCTGATTCAGCAACCTTGAAATTGGGGTTCGAGCCTTTCAGCTTATTGATGTAAGCCTCGGCGGTCTTGCGGTTCTGGACGGCTTCGGGAGCCTCTTTCTTCTTGGCCTCCTCGCGTGCGCGGGCCTTTTCCTGGATGCGCGACATGTGTCCGTTGAATTCGATGAAGGCTTTGTTGGCGACGGAGTCGCTGGCGGCCGAGTCGGCCAGCAGTTCGGCGCGCAGTGCGTTGAGCAGCGCGTCGCGGTTGACCCTTACGCCCGATGCCTCGAGGCCCATGATCTGGTTCATGAGGTTCATGGCAGCGCCCTGACCCTGGATGTATGCCTCGGAATGCTTGGGAGCGAGGATGGAGTGCATGCCTTTGTAGAATTCTGCCGAGTCGATGGACTTTCCGGTCTGCTGGCGGTACTGCAGCATTTCTTTGCGGATCTGGATGCCGAAGTATCTGCCGAAGGCGCGCGAGATGGAGTCGCTGGTCTCGACGGAAACGAGGGAGTCGCCGGCATCTTTGGCGGCGTTATCCTTGCCGCAGGATGTCGTGCCTGCGCCTACCAGCAGTGCGATGGCGGCGCCGAAAATGAATTTTTTCATGTGTTATGTGGGTTTAAAGATTTTTATGCGAATTCAGGTGGCCGAGGCCTCCTATATATAATTATATGTGGCGGCGGCCTGGAGATGAGCCGGACCGGATGCCGTTATGTTGCACAAAATTACGTAAAAACGGCCGAAAAGACTTGCTGTGAACCGCTTTTTTACTTTTATTAATTATTCGGAGTGAGATTTTCTGCCCGAAACGACACTTTTGGCCGTCAAAATCGTTACCTTTGCAGAAAGTTGCCGCGACACACCCGGTCGGGGCGGCTTATTCATGACACTTCGTGTGAAAATATAATCTAACAACTGCGAAACATGAAAATTGTAAATTTTGCCGAGCAAAAAAGTCTGGTAAGCCAGTATCTTACCGAGCTGCGCGATGTAGAGACGCAGAAGGACCGCCTCCGTTTCCGCCGTAATCTTGAGCGCATTGGCCAGATTATGGCCTATGAGCTGTCCAAGGACCTGCACTACCGCGACGTGGAAATCGAGACTCCTCTTGCCAAGACACTTTGCCCCGTCATCGACGAGAAGCTGGTGCTTGCCACCATTTTCCGCGCCGGAGTGCCCTACCACGCCGGCTTCCTGAGCTATTTCGACTATGCCGAGAACGCCTTTGTGTCGGCATACCGCAAATACAAGGAAAAGGAGAACTTCGACGTATGTA
Source organism: Muribaculaceae bacterium (assembly GCA_051871645.1). Taxonomy (GTDB): domain Bacteria; phylum Bacteroidota; class Bacteroidia; order Bacteroidales; family Muribaculaceae; genus CAG-873. The sequence continues at coordinate 8,466 of JBJEDC010000105.1, read as the reverse complement.
TCGAGTACCTGGCCTCTCCGTCCCTCGAGGGCAAGACTCTTGTGCTTTGCGACCCGATGCTTGCCACCGGCGCCTCGATGGAACTGAGCTACCGTGCCCTGCTCACCAAGGGCGAACCCGCACATGTACACGTCTGCTCGGTGATAGCCTCGCAGCAGGCCGTCGACTATATCTCCAATCACTTCCCCAAGGACAAGACGACCATCTGGGTAGGCGCCATTGACCCCGAAATCAACGCTCACAGCTACATCGTCCCCGGCCTCGGTGACGCCGGCGACCTCGCCTACGGCGAAAAGGAGTAACGGCCGGTTTAGCTATTATAGCTGATTTAGCTGTTATAGCAGGCGGTTGAAAACCGCCGTACCGTTGGCCGTCCCGTAAGGCTCCGCGCCCGCTTGCGGGCGCAAATTCGGACTGCGCCCCTCGCTTGCGAGGGGGTGACGCTCCGCTCTTTCCAAAGCCCCACCCCGCCCCGGAGCCTCAAAAAGGTGCCGGAAGATGCTAAATTTTGTTAAATTTACGCTTTTTTGCCCCGCATTTACGGCCTGTTTTGGCTATTGGGCTGAAAGTTCGTATATTTGCAGTCGCTTTACGAGCAGGCTGTTTTTGTGCCTGTTGTCGAGCGTTTAGGCCGGCCCATTCGTCTATCGGCTAGGACGCAAGATTTTCATTCTTGAAAGAGGAGTTCGATTCTCCTATGGGCTACATTTATTATATAACAACTAACAAAGAAGAAATTTAACCTGCAATGGCAAATCACGATTCGTCAAAAAAGAGAATACGTCAGACTAAGACCCGTCGCGCCCACAACCGTTACTACGCCAAGACCGCCCGTAACGCTGTCCGCGCCCTCCGCAACATGACCGACAAGGCCGAGGCTGCCGCCCGCCTGCCCAAGGTGGAGTCGATGCTCGACCGTCTGGCCAGCAAGAAGGCTATCAGCAAGAACAAAGCCTCCAACCTCAAGAGCAAGCTCGCTCTCCTGGTGAACAAACTCGGCTGATAGGACGTTCAGGCAACGGTAGCTGACCGCCACGCGGGCGTGACGCCGCTGCAAGACAGACAGACGGGACTCCTGCAGTCCCGCTTTCAAGGCCGGCCCATTCGTCTATCGGCTAGGACGCAAGATTTTCATTCTTGAAAGAGGAGTTCGATTCTCCTATGGGCTACAAAGTAAAGCCGCACTGTGACGCAAGTCATGGTGCGGCTTTGCTTATCTTACAAGGAGTCTTATCTCGCCGTGTGTCTTATCTTACCAGCGCATGCAGGACCGGCAATGACTTCAGGCTCGTCAGCGGAATGTTGTGCAGCGCGAAGTAGCGGAGGATGCGCGTCATGGCCTCGCGGCGCCCCGGGCCGTCGAGGGGCAGCAGCGACAGGTGGTGTGCGGGCAGCGTTACGAGCAGCCGCGCCACGCGCGAGGGGTAGGGCGGCAGCCACTCGCCGCCGGTGGGAGCGGAGTTGCGGAAGATGCCTTCGGTCATGTCCAGCACGCTGTCGTGTCCGGCGCCTCCCGTGTCCGGCTCGATGCCGGCGAGGAAGGCCGTCCTGGCCATGAACCACAGCGGAAAGACGGCGAGGGCGCGCGGACGCCGCAGTCCGGCAAGCGTGGCGACGGCGGCGGTGAGCGTTTCCCAGGCCGTGGCCTCGGTGGTGCCGCTCTCGCGGAAGACGGTCTGGACCACCTCGGCCATGAACATGGCGATGGCGGCCTTGGACGGGTTGGCGGTGACTTCGGGGTAGACAGCATGCGCGCGCATCTCGCGCACGGGATGGATGTCGCGGCCGGGACGGACGTCAATCTCGCATTCTATTATACTCATCGGCATCGTCAGCGCCCGGCGGCGCCGGCTCTCGCGCCCGGCGCTCTCCGACATCAGCAGCGACATCTGGCCCGAGTCCGACGTCAGCACGGTCAGGATGGAGCTCTTGTCGCTGTAGCGCACCGAGCGCAGCGGGATGGCCTTGATATGTCTGTGCATGTCCGTTTTTTGCTTTTGAGCGGAAAATTTTTTGCTTTTCTGCAAAATTAACTATTTCCTGCCTATTTTGTTCCGATACCTGTGTTTTATTAATTTCCACACCCGCTTTTCGTGTTTTTTAGTGCGTCTGCGGCCCAAAATTGTTGCAGATTAAATGTAAGGCAATGATCTGTTGATGTCCCGTTTTTGTTTTTGATGTTGTAAAGAACGGAACAAATTACTACTTTTGGCGTTGAAACCTCATCACGCTGATTGATTTCATCACAATAGTGCAATTCCTAAACTAAAGACTTATGGAGAAGACCAAACGCTACATTTTGCCGGAGGACCGTATTCCGCGCCGGTGGTATAACATACAGGCCGAGATGCCCAACAAGCCCATGCCTCCCATCCATCCCGCCACAAAGCAGCCGCTCAAGGCCGAGGACCTTTATCCCATCTTCGCCGAGGAGCTGTGTCGTCAGGAGCTCAACCAGACCGACGCCTGGATTGACATACCCGAAGAGGTGCGCGAGAAGTACAAGTTTTACCGCTCGACGCCGCTTGTGCGCGCATATGCTCTCGAGGAGGCTCTCGGAACTCCCGCACACATATATTTCAAGAACGAGAGCGTGAGCCCCATGGGCAGCCACAAGCTCAACTCGGCCATCCCGCAGGCCTACTACTGTAAGAAGGAGGGCGTCGAGAACGTCACCACGGAGACCGGTGCCGGCCAGTGGGGCGCCTCGCTGGCTTATGCCGCCAAGATGTTCGGCCTCGAGGCCGCCGTCTACCAGGTGAAGATAAGCTACGAGCAGAAGCCCTACCGCAAGAGCATCATGCAGACCTTCGGCGCCCAGGTCACGCCCTCGCCGTCGATGTCGACCCGCGCCGGCAAGGACATCCTCACCGCCTGCCCCAACCACCAGGGCTCGCTCGGCACAGCTATCTCGGAGGCTATCGAGCTGGCGCAGACGACACCGCACTGCAAGTACACCCTCGGCTCGGTGCTGAGCCATGTCTCGCTGCATCAGACAGTCATCGGCCTTGAGGCCGAGGAGCAGATGAAGATGGCGGGCGAATACCCGGACATGGTTATCGCCTGCTTCGGCGGCGGTTCCAACTTCGGCGGCATAGCCTTTCCGTTCATGCGTCACAATTTCACCGGCGAGCGTCACACGCGCTTCATCGCCGCCGAGCCGTCGTCGTGCCCCAAGCTCACGCGCGGCAAGTTCCGGTACGACTTCGGTGATGAGGCCGGATACACGCCCCTGCTGCCGATGTTCACCCTCGGCCACAATTTCCGCCCCGCCAATATCCATGCCGGAGGCTTGCGCTACCATGGCGCCGGTGTCATCGTCTCGCAGTTGCTCAAGGATGGTTTCATGGAGGCTGTCGACATCCCGCAGCTCGAGTCGTTCGAGGCCGGTATGCTCTTCGCCCGCACCGAGGGCATAATTCCCGCCCCCGAGTCGTGCCACGCCATCGCCGCCACCATCCGCGAGGCCAAGAAGTGCAAGGAGACGGGCGAGGAGAAGGTCATCCTCTTCAATCTCTCCGGCCACGGCCTTATCGATATGGCCTCCTACGACAAGTTCATCGCCGGCGACCTCCATAACTACGAGGTCACCGACGCCGAAATCGCCGCCAACCTCGCCGAAATCAACGGCGGGAAGTAGCCGCAAGGACTTTAAGGTCCCCTAAGGTCTCTAAAGTCATTAAAGTCCATAAGGTCTTTAAAGTCCCTGAAGTCCCTAAAGTCCCTAAAGTCCCTAAAGTCCTTAAGGACTCTAAAGCCGCCCATCACTGCCTCATCCCGGCCCGTCCGGCTCCTTTATGGAGCCCGACGGGCCGTTTCCTTGTCTTGGCCTGTTACAATTTCAATCTCAAAAGTTGCATAAATGTTACAAAACATTTACTTTTGTTGTGACAAATAACGGTACAAATGTTACAACAAAGTTGAAATTAATGTTAACAATACTTAAATTTGTGGATTTTCCTCCACGCGCAGTCGAATTGAGTAACATTTTATGCAAAATTTTCTACCCCCACAATAACCTAAATACCAGATGATTAAAAGGCTGGTTCAACTATTTGTGGTTTTGTTAACGTATTTTAACTATAAAAACCTTGACAATGTTACAATTCCGTTGTATTTTTGTAACGCAATTAAAACAAAACTACAGGGTATCTGAAAAGACTACAAGAATTCATCAACAATATAAAACTTACAACTATGGGTACTGCTAAATTTCAATCAAATCTTATGAGTCTGCAGGCAAACTTGCTGAACTTCGCTTACATGCTCACCTCAAACCGTGACGACGCTTACGACCTTCTCCAGGACACTACCCTCAAGGCCCTCGATAACGAAGACAAGTACGCCGAAAACACCAACTTCAAAGGCTGGGTATTCACCATCATGCGTAACATCTTCATCAACAACTACCGCCGCGCCGGCCGTGCCGCTACCGTGGTCGACACCACCGAAAACCTCTACCATCTCAACCTCTGTCAGGACTCGGGCATTGAGACTCCCGAGGGCGCTTACGGCGTGAACGAAATTTCCGCCGCCATCGACGAAATTGCCGACGAATACCGCATTCCCTTCGTCATGCACGTCCAGGGCTACAAGTACAACGAGATTGCCGAGCACATGAACCTTCCCCTCGGCACCGTCAAGAGCCGCATCTTCTTCGCCCGCAAGAAGCTGCAGACCCGCTTCGCCGACTACCGCTGAGCCTCTGTCCGATTATCCCCCATAGTTAGATGAAGACCGGGTCACGCCGGGGCCGCAAAGGCTGACACGCCACCTCCCTCACAACCTGACTACGATATAGCTGTGAAGAACACACACATTCTCCTCTCTCTACTCTTTCCTGTTCGAATCTCTCTCTTGCCGATATACTGACATAAACACTCAATCCACCGTCTGACAAAGCCGGTAAACCCGCGGGCATGGCCCCGGGCCCGGCCAAGTCGGACAATCAGAAGCCTCAACGGGCTGACCGACAGCGGACAAACTGATTGCTTCGGGATTAAGGATCCCTCTTAGGTTCCAATGATACAACTTCAAAAACGCTACTGAAAGAAAAAATATAATGATTGGTTATTTGTTAAATTAGCTTAACGCTGTGAAATTTTGCTCTGAAAATATGTTTTATAACATAAAAACATATAACTTTGCAAGTGTTTTTCATGGTATTAGATTTAAGGTTAAGAAGGTTACCCGTCGTGATGACGAGTAATTTTTTTTGTGCCTGCCGGAACCCGCTGCTGATGCGGGTTTGCGGAACGGAGGACAGAAAAATCGCCGCAAAGTTGACTTTGTTTCGTTCAAAAACTCTAACTTTGTGCCGAAAAATTGAGACGGCACCGGTTTCCTATATATAATAATGTGTATGTGCCGTCATAACCAACAAAACCAAAAGCTATGTCTACAAACACAGTCGACAACAAAAAGAAGGTGACGACGGCTACCCTGGCCGCCATGAAGGCCAATGGCGAAAAAATCGCCATGATCACCGCATACGACTACACCATGGCTCAGCTCGTCGACCGCGGCGGCATCGACATGATTCTTGTCGGCGACAGCGCCGCCAACGTCATGGCCGGCTACAAGACGACTCTGCCGATCACCCTCGACCAGATGATATACCACGCCTCGTGCGTCGTGCGCGGCGTCCAGCGCGCTTTCGTCGTGTGCGACATGCCCTTCGGCTCGTATCAGGGCAATCCCGATAAGGCTGTCGAAAGCGCTGTCCGCATCCTCAAGGAGAGCGGCGCCGAGGCTGTCAAACTTGAGGGAGGCGCCGAAATCCGCGAGGCCATCGAGGGCATCCTCGCCGCCGGCATCCCGGTCATGGGTCACCTGGGCCTCACGCCTCAGAGCATCAACAAATTCGGCACCTACGGCGTGCGCGCCAAGGAGGATGCCGAGGCGGAGAAGCTCATCAGCGATGCAAAGATGCTGGAGGAGATAGGCTGCTTCAGTCTTGTTCTCGAGAAAATCCCCGCCGACCTCGCCCGCCGCGTCAGTGAGGCTGTCTCCATCCCCGTCATCGGCATCGGCGCCGGCGCCGGTACTGACGGTCAGGTCCTCGTCCTCCAGGATATGCTGGGCATGAACGACGGCTTCAAGCCCAAGTTCCTCCGCCACTACGCCGAGCTGTCCACGGTTATCAGCGATGCCGTAGCTCACTACGTCACCGACGTCCGTGACGGCGATTTCCCCAACGCCGCTGAGTGCTACTGAACGCCACGGTCCGGCTTTTAGTCCCGGCTTTTGAACTTCGGCTCAAAAAACAGCAAAGCGCCGCGCCCCCCCAAATCAGGAGCGCGGCGCTTTGCGTTGTCGGCAGTCTTTCCTCAATTGATGATAGAGAAGCCGCAGTATTTCTGCAGGCACTCGGGCACCTTGATGCCCTCGGGCGTCTGGTTGTTCTCGAGCAGGGCGGCCACGATGCGCGGCAGGGCCAGGGCCGAGCCGTTGAGGGTGTGGCACAGCTTGATTTTCTTGTCCTCGTCGCGGTAGCGGCATTTGAGGCGGTTGGCCTGGTAGGTCTCGAAGTTCGATACCGACGAAACTTCAAGCCAGCGCTTCTGGGCGCCCGACCAGACCTCGAAGTCGAAGGTGATGGCCGAGGTAAAGCTCATGTCGCCGCCGCACAGGCGCAGGATGTGCCAGGGCAGACCCAGTCGCTCGAGCAGGCTCTGAACGTGGTCTTTCATCTCCTCGAGGGCGGCGTACGAGTCCTCGGGTTTCTCGATGCGCACAATCTCGACCTTGTCAAACTGGTGCAGGCGGTTGAGGCCGCGCACGTCCTTGCCGTAGCTGCCGGCCTCGCGGCGGAAGCAGGCGCTGTAGGCGCAGTTCTTCTTGGGAAGTTGGTCGCCGGGGATGATGACGTCGCGGTAGATGTTGGTGACGGGTACCTCGGCGGTGGGGATGAGGTAGAGGTTGTCCTCGCCGCAGTAGTACATCTGGCCCTCCTTGTCGGGCAGCTGGCCGGTGCCGTAGCCCGAGGCCTCGTTGACGACGTAGGGAGGCTGGACCTCCAGATAGCCGGCCTCCGAGGCGCTGTCGAGGAAGAACTGGATGAGCGCGCGCTGCAGCTTGGCGCCCTTGCCGATGTAGACGGGGAAGCCGGCGCCGGTAATCTTGACGCCCAGGTCAAAGTCTATCAGGTTGTATTTCTTTGCCAGCTCCCAGTGGGGCAGGGCGTCCTCGCCCAGTTCGGGCATCGGGCCGCCGGTCTTCTCGACGACGTTGTCGGCGGCGCAGGTGCCGGCGGGAACGCCCTCGTAGGCGGTGTTGGGGATTGAGAGCAGGATGTTGCGGATTTCGTTTTCGGCGCGGTCGCGCTCATCGGCGTAGGCCTTCTGCTCCGACTTGAGCACGGCCACGGCCTCCTTGACCTTCTCGGCCTCGTCCTTTTTGCCTTCCTTCATCAGCTTGCCGATTTCGGCGGCGTATTTCTTGAGCTGGTTGGCGGCTTCGTCGTGTTTGCCCTGGCTTTCCTTGCGGACGACGTCGAGGGCCATGACGTCGGCAATGGGCTTGCGCGCGTCAAAGCCTTTGACGGCAAGGCGGTCTATAACCCATTGTGTGTCTTCTTTGATTTTCTGAAGTGTGAGCATCGTGTATGCTTGGTTGGTTTTTTTGTTTTCGTTTACTGTATCAATGGGCCAGCAGCTCGCGCACGGCGGCCGAGACAGCACGTCCGTCGGCGCGTCCGGCCAGGCGTTTTGTGGCCACGCCCATCACCTTGCCCATGTCCTTGGGCGAGGTGGCGCCCACTTCGGCGATGATTTTGCGCAACTCGGCGTCCAGCTCCTCGGGAGTCAGCGCCTTGGGCAGATATTCGTCTATCACTGCGGCCTCGGCCAGCTCGTTCTCGGCCAGCTCGGGTCGGTTGTTCTCGGAGTAGATTTTCGCCGACTCGCGGCGCTGCTTGGCCATCTTCACCAGAATTTTGGTGGCGGCCTCATCGGTGAGGACGCCGCCGGCACCGGGAGCGGTCTTTGCTTCGAGGAATTCTTTCTTGATGCCGCGCAAGGCTTCGAGGCGCACCTTCTGCCTTGCCAGCATGGCCGACTTGATGTCGGCGCTGATTTTGTCAAAAAGATCCATAGCTATGCTGTTTTTGTCTTTGGTTTTCGGTTCTTTTCCCTTTCGGGTTCACAATATTATATATACAGAATTATATATACAGACTGCAAAGTTATAAAAAAACGCCCAAAAACACAACGGCGGCACGCCTCACCTTTCCATTCCGGCCCCTTCCGGCCCTGTTTCAGGCTTTTCCCGGCCTCTCTGTCCGTTTCTGTCACAACCACGTCTGTCCTTTCATCCCCGCCTTTTTGTTTCAGCCGGCGAGCTTCAGCGAGCGTTCTCCGTCCTTTCACCCGCTTCGCAGCCTCAAAAAACGTCTCCAACTGTTAAAATGCATTAAATATTTCTCGTGTATTTTGTCATGTCAAAAACTTGCCGTACCTTTGCACT
>JBJEDC010000104.1:0-30761 GCA_051871645.1 Muribaculaceae bacterium | reverse complement strand
GGCGACGTCATCACCGCCATCGACGGTACGGCCATCGCTCCAGGCGCCGATTTCAACAATCTGCTCGAAGGCAAGGCCGACAAGAAGGTACGCCTGACCATCCGACGCACCGACGGAAAGGTTGACAACATAACCGTCAAGCCCACCGATGACGTCAGCGACCTGCTCTACCAGCGCTGGGTCGAGCGCAACGAAGCATACGTTGACTCCATCTCCGGCGGCCGCATCGGATACGTCCATATCGAAGGCATGGACTCGCCCTCGTTCCGCGAGGTCTACAGCAAGCTCCTCGGCAAATACCGCAACCGCGAGGCCGTGGTGGTCGACACCCGCTGGAACGGCGGCGGCTGGCTCCACAATGACGTGGCCCTGCTGCTCAACGGCAAGGAATATGTGCGCTACACTCCCCGTGGCCGCTACATCGGCTCGGACCCCTTCTCGCAGTGGACCAAGCCCTCGGCCATGCTCGTCAACGAAAGCAACTACTCGGACGCCCACGGCACCCCGTATGTATACCAGACTCTCAAAATCGGCGACATTGTCGGCGCTCCCGTTCCCGGCACCATGACCGCCGTATGGTGGGAGACGCAGGTCGACCCCTCGCTTGTCTTCGGCATCCCGCAGGTCACCAGCCTCGACCGCAACGGCGAGCCCCTTGAGAACAAGCAGCTCAACCCCGACATCGAGGTATACAACAACCCCGCCGATGTCCAGGCCGGCCACGACGCCCAGCTTGAGGAAGCCACCCGCAGCCTCCTCCGCAAACTCGACAAATAATTTGATTTTTGTGGCGGTGTGTCAAAATAGCCTGAATGTAGGGACATGCCTTTGGCATGTTGAGCCAACCGATTGGTTTTCAGGCTTAACATCGCAAAGCGATGTCCCTGCATTATTAAAATTTCACATTTTGACACAGCCCCTACAGGCATTACCGCATTTCCACCGACTTGCCCGTGCGGCCTTACTCAACCGAAAGAGTGAAGGCTACGGGCAAGTCGGGTGCGTTTAGGCGGAGCGTACCGCCGCATAAACGGTTATCCTTAACAATGGCGTCACCGAAAATCTGTTCGTCCGTAGGGGCCGACGGTGTCCACGGCGTATCGTCTGACGGGCCTATGGCAAACCGGCCCTTCTTCCCCGGCGCCAGCACATTGGCGGCGAGGCGCAATGCCACATATCCCATCGTCTGACGTAGATTTATCTCGCCAACGGCGACGGCTCGACTGCCGGGACAGCCCAGCATATCGACACCGACAATACCCTCATAGTCGTTGCCGATTATTTCCGTCAGCAGCCAACCCGTACTCTCAGCCACATCCACGCGGAAGGCGACACCACGATGGGCGAGCTCGTCGCGCAGCAAAGCCTCGGATGCCACGACACTGCCCGTGTATGTGAAATGCCTGTCGTGGTCAAAAACAGACAGACCGAGATAGCGGGCCACACCTCCCTGCATTTCATACAGAAGTCCGAAGTCAACAGCATTTTCGACAAACGGCTGTACAATCACCGAGCCCTGACGACGTATGGTGCCGACAATCTTGCGCTCGATTTCAGCGGCGGCAATAGTATCGCTGTCCGTTACCCCGCGCCCGCTGCTCGACCACGGCAGCTTCACCATGGCCCGACCATAAATCCTCACTTCCTCCATAGCATCTCTAACAGTAAATGCTTCGATGCCGGCGGGAAGAATATCGGGACAGTTTTTGCTCAGCTCCTTAGCCAGCCGCAAGGCCGTGCATCGATGACTGAGCTCACGCATACGCGCCAATTGCATATCATCTGGCAAAAGACCAGGTGACATGCCCATTTCGAGAAATTCGCGCCGTACAGGCTTTGACCATCCCCAGGGGAAAGGCTGGAGTCCGTCACAGCTGGCGTCAAAGGGTCTTACGTCGCGTCCGAAAGCCTCACTAATGGCTTCAAGCCACGCCTTGTTTGTGCCCGTGTCGACAAACCTGTCGCCGGAAAGTCCGGTCCATAGCGGAAGCGCCGAGCCGCAGCGCCGCAGAGTCACCGCAGCTTTCGAGGCCGTGTAACCGGGGGTGTCGGCAGCGAGGGCTCCGTCGTTTTCAGGATAAAAATAATGCAGTCGGTTCATGTCGGCAAAGTTACAACTTTAACACGGGACAACGCGCCATTGTCATCATTTTTCGCTAACTTTGCATTCCACAAAAACCCGAAAAACCGATATGCCCGCCGACATCATACACCTTCTGCCTGACTCCGTCGCCAACCAGATTGCCGCCGGAGAGGTCATCCAGCGCCCCGCCTCCGTGGTCAAGGAACTGGTTGAGAACTCGGTGGATGCCGGAGCGACGTCTATCGAAATTCACATCCGAGATGCCGGTAAAACTCTTATCCAGGTCATCGATAACGGTTCGGGCATGTCGGAGACGGACGCGCGCATGGCCTTCGAGCGCCACGCCACCTCCAAAATCAGCAAGGCCGACGACCTCTTCACCCTGCACACAATGGGCTTCCGCGGCGAGGCCCTCCCCAGCATCGCCGCCGTCAGCGAGATAGAGATGCGCACCATGCGCCATGGCGACGAGCTCGGCACGCGCCTGCTAATCAGCGCCTCGGAGGTTCAGAGCCAGGAGGCGCTTCCCTGCCGCCCCGGCACATCACTGATGGTGAAGAACCTGTTCTTCAACCTACCGGGCCGACGCCGCTTCCTCAAGAAAGACCCCGTCGAACTGTCGCACATAGTACACGAATTCGAGCGTCTTTCGCTGGTTAACCTGGGCATAAACCTCAAGTTCACTCATAACGGAACGGTCATCCACCAGTTCCAGGCCGCACCTCTCTCGCAGCGCATAGGCCAGCTCTTCGGCAACACCGTCGAGCGCTCGCTGATACCGGTGAATACCGAGACACCTCTCGTCAAGATTTCGGGATATGTCGGCTCACCCGCCTCGGCACGCCAGCGCGCACACCTGCAGTATTTTTTTGTCAACGGCCGCAACATGAAGCATCCGTATTTCCACAAGGCCGTACTCAACTGCTTCAAAGACCTCATCTCGGAAAAGGTACAGCCAAACTATTTCATCAGCTTCGAGACCGACCCGTCGCGCATCGACGTCAATGTACATCCGCAGAAGCACGAGATAAAATTCGAGGATGAACAGGTGATATGGCAGGTGCTCACAGCCGCCGTCCGCGAAGGACTGGGCCGCTATAACGTCGGCCCCGCCATTGATTTCGAAGGCGGGGACGAACCGGAAATTCCGCCCATGCCGCAGGATAACTCGGCGCCACAATACAACACGCCCGTCGACGAGGACATCTCGTCCTACAATCCCTTCGAACTGAAGGCTCCGCAGGGTCCCCCACCCTCCGGTCCGCGCCTGTTTGACCCGCTCAAGGCCACGGCATCCAAGTCTTCGGCTCTCAACGACGGGAACTGGCAGAAGCTTTACGAGAATTTCACAGCCCGCTCGTCATCACTGTCTTTTGATGACAAAAAAGACAGCGAGAACACCATGAGCAGCAGTATTTTCGCACCTTCTACGGAGGGCGACACACTGCCGTTCACACCCACCGGCGATGACAGGGCCGAGCATCCGGTTATCGAGGAATTGACAGTCAGCGATGACTTTGAGGGCAACCTCTTCCAGCTCGGCGACAGATGGATAGTGACCACGTCGCGCTCGGGACTGCTGCTCATCGACCAGCACCGCGCCCATGTGCGCATTCTCTTCGACCGCATTCTGCCAACAGTCGCCGACGGCAGCGTTTCCATGCAGAACCTGCTGTTCCCCGAAACCATAGAGGTCACAGCCGCCAGCGAGGCCGTGATGGATGCCACACAGGACTTGCTGCGCGGGCTCGGCTTCGGCCTCACGCATCTCGAAACATGCAAATGGGAAATCACGGGTATGCCCGCCGACCTGGGCGAGGCCGACCCGCGCCATACGTTGCTTGCAATAGTGGCCGACCTGGCTGAGACAGGCGGCGACCCGGAGTCGCAGCGCCGCTGCCGCATAGCGCTGTCGATGGCGCGGATGGCGGCAATTCAGCCAAACCACAAGCTGTCCGCCGGCGAGATGCGTCAGCTCGTCACCGACCTGTTTAAAGTCCGCGAGCCCAACTACACCCCCGACGGACAGCCAGTCTGCCAGCAGCTGACGATGGACCGCATCGCCCAGATGTTCCACCGGTAGTGGCAAGCGGGTTTATCGTACCGGATACTTTCTGACAAAGCAATGCATTTACCCAAGTAGGGATGCACCCTGGTGCATCCGCTTTTCAGCGTTTATCGGCGCTCTTTTGCGGATGCTCCAGGGAGCATCCCTACTTTGACTTTTCAGCCTTATCTTACCGCTGCTTGTGGCGAGCGACGATGAGGCCAGCAAGGCCATCGGCCATGGCGCGGTTGGCGGGGGTGGGATTGTTGACGATGTCGAGGAGGATGTGATTGTCGAGGTAATAGGCGATGGGCGAATTCTCGAAAACACCGCGGCGGCGGAAAGCCTCGACATAGTCGGTCCAGCGGTGACGGTGGCTTGTCTTGTCGTCTTTCATCGTCAGCTCGTCTGCCTCAAACTCCATTGCCATTCCGTATTTCTGCGCGATGTCTATGGCCTCGTCAAGACGTGACAGAGGGATGTTGCTGGTGAACATGTAGTTGGGCTGATGATAAACGATGTCAAAGCCGAGCTGTTTCCAGCGCTGATGTCCCTCGGCACGGAAATACGGAATCCACACAAATTTCAGGTTCTTGCTGTGTACATAGTCCGAAATCTCCTTGGGGAAGTCGCCGGTGTTGACCATATCCTCGTCTATCCAGTATATTCCCCACAGGTCGAGGTTTTCATATCCGGCCTTCTCGAAACGCGACTGCAGCTGGTCGAGGAACCACTTCGCCGCCGTCTTTTTGTCGGCGAGGTTGTCGAAATCGAGGGCTTTGTCGTCAATCTCGCCCCAGTCTTTCTGCCCGGGCATGGGCACGAAGCATGTCAGCACGACCTTGTGGCGGAAACCGGGGTCGCCGAGCTCGCGTTTTTTCTCGCCGATGACGCTGTTGAGGGCGCTGAGGCTCTTGCCCGGCTCGAAAAGACGGTCGAGATACCACTCCCATTGCTTGCGCGTGGCGTTTTTTTTGTCGTAGCCGGGCGAATAAGTATAGCCCTTGCCGTCCTTGAACTCCAGGAAGAGAAAGCCGTCGAAAAGCCACTCCTCGCGGCCGTCGGCAAATTTGTGGGTGACGTAAGGCGCAATCTGGTCGGGTGTCCAGTCGGCACGCATCGCGCCGCCCTGATAAATCAGCGCCATGTCGCTGACCTCGCAATCGGGAAATCCGTTTTTGGCATGGCCGGGCATGGCCATCGCCAGCAGTGCCATTGTAAATAAAGCAATAACAGTCTTTTTCATCATTAAATTTTTCCTACCGCCCGGGGGTGCAGTTATGTGTAATGGTTTTTCTTTTATTATAACGTCAATACCCCTTGCGATATTTTTCAGCTTCGCCAAGTGCGTCCTCGTTGAGGATGGAAAGATACGAGTTGTAACGCGAGTCGGCGATGCGGTGGTCGGCCACGGCCTCGAGAACGGCGCAGCCCGGCTCGTGGGTATGCGTGCAGTTGTCAAAACGGCAATCGTGCGAGACCTCGAAGATGTCGGGGAAATAATGCGCCACCTCGTATTTGTCAAAGTCTATCGTTCCGAAGCCTCGAATTCCCGGAGTGTCGATGATACTGCCGGCATCGAGACCTCCGGGCAAGTGGTAAAGGCCACTGAATGTAGTGGTGTGCATGCCCGTGTGATGCACGTCGCTGACTGCGGCGGTGCGGACATTTGCGCCGGGGATAAGGTCGTTGATGATGGTGCTCTTGCCCACGCCCGAATTTCCGGACAGCAGCGTTATCTTGCCTTTCAGCAGCTCGCGCAACCGGTCCATCCCCTTGCCGTCGCGCGCCGAAATCTGCACTACGGGGTAGCCTATCGACTCATAAAGATAGGTGACGGCATCGAGCAGCTCGACATCGTCCGGCGATGTAAGCAGGTCGACCTTATTGATTATCAGCGCGGCCGGGACATTGTATGCTTCGGCGGTGGCAAGGAAGCGGTCGATGAAGACGGTGGACGTCGCCGGCTCGGCAAGGGTCACCACCAGTGCCGCCAGGTCAATGTTGGCGGCGATGATGTGGCTCTCCTTGGACAGATTGGACGCACGCCTTATTATATAGTTGCGCCGTGGATGAATTTTAAAAATCAGCCATACGTTGGGGTCATCGGTGGGATGACAGTCGACGATGTCGCCGACGGCCACGGGATTGGTAGTACGGATGCCGTTGATGCGGAACCGCCCCTTTACCTTTGCCGGCAGCTCGCGGCCATCGGCTGTCTCAACTATGTAATGCGAGCCCGTGTTGCGCACCACGGTCCCGGTTGCAGTATCTGCCATGTCTTAAAAGTTAGTGATTGTAAAGGTAACAATTTTTGTTGTATTTTTCCATTTCGGCGGTCGCAAAAATTTTCACCACAATTTTTACAAAGCCTGAAAAATTTCTGCGCGAGAACGAAAAATTTCTCAAAAACGATAAAATTTTTCTGCCAGAACAAAAAATATTTTTCGATTGTTATAAAATAAATTAGTTGTATATGCAAAATTTTACTATCTTTGCAACGATTTATAAAAATTGCAACGCTTTAAAAGATTGCATTTTACTTCAAAAACAAAAATTCGACGATTATTTTTTACCGAGTCTGTAAAAATTTTTCATACCTCAGAAAATTTTTTCTCGCGCAAAAAATTATTTTTCGTCCAACAGGTACAAAGAAAACACAAGTCTAACATTAAACTACAAAAACGATGAACAAAGAAGTTATCGGCTTAAACGCCGGCAAAGTATGGGAAGCACTGAACGCAGCTGACGCCATGGGCGTAAAACAGCTCAAAAAAGTCACCAAACTGAAAGACAAAGAAATCTTCGCCGCCCTCGGCTGGCTCGCCCGCGAGGACAAAATCGAAATCGCCGTCGACGACGAAGACGAGAAGGAGTACATCGTCAGCCTTGTCTAAAAAACTGCATTGAGACAAGAAAAGGCCATAAGGCCTGTCCTATCTGAAGTCTAACGGGGGTCGCAGCAATTGTGTGCCCCCGTTGCTTTTATGTAAAAAATTTGAGGATAATGGAAAAATCCACTGAAGACAAAAAAAATAAAGCGGCTCGCGCCATACGCCGATGGTGGCCGTCGACACTGACGCTGGCTCTCGTTTTGTGGCTGACACTTTCGCCGGACCCGGCGCCAGATGTCGAACTGCCGTCATGGCTGGGCGAGTATGCCGACAAGATTGTACACGCCATAATGTTCGGAGGCCTTACCGGAGCTATTATCTTTGACTACAAGCGACGCCTACCCGGAGCGCCGCGCCCCCTCTATACCGGCTTTACGTCGGCGCTGACCATCGCCATGATCATCTTCAGCATCCTCGACGAATGGCTTCAGGGCGCCATGGGTCTCGGCCGCGCCGCCGACATCTACGACATCGCCGCCGACCTCGCCGGCATAGCCATAGCCCTGCTGTCAGCACCCCCTGTTTGCAATTCCCTTATTAGACAGGCCGTCGCAAGTCACAGCAAAAGCTAAATCATAGCGGGAAGGCCTTGATTTCGCGGTAGAGGGCGTGGAGGGGAAGACCCATGACGTTGTAGAAATCGCCTTCGATGCCGCGGATGCCTATGCAGCCTATCCACTCCTGAATGCCGTATGAACCGGCTTTGTCGAAGGGATGGAAAGTCTCGACATAGGTGTTGATTTCGTCGTGGGTAAGGTGTCCGAACTTCACTTTTGTCTGCTCGGCAAAACTGCGGCTGTGGTGGCGGTCAGCAAGGGTGACTCCGGTGACAACGGTATGCGTATGACCCGACAGACGGCGCAGCATGCGGCGGGCTGTCTCGGCGTTGCGGGGCTTGCCGAGGATTTCACCCTCAACAATCACCAGCGTGTCGGCGGTGATGAGCATCGTATCGTCGGTGAGCAGATCCGCATAAACTTTGCTCTTGAGCTGCGACAAGGCAATGGGAACTTTAAGCGACGGCGTCATCGGGTCACATTTTTCGATGACCTCGCGACGGGGCGCAATCTCAAACTCGGGCACTATAAGGCCAAGCAGCTCCTGACGGCGCGGCGAACCCGACGCCAAAATTACTTTTCCGGGATAAGGTGCGGGGGGGAGGATTCGGTTCTTTTCTTCTGTCATGGGATTTTATCTAAGGGGAGGTAAATTATTTTATGTATGACCTTTACCATCCGAAGGCATCGGCATCGTGCATCCACTGGCCGCGGACGCGCATAATCTGCTCGAGGAGCTCGCGGGCCACGCCGTAGCCGCCGTTGGCGGCGGTGATGTAGCGCGAGACCTCCCGGACTTCGGAGGCGGCGTCGGCGGGACATACCGACAGGCCGACATATCTGAGGCTGGGGATATCGGGAATATCGTCGCCGCAGAAAGCCACCTGCTCGGGCTGCAGACCCTTATCCGCCATCCACTTGCGCAGCACGTCGAGTTTTTTGCCTGCGCCTAAGAAAACGTCCTGAATGCCAAGCATGTTGTAGCGCTGGCGCACCGACTCGGAATTGCCTCCGCTGATAATCGCCATCTGCAGACCGCATTTGGCGGCATGCTGAATGGCATATCCATCCTTGATGTTGACCATGCGCAGGGGCATACCGTCGCTGTCCATGGGGACGGTGGACGGCGACAGCACTCCGTCGACATCGAAGACGACGGCTTCAATGAGATTGAGAGGATAGTCGGTTTTGCTCATTGTATCTCGTTATTTTCGGTTTCAGGCGGCAGTTGCTGGCTGCGGATGAGTTCGGTAATCAGGCGGTATATTTCGAGGGGGATACCTTCGAGTTCCTCCATCTGACGGCTGAGCACCTTGGTGTCGTTGCGGGCGGCCGGACCGGTCTGTGCCTGGCGCGGGCCGAAGGCCATGGCCTTGCGCAACGTCTCTTTCAGCAGCGGTTCAAGCACGTCGAGAGGGTAGCCGGCATCTTTGAGAATTCCCTCGGCAACCACCCACAGGCTGTTGGCAAAATTGCTGGCAAAAACCGCCGCAAGGTGCAACTGAGCACGATGACGGCTGTCTGCCTCATAGGCATTCGCGCCAACCAGCGCGGCTAACTCCTTAAGCAGTTCCGTGACGGCAGGATTGTTTCCTTCGACAAAGAACGGCACCTTGGACATATCCACGCTGACGTCGCTGCTGAAGGTCTGCAACGGATAAAAGACGCCGTAACGACCGTCGGCAAACGGCTCCTGCAGAGGCACACTGCCGGATGTATGGGCCACTACCCCCTCCACAGGGCCTAATTCCTCGGTGAGGGCGGCGACGGCATTGTCGCTGATGGCGATGACATAGAAAAAAGAGTCGCGCGGAACGTCGGCAAGGCAGTCGAAGACCTCGACCTTATCGTCGCCAATTCGCTCGGCAAGGGCACGGGCATGCTCACGGTCGCGCGACCACAGTCCGCACGAGACCTGCGCCGCGACAAAAGCCTCAAGCAGATGCGAGGCAACGTTGCCTGAACCGAGAACTATAACCTGAGGTGATGCCATTTCCTTTAACTATCGGGATTAACCGGGATTTATGGGTATCTCGAATTTCTCGTGATTCTCGAAAAAAGTCACTCGCCGTCGCCCTCGCGCTCCGACCAGTTGCCGATATAGACCTTTTCCCACTGGAGCTTGTCGGGGTCGACGGGACGGCGGGTCTCGGCGCTGTAGCCGAAAGTGACGATGCACTCGACGATGTAGTTGTCGGGGATGTTGAGTATTTCGCGGACAATCTCCACTGAGGGAGTGCCGTCGGCGGTGTAGCGGTCGCGCACCTGAACCCAGCACGAGCCTACGCCCAGGTCGGCGGCCTGCAGCTGCATCATCAGCGCTGCCACCGTGCAGTCCTCAAGCCACATGTCCGAGTCTGCCGGGTCGGCCATCACGGCAACGGCGAAAGCAGCGCCTTTCAGCGATACCGCTCCGGCCTGCTTGCAGCCGCTGAGTTTAAGCAATGTGTCGCGGTCCTCGACAACGACAAAACGCCAGGGACGCTTGCTTTTGCTTGACGGCGAAAGAAGTGCGGCCTGGAGAATTTTCGTTACATCATCGGCGGGGACGGGTTTATCGGTATAGCGGCGGATGCTGTGGCGTTCGAGCAGCAGTTGATGCAGGTTTTCCATAATGTTTTATGCTTTATGTTTTTAAATTCAGCTAACTTGCTAAGATAGCTAAATTGGCATAGCTATTTTAGCCGGCCGTCAGTTCATCTCAGCCACCCAGGCGTCCTTGAAACGCTTGATGTCGGGGGTGCGGAGGGCGGCGACAGCCTCCTCGCGGGTCCTGGTGGAGGCGGCCACGACGAACCACACCTTACCGTGACGGACAATCCGGGTCTTGCAGCCGAAAGTACCGGCGTACTGCGCCGAGGTTGTCTCGGCGGCCTTGAGCGTCCTGTGGGTAGCCACTACGACAATGAAACGGTCGTTGTCATTCAAACGCGCCGAAGCGTCCTTCGGTTCATTTTTCTGCGCGCCGGGAGCTTCGACTGAATTCCGGTTTTCTGCTGCTGCGGCGACATGCTCCCGCTGCCATGCCGAACGGGCGGCGGTGTCGATGGGTTCAGCTCCACGACCGTCGACAACGATATTCATTGACGAAACACGGGCTGTTGGCACATATGCCTCACGCGGAGCCGTCACCGCAGGCAGAGCCGTCGATGCAAAGCCGGCGTTGCCGACCTCGATAGGCGTCGAGCACACGATTGCCACTGCCGCGATAGCCGCCACTGCCGCTGCCGTGCGGGCCACGCGGACAAACCGGCGGGCAAATCCGCCTTGTTCTGGTTTCTGCTGACATGCCGCAGTCTTTTCCTCAACCTCATCCTCGACGGGTTTAGACACCACGGGCAGCCAGTCGGCCATCGGCGTCAGCGTGTCTACGGCGGGAGACTCGTACTGCATGACACCCGTCTCGCTGTCCAATGTCACCTCGCCAAGGCGCCCCATGACTATGCGTCCGTTTTCACGGAGGTAATGCAACATGGCATCCACGTCGCAGGCCACACGCTCGGCGGCACGCGAATAGCCCAGCGCCTCGGCACGGGCCACCGACGATACCAGCAGACCGTCGTCCTCGACTAGAGCGCTGTTGAAAGCGTAGCTGTGGCCGGGAGGCACGAGACGGCCCTGCGCGTCACAGTACGACGCACGGCGGCGACGCAGCATGGCGCCGAAACCGGGAATGACCACACAGTCGTGCATGGTCATCAGGTATTCGGTATGTCGCAGGACAATATTCATTGACGTTCAGCGTGTTAGGCGTAGCATTTCAAGGCGGCGCAGACAGGCCGGAGGGGCGGGTAAGGCTCCCCGGATGCCGGTATCAGCGTCTTTGTTTTGCTAATTGGGGGCTAAATTGGTGATAATGAACAAGGTCGGAATTTTAGGTCTTTCCCCTGTCGTTTTCTCTGCAAAGTTAACAAAATTTTCGGCTCCGACCTCGTCTTTTTCCCCGCAAAGTTTTCAACATATTGTTGATAAAACACACAACCTGCTGAATGACATATTGCGTAGCCCGCGAAAAAAAAATTTCAACCGGCAGGCGCTTATCCTTCGCTTCACGTTGTGTCGGATTTCTCTCCACTCATGCAAACAAGCGAAACCTGTCAACCGGCCCGGACACGCCGTCAAATCTACAAACCACGCAAATCGGCATTCACCAAAATGGCATTAATGTTGTTCCAAAAGTCCAATTTTCACAAATATTAATCTACTGATGTAATTGTTAAGAATGCCGTACCATACATATATAATAACAATGCGCTAAATTTGCACTCGGTTTGACAAAAATGGCATAGACGCATCAAGTCAGACCCGGCAATAGACTTGCGAAAGAATTGTAAAAACAGCTAATCCACACATAACTCACAATGGGAATAAGATATAAACGTACACTCATCGCGGTTTCCGCTCTTGCCATGGCGAGCTGGCTCCGCGCCTCGGCCCAGACCCCGGCCGACAGCGCCGACATCAGCCTTGACGACTGCCTGCGCATAGCACTGAGCGAAAGCCCCACCCTCCGCGTCGCCGACCTCGACATCGTGCGTGTCGACTACAGCCGCAAGGAGACTCTGTCGCAGTTGCTGCCGCAGGTAAGCTTCGGCGGCCAGTATTCACGAATGTTGGCCAAGCAGGTCGCCTACATGAACATGTCCGGCTTCCCCGGAATGGGAGGCGGCTCGACCGGTGACGGCACAACCGGCGACGGCTCGGACAATACGGGCAGCGATGCCGCAAAGGAGACCTCCAAGTCGCGCAAGGACACCGGCATCAAGATGGGCCTCGATAACTCGTTTCAGGTCGGCTTCAACGCCTCCGTGCCCATCATCGCCCCGCAGATATGGCAGGCCCTCAAGCTCAGCGACGCGCAGATTGCCACCACCGTCGAGCAGGCCCGCGCCTCGCGCCTCAACCTCATCAACAGCGTCAAGAGCGCCTACTACGCCTACCTGCTGGCACGCGAGTCGCGCCAGGTCATTGGCGAGAGCTACGACATGGCTGCCTTCACCCATGACATCTACGTCAAGCAGAACGCCGTAGGCACAGCCTCCGAGTACGATGTCCTGCGCACCTCGGTGGCCATGAAGAACATCGAGCCGCAGATTACCCAGGCCGACATCGCCGTCAGCCGCGCCCGCATGCAGCTGTTCATGCTAATGGGCGTCAGCATCGAGAGTCCCCTGCGCATCAACGGCAGCCTCTCCGAATACGAAAAGACGATGTACGACGACGTCATGCGTCTCGGCAGCGACTACTCCAACAACAGCCAGCTGCGCCTCAACACCCTGCAGACCGAGGCCCTGCGCCGCTCCGTCAAGATGAACCGCATGTCGTGGTGGCCAACCCTGTCGCTGAGCGCCAGCTACAACTGGACCTCGTCCAGCGACGGCTCGCCTTTCAAGAACTTCCGCTGGAATCCATACAGTGTCGTGGGCCTCAACCTCAGCTTCCCCCTCTTCCAGGGCGGAGCCCGCAGCGCCCGCATACGTCAGGCGCAGATACAGGTCAAGCAGGCCGAGTTCCAGCGCCAGGACCTCGAAAACTCCGTCGCCATGCAGGTCGAGCTGGCCAAGGACAACGTGATGCTCAACGTCAAGCAGATTGCCTCGTCGGGCGAGAGCGTCGGCCAGGCCGAGCGCGCCCACAGCATCATGCAGCAAAGCTTCGAAATCGGCGCGGCGAGCTACCTCGACCTGCGCGACTCCGAACTGGCGCTTACCAACAGCCGCCTCAGCTACATCCAGAGCATATACAACTACCTCGTGGCCGGTGCCGAGCTCGAACTTCTCCTCGGCAACGCCGTCGTTCCCGGCGAGGAGAACTCTACGGTCAGCTTCAGTCCCGCTTTCAGGACTCTCTTCACCGGCGAAACCTCGGTCGAGACTCCCGACACGCAAAATAAGTAAAAACACAGATATAAATCACTCATTATCATATTACAGTATGAACCGCTACATCATCCTCTCGGCTGCCGCCGCCCTCCTTGCCACGGCCTGCGGCAAAAAAGAAGAAGACAAAAAGGCAGATGCCATGGATGTACTGCCGCTGGTAGAAGTGGAGACAGTACACGTCGCCGCCGTCGACCAGATTCACGAATACACCGCCAACGTCGAGGCCTACAAATCCAATAACATCTCCCCCGCCGCCTCGAACCGCATCAAAACCATCACCGTCGACGTGGGCGACCATGTGCGCCGCGGACAGGTACTGGTGACGATGGACAACTCGGAGGCCGCACGCCTGAAAGTCAACCTCGACCAGATTCAGCGCGAATACAACCGCGCCACCCAGCTGCTCAAGATCGGCTCGGGCACACAGGCCCAGGTGGACCAGCTCAAGGCCCAGCTCGACGCCTCGCGCACGCAATACAACAATGTCATCGAGAACACCGTGCTGCGCTCGCCTGTCAGCGGCGTGGTGACAGCCCGCAACTTCGACCCGGGCGACGTCACCGCCGGACAGCCCGTCCTCACCATAGGCCAGATTACCCCTGACGTCAAAATCATCATCAACGTCACCGAGGCCGACCGCGCCAAGTTCCACGCCGGCATGCCCGTTGACGTCACCTTTGACGCCTTCCCCGGCGAGAGCTATGCCGCCAAGGTCAGCCGCATCTACCCCGCAGTCGACCCGCAGACGCGCACCTTCCAGGCCGAGGTCCTCATCCCCAACAATGGCGAGAAATTCTTCCCCGGCATGTTCGCCCGCGTCAGCGTCAACCACGGCACGCAGGAGAACGTGGTGGTACCGGACCGCGCCGTTGTCAAGCAGACGGGCTCGGGCAACCGCTACGTCTACGTCCTTCGCGGCGACAAAGTTACTTTCAACAAGGTTGAGCTGGGCACACGCACCGACAACGGTTATGAAATCATAAGCGGCGTAGCCGACGGCGACACCGTCGTTGTAGCCGGCCAGTCGCGCCTCGCCGACGGCGTCAGGGTGCAGCTCAACACCAAGAAAAAATAAGCTCGTTCTCCTCCCTCTCCGCATTAATTTTCTCCTTGCTAATCAACCAAAACCCCTAAACTCTTTCTTTGTAAATGAGTCTGTACGGAAGTGCCGTAAAACGGCCGGTAATGACAATCCTGTGCTTTGTCACGGTAGTAATCCTGGGTCTGTTCTCGCTCAGCAAGCTCCCCATCGACCTCTACCCCGACATCGACACAAACACCATAATGGTGATGACGACCTATCAGGGCGCCAGCGCCTCCGATATCGAGCAGAACGTCACCCGACCCCTCGAGAACGTCCTCAACTCGGTATCGAACCTTAAGCACATAACCTCGAAGAGCCGCGAGAACATCTCGGTCATAACCCTCGAGTTTGAGTACGGCTACGACATCGACGTGCTCACCAACGATGTCCGCGACAAACTGGACATGGTGTCCTCGCAGCTCCCCGACGAGGCGGAGACACCTATCATCTTCAAGTTCTCGTCGGACATGATTCCCGTCGTCATGCTGTCGGTAAACGCCACCGAGAGCATGCCTGGCCTGTACAAAATCCTCGACGAAGGCGTAGCCAACCCGCTGGCGCGTATCAGCGGCGTGGGCTCGGTGTCCATCTCCGGCGCGCCCAAGCGTGAGATACACATCTACGCCGACCCGGCTCGCCTTGAGGCCTACGGCCTCAGCATCGAGCAGATTTCGGGCGTCATAAACGCCGAAAACCGCAACATCCCCGGCGGCACAATCGACATAGGCTCCGACTCGTACTCGATGCGCGTGCAGGGCGAGTTCACCTCGGCCGACCAGATGGCCGAAATAGTCGTCGGCAACGTCGGCGGACGCAGCATCTACCTCAAGGACGTCGCCCGCATCGACGACTCCATCGAGGAGCGCGCCCAGCAGACTTTCAACAACGGCGAAAAGGGCGCCATGATCATCATCCAGAAGCAGAGCGGCGCCAACTCGGTGGAAATCTCCGACAAGGTGCTGGAGATGCTGCCGCGCCTGCAGAAGCGCCTGCCCTCGGACGTAAAGCTCGACATCATCGTCGACACCTCGGACAACATCCGCAACACCATCGACTCGCTTGTCGAGACGGTGCTGTACGCACTGCTGTTCGTCATCCTCGTGGTCTTCTTCTTCTTAGGACGCTGGCGCGCCACGCTCATCATCACCATCACCATTCCTATCTCGCTGATAGCGTCGTTCATCTATCTGGCGATAACGGGCGACTCGCTCAACATCGTCTCACTGTCGGCGCTGTCGATATCCATCGGTATGGTCGTGGATGACGCCATCGTGGTACTGGAGAACGTGACGACGCACATCGAACGCGGCGCCGACCCGAAACAGGCCGCCGTCCACGGCACCAACGAGGTGGCAGTCTCCGTAGTTGCCTCCACGCTGACGCTGATTGCGGTGTTCTTCCCTCTCACACTCGTCACGGGCATGACCGGCGTGCTCTTCCGCCAGCTGGGCTGGATGGTGACAATCATGATGATTATCTCCACCGTCTGCGCCCTGTCGCTGACTCCCATGCTGTGCTCGCAGCTGCTGCGCCGCAACAATAAGCACGGCAAACTCTACACCCTGCTGTTCACGCCCGTCAACCGCGGCCTCGACTCCTTAGACAACGGCTATGCCCGCCTGCTCGGCTGGGTAGTCAGCCACCGCCTCATCACCATACTCATCTGTCTGGGCACCTTCGTGGGCTCGCTCTTCCTTATGAAGCATGTCGGCACCGAGTTCTTCCCCACCAACGACGACGCCCGCCTCAATGTCTCGCTGGAGACACCCATCGGCACCCGCGAGGAAATCACCCGCGAGACCACACAGCGCCTCGTGGCCGAGTGGCGCAAGAAATATCCCGAAATCGAGGTCATCAACTTCACCACCGGCTCGGCCTCGTCGGACAACACTTTCGCCTCGCTGCGCGACAACGGCTCGCACATCGTATCGATGAACATCCGCCTGAGTGACCCCGGCGACCGCGACCGCTCGTCATCGGAGATTGCCGAGCTGATGCGCAAGGACCTCCGCCATTATCCCGAATACAAGAAAGCCATCGTCAATGTCGGCGGCATGAGCGGCGGCATGGGCGGCCAGGCCACCGTGGACTTTGAAATCTACGGCTACGACTTCGCCGAAACGGACTCGGTGGCACAGAACCTCAAGAAAGTCCTCGAAGCCATCCCCGGCACCGCCAACATAAACATCTCGCGCTCGGACTACCAGCCCGAGTATCAGGTGGATTTCGACCGCGAGAAGCTGGCACGCTACGGCCTTAACCTTGCCACGGCGGCTACCGCCCTGCGCAACCGCATCAACGGCTCGCTGGCAAGCCGCTTCCGCGAGGACGGCGAGGAGTACGACATCAAGGTGATGTACGACCCCGAGCACCGCACCTCCATCAGCGACATCGAGAACATACTGCTCTACAACAGCGCCGGCACCGCCGTCCGCGTCCGCGATGTCGGCACCGTGGTCGAGCGCAGCACGCCGCCTACCATCGAGCGCAAGGACCGCGAACGCATCATCACCGTCAGCACCGCCGTACAGGGCGTGCCCATGTCGGAGGTGGTCGTTCCCGCCCAGGCCGCCATCGAGGGCATGGACCTGCCGCAGGGCATCTCCATCGACCTTGCCGGCTCGTACGAAGACCAGCAGGAGAGCTTCACCGACCTGCTCACCCTGGCCGTCCTCATTGTGATACTCGTCTACATCGTCATGGCAGCCCAGTTCGAAAGCTACACCTACCCCGGCATCATCATGACGTCGCTGCTCTTCGCCTTCTCGGGCGTATTCCTGATACTGTGGCTGACGGGCCACTCGCTCAACGTCATGTCGATGATTGGCGCCATCATGCTTATCGGTATCGTGGTCAAGAACGGTATAGTGCTCATCGACTATATCTCGCTCAACCGCGAGCGCGGCCTGTCGATACGCCGCGCCGTAATTCTGGGCGGCAAGTCACGTCTGCGTCCCGTAGTCATGACCACCCTCACCACCATCCTCGGCATGGTGCCCATGGCCGTAGGCACCGGACAGGGCGCCGAACTGTGGCGACCGATGGGTACCGCCGTCATCGGCGGTCTCACTTTCTCCACCATCCTCACCCTGCTGTTCGTGCCCGTGCTCTACTGCGTCTTCGCCTCCACCGGCATACGCCGTCAGCGCCGCAAGCACCACAAGGCACTCGCAAACGCCAAAGCCAAATAAACAATAATAACAAAATCAAAAATAGGCTGTGTCAAAATAGCCTGAATGTAGGGACATGCCTTTGGCATGTTTATCCAATCCGTTGGGTTTCAGGTTTAACATCGCAAAGCGATGTCCCTACATCATTAGATTTCCGCAATTTGACACACCCTACATGGATTCGCCGTTCAATATAACTGATTCATCCTCAAAAGCAGAAATTATGCAAGCAATACTGATAACTTTTGACCAGGCACACTATCACCGCATCATCGAGATGCTTGAGCGCAACAACTGCCGCGGCTTCACATCGTGGCCCATCGTCAACGGACGCGGCAGCAACAGCGGCGAGCCGCACCTCGGCAGCCACGCCTGGCCCAGCGAGAACTCCGCCATCATCACCATCGTCGAGGACGAGCGCGCCGAGGGCATCATGGCCCGTCTGAAAGCCCTCGACGACGAGTCCCCCAAGCTCGGCCTCCGCGCCTTCCAGTGGCCCGTCACCGCCACCGTCTGACACACATCCCGATACAAAAAAAACGGTTGCCACTTTTGCGGTGGCAACCGTTTTTTATTGTTGATTAATCAGGGATTACTTTACAAGGAGCTTGGTGGCCTTGTTACCCTGGCGACGGATGACAAGCTGACCGGCTGCGGGCTCGGCTACGCGTACGCCCTGCAGGTTGTAGTACTCAACGGGAGCGTTGCTGTCCTCGTCGACTACGATGTCATCTACACCAGCCTCAGCCAGTGCAATTGTAATAGTAATTGCATCTTCTATATTAACGTAATAGAGCTTCGTTGTATTCGAAGGCCAAAGGAAAAGACTCTTAACGGGAATAGTGATTACAGCTGATTTCTCATCCTTTGTCAGAGTTATTCTGTTTGCAGCGGGAGTGCTGGTAATATCCTGCATATTTGCGCTGTAAGACAGACCGTAATAAAGACCGTCTTCATCACCACCGTTAATACCAAGCGAGAACTCCGGAATCACGAGGTTGGCGGGATCAGTAGCATCAATTATCATGGCGGGGCTTGCTTCATCCCATCCGTATGCTGCGTAGAGGCCTTTGAGGGGATCCTTTACAAGGAGCTTGTCGCCGGTCTCGTCATCCTTATAAACGTCTACCTGGTAGTCAGCGGCAGTCTTGCCGAATGCGGAGAAGAACATATCGCCCGAAACGGTACCTACGCCATAAAGAACTTTTTCTTTCTGATAGGTGAGTACGTTTGAGTATGTCAGCATCCAATAACCGGCAGCCTCATTTGCGGGGTCACCGATTGCCCATATATCCAAAGCAGGGAAAGAGATTGAGCTGCCGTCTATCGTACCTACTGTAGCTTCGGCGGAAGAAGCGCCGGCAATGAGTTTTCCGTCGCTTCCTGCGGATTTAAGATAGAAATAGTTTGCATCACCGTTACCATCCTTGCCAAGATCCTGGTTGTTGGCAATGGATATTATATTTTTTGACAGGTCGACTGTTGCCTTCACCTCAAAGCCCTGAGGGAAGCCCGAGATTGTAGCGGCGCCGGTTGCTTCGTCATCAATGGTGATGACAAGCTCAGGATTGGGTTTTGAACTCAGACGGCTCGAGTATGCCCAGTCGTATGTGCCGTTGAGTTCGGCAATGGAGGCTACTTTGGCGGGAGCTTTGGCGGGGCTGCTTTTTTCAGCCTTGACTGCAGCCTGCTCGACCTGAGCCTTGACTACAATGTTGTTTACGGTTAACTGACGCTGTCCTGCGAAAGAAGCGGAAGTGCCAAGAACAGCAACAAGAGCTAATGTGTAGAATTTTTTCATAAACAAACCTATTTTAAAAATTAGAAATATGTTGGTATCGATAAAAATCTTTCAATAAATGTACCTGAACAGTTGAAACTTTTAAAGGAGGAACCTATTGATGCTCCAAAAGTATAAAATTTGAATTTTACCGCCAAATATTTTCTTAAAAAAATGCGATGAAAAGCGAAAAAATCTATGAAATCTGATTTTTGTCTTGCAAACAACCGAAATTTTGCTTGACCTTACAGAAAAAAGACCAATATTCATCCTTTTTTGTTTCATCGTCACAAAAAAGTACGTCGGACTAACATCCGGGCCAATTCAGCCAATCAGGTCTTCTATACACGGCGCGGCTTGTACGGTTTGCTTTTTTTATGTACTTTTGCAATTGGTTGAAAAGTCAACCGCACATTCCGGCGCCCGTGGCGTAATTGGTAGCCGCGTTAGACTTAGGATCTAATATCTTCGGATGTAGGGGTTCGAGTCCCCTCGGGCGCACTTTCATTCCCTCACAAAGGGCCGCATCCGCTCTACATAGAAACGGAGCGGCCCTTTGACGTCAGGTATTGCCCTGCGCCATGACTGAACCAAGCGCCGATATCGCTCGTTTTTATTGAAACACCTATATTATATAGGCCCCTCATACATAACATAAATTACATACACAACATACGACACACAAAAACCTGCTATAACATGAAAAAGTTACTCTCCCTGGCCGTCGCCGCTGTCATGGCCGTCGGCATGGCCGTGCCCGCCCGGGCCCAGTATTACGAGATTGCCAACCAGTTGCCGAGTCTCATCTCCCCCGCCCTCTCCGGCTCGATGCAATATCGTGGCTTCGTCGAGGCCAGCGGACTTGCCGGCATGGGCAAAAACCGCGCCAACTTCTTAGGTATAAGCACATCGCAGGGCTTCCAGTATGCCAGCTGGTTCTTTATGGGCGTCGGCATGGGAGTCGACGTGGCGATGGCTCAACAGGACGACCGCTACGGCGCCTGGGACCCCGACGACTGGGAATACGGCGGAACAGCAAAGACAAAGTGCATGATTCCCGTCTTCACCGATTTCCGTTTCCGCATCGGCAACGACAACTCGGTTGCCGCCGTCATCGGCCTCAAGCTCGGTGCAGCATGGCTCATCGGCGACGATGACCTTATGATGAAGACGGCATACATGTCCAACGAGACGCAGTTCTATTTCCGTCCCTCGCTTGGCGTGCGCATCCCGGTCAGCTCGCAGAACCCCAAGCAGGCCGTCAACGTCGCCGTCACATATCAGCTGCTTACATCCAACAACAACTATACCTACTGGCACGACAACTCGGTGACCCTGCACAACCTCGGTCTTACCGTCGGCTTCGAATGGTAACCGCCTGATATTATTATCCCCCTCATATACCAATCAAACACATGAAAATTTCTGCCTTTCTGACTGCTGCCGCGCTCGCCGTTCCGATGACGGCCGCCGCGCAGCCGACAGTGATAGTGGAGACGCCCGCCTACAGCTGGCACGGAGACACCATCAGCCAGGGGCCGTTCATGGCCACCGCCAACGGCCCGTTCGAGATTGTCTCGACATACTCGGCACAGCCCGGCTACTATATGGGCATCGACAAGACATGGAAGCGCAAGAACGACATCTCGTCGTACCCGCAGCTCACCACGCCCAATATGCTGCACACCGCAATCTACAACATGGGACTGGATGAGATGGTCAACGCTGTCGAGCCGGACACCACGCTGCGCACCGGCAAGGAATGGGCTGGCGTGTGGACCCGCGACGTCTCGTACTCGATACTCCTGTCGATGGCATACATGCAGCCCGAGGCCTCACGCATCTCACTGATGCACAAGGTCAATCCGCGCGGCCGCATCATCCAGGACACCGGCTCGGGCGGCGCCTGGCCCGTCAGCACCGACCGCATGATATGGGCCGTGGCCGCATACGAGGTCTACAAGGTCACCGGCGACCGCGAATGGCTGAAATACGTCTACCCGATTATCAGGAACAGCCTTGAGGATGACCTTGCCAATGGCCTGTACGACGAAAAGACAGGGCTTGTGCGCGGCGAGACGTCGTTCATCGACTGGCGCGAGCAGTCTTATCCCAAATGGATGCAGACGGCCGACATATACCAGAGTCAGGCACTCGGCACCAGCGTAGTCCACGAGCAGGCATGGAAGGTGCTGAGCGAGATTGCCGCCGACCTCGACCACAAGGACGAGGCGCGGAAGGCTCTGGAGCAGAGTCAGAAAATCGCCGACGGCATCAACCGTACGCTGTGGCTGGAAGACAAGGGCTACTACGGCATGTATCTCTACGGCCGCGACAACCTGATGATGAATCCCCGTGCCGAGACTCTGGGCGAGGCGCTGGCGATAGAATGGGACGTGGCAAGCCCCGAGCGTGCCCGCACAATCTCGTCATCCAACCCCACAACTCCTTTTGGCGTGGCCATCTTCTATCCGCAGATTCAGGACATGCCGGCCTACCACAACAACGCACTGTGGCCGTGGGTAGGCGCCTGGTGGGGCCTGGCTTCGGCAAAGGCCGGCAACGAAAAGGGCGTGATGCAGGCCATCGGCGCCGTCTTCCGTCCCGCCGCCCTCTTCGCCACCAACAAGGAGAATTTCAACCTCGATAACGGCGACATCGCCACCGAACTCAACTCGTCCAACATGCTGTGGTGTCTGGCCGGCAACATCGCCCTCACACACCGCATCCTCTTCGGCATACACTTCGACAAAGATCAGTTGCGTTTTGCGCCGTTCGTGCCCGAGGCGCTGGGTCAGAACCGCCGTCTCGACAACTTCGGCTACCGTGGCGCCCGCCTCAACATCGAGGTCAGGGGCTACGGCGACTCCATCGCCTCGTTCTCCGTCAACGGCAAGGAGCACGCTCCCGTCATCACCGCCGCCGAAGCCGCCAAGGCCAGGAAAAAAGGTCAGGAGCTGAATATCGTCATCACGATGGACAACAAGCCAATCAAGCCGCTGCCCGTAAACGAGGTCGCCAACGTCAAGGCCGCATGGACGCCCATCACGCGGCTCGACGGCACACGCCTGTGGTGGGACCCCGTCGAGTACAGCGAGGTCTATGACATCTACCGCGACGGCAAATTCGTCGAGCAGGTTCACTCCACAAGCTACGACGCCTCCGTCCCCGGCGAGTATCAGGTTGTGGCCTACAAAAACGGCGTGCCCGGCTTCGCCTCCATCCCCCTGTCGACACGCGAGAGCCGCATGTTCCAGATTCCCGGCGAGGGCACGGCAATGGTTTCGTCTGAAATCCTCTTCCAGCCCAAGGGCAAGGTGACCGACTTCCGCGGCAACGGCTTCGTTGAGACTGACCACAAGACCGGCACCGCCATCGAAATTCCTTTCACCGTTGACAAGGACGGCACATACTCCTTTGTCCTCCGCTACGCCAACGGTAACGGCCCGGTCAACACCGGCAACTCTTGTGCCGTGCGCACCGTAAGCGTCGACGGCAAGAAACTCGGCACGGTCGTGATGCCTCACCGCGGCCGCGGCACCTGGAATGACTGGGGGCTCACCAACAGCCTCGACGCCGTCCTCACCGCCGGGCAGCACATCCTCACCGTCACCTTCGAGCCTCAGAACGAGAACATGAACCTCCACACCAACCACGCCCTCATCGATGAGCTGCTGGTGACCCGCAAGTAAAAAAGCGCCCATACACAAAAACGCCCGGCCTCCTTTCGGAGCCGGGCGTTTTTACGCTTTGCCGTAAAATTACCCTTTATTAAACAGCCTGTCAGACAGCCTCGTCAGAGCCTCTACTTTGTCCTCGGCGCGGACGAGCATGGCGATGTTGTAGGTTGAGCCGCCGTAGCTGATCATACGGACAGGGATGTCGCCGAGGGCTTCGATGGCGCGGCTGGCCATGCCGCCGTTGTGCCAGTCCAGGTCGCCTACGACGCAGACGATGGTCATGTCCTCGTCGGTGGTGACAGTGCCGAAATTCTTGAGCTCGTCGACGATGGCGGCAAGGGCCGGCGACGAGTCGACGGTGACGGACACGCCGACCTCGCTCGTGGCCACCATGTGGATGGGCATGCGGTTTTTCTCGAAGGTCTCGAAAACCTTCAGCAGGAAGCTGTACGCCAGGAACATACGTCCCGACTTGATGTGTATGCAGGTGATGTCGTCCTTGGCCGAGACAGCCTTGATGGTGTTGCGGACACTGACGTTGTGAATGAGCGTGCCGGGCTTCTCCGGCTCCATCGTGTTGAGCAGACGGATGGGTATGTTGTGCAGACGGGCGGGGAGCACGCATGCCGGGTGCAGGATTTTGGCGCCGAAATAGGCCAGCTCGGCGGCCTCCTCGAAATGCAGCTCGCTGACCGGGCGCGTACCCTTGACATAGCGCGGGTCGTTGTTGTGCATGCCGTCGATGTCGGTCCATATGTCTATCTCGTCGGCCTCGATGGCCGCGCCGACAATCGAGGCGGTGTAGTCCGAGCCGCCACGCTGCAGGTTGTCGATGTCGCCGTACTCGTTGCGGCAGATAAATCCCTGCGTGATATAGAGGTCGGCGTCGGGATTCATGGCGATGAGACGTTTCAGCCTCAGCGTGATGTATTTGTAGTCCGGCTCGCCGTTCTCGTCGGTGCGCATGAACTTCAGCGCCGGCAGCATTGCGGCGTTGACGCCGGTGAATTTCAGATAAGCCAGCATCAGGGCCGTCGACATCAGCTCGCCCTGAGCCAGTATCTCCTTCTCGTCAGTATCGGTGAAATCGACGTCGATAAGCGAGCGGATGTATGACAGACAGCGGTTGACGTCCGCCGTGGCCTTCTCGCGCATCTCCGTAGCCGCCTGGCTCATCATGGCACCGCCGCGCGTTCCCGACGACGGCGTGTTGAAGAGCTCGGCGATGACCTGCTCGTACCGGCTCTGCATGGCATTGACCGTCTCGCGGGCGCCTGCCTGGTTCTTCTTGTAAAGATAGTTGCAGATGTCCACAAGAGTATTCGTTGTCCCGGCCATAGCCGAGAGCACGATGATATTGCGCCCGCGCGTCGACACCAGCCGCGCCACATGCCTGATGCGCCCGGCACTGCCCACCGACGTCCCGCCAAACTTAAGTACTTTCATTCTATTCCAAAAAACATTTTAGCCCACGAAATTACAAAATTAATCGCACACCACGAAACGCGCACCTCCATTTATCCCCATATCTTATCAAAATAGCCTATAATTCTCTTGTTTATCTCAAATAAATCAGCTATATTTGTGACATAATATTAGCAGTATTATGCAGAATTCGATAGATAGCAGCAGTATATTAGCATTATTGGATAACTTCACACTCGACAATGCAGAAGACATCGCACGTCAGGTGGCATATAGTTTCCGACGTCGACGCGTGGAAAAAAACATCACACGCAGGCGCATCGCCGAACTGTCCGGGGTGCCTTTGTCCACCGTCGCCCGCTTCGAGCAGAAAGGCTTCATCGCCTTTGAGTCCCTTGTCAAGCTGGCGATGGCCTTAGGCTATACCTCTGAAATCCGCACTCTTTTCGACACCTCCAAATTCAGCACCATGGAGGAACTCGACCAAATACGCCGCAAAACCCACAGCAAACGCGCCTATCCCAAACAACATAATCCATGAAAAAAGTAGAAAAGCTCTCAATAAATTTCCGCGGGCAAACAGTCGGCATTCTCTCGCTATCACCCGACAATCGCCTAAATGTCTTCGAATATGACAAATCATGGATTGCCGACGGATTCAGCATTTCCCCGTTGGAGCTACCACTAAAACCCGGTATCTTCATCGCCAAACCCCGGCCGTTCTCCGGCAATTTCGGTATCTTTGAAGACAGTCTCCCCGATGGATACGGCCGTTACCTACTTCACAAAGCATTATTGAGAAAAGGCATCAATGACTTGGATTTGTCATCACTGGACAGGCTCGCTATTGTTGGCGACAACGGTATGGGCGCACTCACCTACTCCCCTGCCCTCATCCTCGAACAGGAAGAGCCCCTGGCCGATTTCGACAGGATTCAGCAGATTGCGCTTGAAGTGCTGAAAGAACAACAGGATGACGATGCCGGTCTTTTGCTGTACAACAGCGGCAACAGCGGCGGTGCACGTCCGAAAGCCATATTTACGGATGACGCCGGTCACTGGATTGTCAAATTCAGACATACTTACGACCCTACCGACATAGGCATTCAGGAATACCGTTATAACGAAGTTGCCCGTAAATGCAGGATTATTGTACCTGACTTTCGCCTTGTTAACGGTCGCTATTTCGCATCGCGGCGTTTCGACATCGACAGCAACGGAAACCGGCTACACACGGCAACTGCCGGTGGCTTGCTGGGACTGTCGCTCAGCGAGCCGTTCATGGATTACTCAAACCTTCTCGCCCTAACCGGATATATCACCCAAAGCCAGGAAGACGTGGAGCAGATGTATCGCCGCATGCTCTTCAACTACCTCACCGAAAACAAAGACGACCACTGCAAAAACTTCAGTTTCTACGTTGTCAAAGACCCGGATACCGGAGCCTGGCGGTGGCGCCTTGCCCCGGCCTACGACCTCACGCTCTGCTCCGAAGGCTACAACGGCGAGCACGCCACCTCAGTCAACGGCACCGGACATCCCACCCTCTCGGATTTTCTCGCCGTCGGTACCAATATCAAACTTTCCGAGCCACGATGCCTAACCATTATCGAGGAAGTCCGCATCGCCGCAGCTTCCATTCTCCGCCACGACATCTCTAAATGATGCGTCTGTCAACCGTTATACTTTTCCGGTTATAATTGGAAATTAAGACAAAAATGGGCTGTTTGCCGAGTATAACCGGGAAACAGCCCATTTTTTTTGAGAGAGTTAAAGATGTCAGATGCCAGCCGAGGAGGACGAGTTTGCGGGAGGCTTCGGACCGGCGGGGGATGTGGGGCCGTTGGAGCCGGCGAAGATGCGGGAGAGGTATTTTTCCTGGAGCAGCTGCAGGAGCTCCCAGAAATTGGGGACGAAGAGGGTGCCGACGATGGCGTTGACGGCCATGCCGAAGACTACGGCAGTGCCGAGGCTGATGCGGCTGGCTGCGCCGGCGCCGGTGGCGCACCCTCACGGGCTCTCCCGCCGAGTAAAACCAATTATTATGAAAAACACTAAACCTTTAAAAATGAAAAACGCATATAGAAATTTCTTCTAAATGTACGACGTTTGGCCACCCATGAAGCCCATGTCGTGGAGGCTGTGCACGGCGCTGAGCAGGCTGTCGAGGTTGCTGTCGACTGGGGCGCCCGCACCCTTGGCGCGGTGCTCGACGTTTTTTAGCTCCACCTTTAGCAGGCGCCCGCGATAGCTGTTCACGCGTTCCGGCTCAAAGGCGTGGATGCGACTCGGCGACGCCGACAACGCCTGCCCTATGCCCCGCCAAATCGCCTCGTGCAGCGGTTCCATTGTGCCGTGCATAGGGTATCCGCCGCTGAAGGCCAGTCCCTCGTTGTCATAACCCAGTTGCTCGCACATCAGTTCGGCGTAGAAAAGGGCAACCTGCGCCTCCTCAACGGTGCGCGCCCTGTAGCACATCTCTATGATGCGCTGGTAGTCGTTCTGCAGTTTCTTTTCCATGGCTCACTTGGCTTCAAGGTGGAGGTACTCGCTTTGTTCTACCACGGGCACGAACTGCAGCATGCCGTCACGCTTTTCGAAAACGCCAACAAGCACATTCTCCTCGGTGTACGTAAACTCGCCCACGCGGTTCTTTATCTGTTTGACGTAGCGGTAGCGGCTGTTGAGATAGCTGCGGCCTATGGCAAAAGCCGAGTCGCAGAAATTGAGCAGATAGCTCGACCCCGCCGCGTCGGCGCGGGTCAGTATCTCCTTCTGACTGCGTTTGGGCGTGTGCGTTATAAGTAAAAGCGACGCGCCATACTCCTTTACTTTGGCTTTCAGCCTTTTCAGCAGGTCGAGCATCGTGGCAGCGTCGTTGATGGCGCTTGTGAGGTAGGTTATGTTGTCCACGATGACGGCCTTGGCGCCATCCTCCATTGCGTTGACGATGTCGTTGTAAGCACTCTCAAGGCACAGAAACTCTATGCTGTCGTCGAAGGGTGATGCGCGGTAAAAGTTGTCGCTGAACTCGGCACCGGCATAGCGGTCGCGGAATTGCTCGTCGCTAAGTTCGTAGTCGAAATACACTGTCTTAATAGGGTCGCCGTCCGCGCCTGTTATGCTGTTGTAGCCGTTTGCGATGTTGTCGGCAATCTGCGTTGCAAGGATGGACTTGCCGACATTGGTTTCGCTGAACAGCACGCAAATCTCGCCGCGGTTCCAAAAGGGCGACCACAGCGGCTCAACTTTTTCGGCGCTCGCGGCAAGGATGTCGTTGGCTTTTTCTATTCTTACCGTCTGGCTTTGGGTAAAAACACTTTTGTAACTCATTGTTTCAATTATTTTGAGGGTTTGACTTTTGTTTCAAGGTTCACGATGCAAAGGTAACCATATTTTGTTTACCTCAAACAATAATTTGGTTAATGAATGTTAAACTTTAAACATAAACTTGTTTGGTATTATGTTTATATATTACCTTTGCAGCGCAATTCAAACATCTTTCCGTTTAAGTTAGACATCTTTTACTCATGTTAAACCAAAAAAACCTACTGCCAACGCTCTGCCACCTATGCGGCATGAAGGCCACGCGAAACATCAGGCGGTTCAGCTACAATGCCGTCATGACGCGCCTAAAGTCAATGTACCTCCTCAAAGAGGCAGGGGGGGGCAGCGGCTTCTCGCCGCTCCACCTCGCCGCAGGCATCAACGGAGGCGAAAACATTAGCCTCATTGAGGACTTACACATCAATCTTGTGGAGGGTATGTTCCTCGCTGTCAATTTTGTTGTCGGCACAACTAATGTCCTTGTGCTGCCACGCACAAAAGGAGCTGACAACATCGCCCGCATATGGGCGTACATCGTCAGCCACAAGACGGCCGACCAATCCGGCGACGGCAAAAAGCCCCGCTTCGCCTACATCCTTGTCAATCCGGCCAAAATCACACCCGACGAGACCCGCATCGGCACCGTCGACCTGGACGGCATTGACCCCGCCGACATCCGCTCAACGTACGACGCCTTTGTCACCGCCGCACTCACCGACGACGAAACGGATTTTGACATTGAGGTGGAGCTGCAGGGTGTGCGCACACGCTCAAATGTTGCCCGCGAGCGCATAAAACGCCGCATGCAAAAGATGGGTATACGCGTCCTTAAGGGCAAACGCGCATCAATCTTCCTGCGGCAGACCCCACTTAAATGCACAGTCGACCTCAAACGCCTGCAGGCAGAGTTCCCGGATGCTTATGCAGCATGTGTCGAAAACGGCAAGCGATACGAGTTTATTTCCGTAAAGTTACACGACAACCAAAACCGCTAATCTATGGAAACATATTCCGGAGTAGATTTCGACAATTTTACACCGCTGTCCGCAGGTTCTGATAAACCGCCAATCGACAAAGGGCTGTTTATAGCAAAATGTGCAAATGTTTGGATTTCAGACGCCGCAAAGCGCCCAAACCCGCGCAGTCTTTGGCACGAACTTTGGTTTGAGGACGAGGTGTGTTGCCTCTTTGCCGATACAAACCTCGGCAAATCCATACTCGCCGTGCAGATTGCCGCCGAGATTTCGGCCACCGACAAGGTGCTGTATTTTGACTTTGAACTTACCGACAAGCAATTTCAGCGCCGCTACTCAAATGAGGAAACATTGAGCCTGCATGTCTTTCCCGACAACTTTGTACGCGTCGAACTCAACCCCGAGGCGTTTGTCGAGGACAACATCGAGGCCGTCCTCGACCAGGTGGAACTGCTTGCAAAGAATTCCGGCGCTAAAATCATTATCATCGACAATATCACGTGGCTCACCTCGAAGAGCGAGAGCGGCGACGCTGCCGCGCAACTGATGTCGCGCCTCATTCAGATGAAGAAACGTGGCGGATATTCGGTGCTGGTGCTCGCCCACACGCCCAAGCGAAACACCAACACTCCGCTGACGCAGAACTCACTTGCTGGCTCAAAGCGCATCGCAAACTTTATGGACTCAATTTTCGCCATCGGCACGTCCAAGAAGAACCGCCCATCGTCGCGATATATTAAGCAAATTAAAGTGCGTTCGACCGAGATGACCTACGGCGACGACAACGTAATCGAATGCGACATCGTCAAGGATGATGACTTTCTTCATTTCCGGGTCAACGGCTACGGCACCGAGGCCGAAAACCTCGACGAGCCCGACGAGGACTACGAAAAGCGCAAGGAGGCCGACAGTGAAATTGAACGGCGGCTACGTGAGGGCGAGTCTTACAGGACTATACAGCGCGAACTTGGCGTTACTCCGCGAGACATCGCCAAGGTCAGTAAGAAAATTCGCGATACAGAATGATGGAGGAACGGGTGCTATCGCTATCAAAATTGATAGCACTTGATAGCGCTATCATCCCGCTATCAAAAACGGAGCGATAGCACCCTTAAAAACCGCTATCACTACAAACCCCTAAAATATATATAATATATAATATATATTATATATATTTTAGACCCCCAAATTTTTCTCTACGAACCATCATTTTGCTATCACTATCAAATTTGATAGCGACTGATAGCGCTATCACCCCGCTATCAAAACCGGAGCGATAGCAAATGTTAATAAACATTTATTTTAACCCTTAAACCATTATTACCGCTATGAAAGAAAATGTATTTAACTCCGTCGAACTGCGAAACCTTCAGTGCGAACTCGGCCATGCCTTGGTCGAACTGCGCGAAAAAAGCCTCTACGTCGAGGAACTGCGCAGCAAAATCCGCCAAATCAGAAGGGACGGCCTCGAAACCGAAATACGCAACCGACTGATTGAGGGGCAGACATACCGACAAATACAGGAAGCGCTCGGCGTAAGCGCCAAAACCATCGCCAGAATATCGGTTGACATTTTCGGCTACCGCAACTGATTTTGGCATCGTTGTTAGGTATGTTGCAAAAAAACTCATGCACTTTCTAACCATGGACACCTCAAACGCCAACAACAATGAAAATAGAAAACCCCGCCGTGGCCGTCTGCCCTTTCAGGGCAGAAAACGGCCGGACAATAAAATTCAAAATCGAACGCAACGACAAACGACATGTCCTTACCTGGTATATAAATGGTGCGGACGACGCAAAAAACGCCGTCGATAACATCCAATAATAAACGCCAATACATTCACCATGAAAAAAA
>JBJEDC010000103.1:0-31455 GCA_051871645.1 Muribaculaceae bacterium | reverse complement strand
GATACATCCAAAACATTCATAACTTCCAAAACACACCCGGCACAAAAATCCACGCCGGACACATCACCCGGCATCCCTATAGAAAACTCAAAATACAAGTCTAACATTAATACTCACACACTATGAAAAAGTCTCTACTGCTTCTCGGCGCATGCTCGTGCATGCTTTTCGCCGCCAACAAGGCTTCGGCTCAGGACGAAGTTGTTGTAGAAGAGGTCTCGGTTGTCGATGTCGTCGACGTTCCCTGCCACACCTATTATTACTCTGACCGCCACAGCAACTGGTTCATCCAGCTCGGCGCCGGTATCGACGTGCTCATGGGCGAGCACTGGTATCCCAAGGGAAGTGACACACACCCCATCACCGCCTCGTATAATTTTGCCTTCGGTAAATGGATGTCGCCCTATCTGGGCTGGCGTCTGAGCTTCCAGGGCGGTGCTATCCATTTCAAGAACGGCAATTTCAACAAATTCAACTATGTAAGCGGCAACTTTGACCTTATGTGGGACATGTTCAACTCATTCAAGGTCAATCCCAAACGCGTCTTCTCCGTTGTGCCTTTCGTAGGTCTCGGCGGCACTTTCGCCTGGAAATACAGAGGCGAGAACTACAACGTGTCGTATGACAGCGGCAGTCTGCGCAAGAACCAGTGGATGCTCCCCGTCAGCGCCGGTATCCAGCTGCGCTTCCGCTGCAGCGATGTTGTCGACATCTTCGCCGAAGGCCGTGCACAGTTCTACGGCGACAGCTTCAACCATACCGTCATCGGTGACTGCGTAGACGTCAACTTCACCTGCATGGGCGGTCTTATCTTCAATATCGGTGGCTCGGGCTTCAAGAGCTACAACCCCTGCGACTATGTAAACTATATCAACAGCCTCAACGGCCAGGTCAACGACCTGCGTGGCGAACTTGCCACCACCGCTGCCGCTCTTGCCGCCGCCGAGGCACAGCTTCCCTGCCCCGAGGTTGCTCCTCAGCAGCCCGCTACTGCCGCCGCTCCCCTGCTGGCCACCGTACGCTTCAAGATCAACAGCGCCGTCATCCAGCCCTACGAGGAGGTCAACGTCTACAACGTGGCCCAGTGGATGAAGTCTAACCCCGACCAGAACGTCACCATCAGCGGCTACGCCGACAAGGACACGGGCACTGCCGAATACAACATGGGCCTGTCCAAGCGCCGCGCCGAGGCCGTCCGCGACCAGCTCGTCAACAAGTACGGCATCAACCCCGACCGCCTGTCCATCCAGGCCGAAGGCTCGGACACCCAGCCCTACGACGTCAACAACTGGAACCGCATCGTCATCTTCACCGACTGATAACACACCCACCATATAACCTGAAAAGGGAGGCGCAAGCCTCCCTTTTTTGATGGGCACGGATTTTGCCTGCCAATAAAACAACGGCCACCTGCGGGATGTCGCGGGTGGCCGTAGGGGTTATGTCAGGGGCGTCATTTGGACACACCCTTTAGGGTCGTGGCTCAGGCTTTGCCGTTGGAGCCGAGAACGTTGACGATTTTGTGCTTGTAGAGCTTCTCCATGTTGTCGCGGGCGGGACCGAGGTACTTGCGGGGGTCGAACTCCGAGGGCTTCTCGGCGAAGACGCGGCGTACGGCGGCGGTCATGGCCAGACGGCTGTCCGAGTCGATGTTGATCTTGCAGACGGCGCTCTTGGCGGCCTTGCGGAGCTGCTCCTCGGGGATGCCGATGGCGTCGGGGAGCTTGCCGCCGAACATGTTGATGGTGTCAACCTCGTCCTGGGGAACGCTGGACGAGCCGTGCAGTACGATGGGGAAGCCGGGGAGTTTCTCCATGACGGCGTCAAGGACGTCGAAAGCCAGGGGCGGGGGAACGAGCTTGCCGTCCTCGTTGCGGGTGCACTGGGCGGGGGTGAACTTGTAGGCGCCGTGGCTGGTGCCGATTGAGATGGCGAGGCTGTCGCAGCCGGTGCGGGTGGCGAAGTCGACTACCTCGTTGGGGTCGGTGTAGGTGTGGTGGTCGCTCGAGACTTCATCCTCGACGCCGGCCAGCACGCCAAGCTCGCCCTCGACGGTGACGTCGTACTGGTGGGCGTAGTCGGCGACCTGCTTGGTGAGGGCGACGTTCTCCTCGTAGGGGAGGTGGCTGCCGTCAATCATTACGGACGAGAAGCCGGACTCGATGCAGCTCTTGCAGAGCTCGAAGCTGTCGCCGTGGTCGAGGTGCAGGACAATCTGGGGGTTCTCCCAGCCCAGCTCCTTGGCGTAGGCTACGGCACCCTGGGCCATGTAGCGCAGCAGGGTGGCGTTGGCGTAGTTGCGGGCGCCTTTCGAAACCTGGAGGATTACGGGCGATTTCTCTTCGGCTGCAGCCTTGATGATGGCCTGCAGCTGCTCCATGTTGTTGAAGTTGAAAGCGGGGATGGCGTATCCGCCTTTGATGGCCTTAGCGAACATCTCGCGAGTGTTGACAAGACCTAAATCTTTGTAATTTACCATTGTATGAGAATTATTACTTAAAGTTTTGTGTTTTACGTACAATCAGTGTCGGGGGAGCGGACACACTCCACCCTTTCAACCGCAAAATTACAAAAAAAGTTTCATTACCCGGCCCAATTGTACATCAAATACGGCCTAATTACACTTTATTAAAACTCCGTGCTCCGGATTTCTCAAATTTGGCGTATATTTGCAGAGACATTATCACGATGTTTGGGTGACAGTTTGCATCCTGCCAATGTAGGGACATCGCTTTGCGATGTCGGTCCCGCAAGGACGTAAAGGCCACGGCATGCCGCAATCCTACAACGCGGTCCAACGTGCCAAAGGCACGTCCCTACATCACTGTCGGAAGACCTTCACATCCCTTAACCAATCAATGGCATGACAATGAAAGACAGAAATATATGGCGGGTGGCTGCCGCATGGACGATGGCTTGCCTGATGTGTGTGCCGGCAGTTTCGGCTCAGCGCAAAAACGTGTATTGTCTGGCAGACAAGGACAACGATTTGGTAAGACTGCTGGTCGCCGAGGGGTACGGAATTGTGCCCGGCGGCGATGTGGATGAGGTGCTGAGGCACGCGCCGGAGAAAAGTGCCGTGCTGCTCTCAGGCGGCGACAGCGTACTGAGGCTCGGTAAAAAACATCTGGCTCTTATCCGTGACAAGGGGCTGCGGGTGTTCGCCGATTTTGCCTCGCTGGCGGACACGCTTCCGCAAATTCACGACATTGACTTTGAGCGCGTTGTGGTGACGGATAGTCTGGCGCCGGGGCTGGAGGCCATGCGCCTGCTGTCGGCCAACCGCGGCCGATACGTGCGCGCCCAGGTGGAGAAGCCGCTGATGGTGCTGGCCCGCGTGGCCGGATTTGACCGGGCTGAGTATGGCCTTGAGGACACGGAAGCGTTCCCGCTGGTGTACAGGCCAGAGGAGGGCCTTTGGGTGAGCACGGCGCGGCTGAGCGACTTTGCGCGGCTGCGGCTTATCCCCGAGCATCGCTGGAAGACGTTCTGGGAGTGCGTGATGAGCAATCTGACGGGGGACGAGGTGCGGTTTTCGCGCTGGCCCTCGGATGTGCATCCCGCTTACGGACGCAATGACGTGCTGCCCGACTCGGCGCGCCTCGCTTCGGTGCGAAAGGGGGTGGAGTGGTTTTTCAACGGCCATTTTCTTATCGACAAATCGTGGAAGGCCGACTGGCTCGACCGCTACGAGGGAGACGGCCTGTCACCCGTCGGCCCGTGCCTTCCCGACAGCCTATGCGACGGCGACGGCACCCTTGGCGTCCTCGAAGGCCATTGCTCGGCCATCGACGGTGACGGACGGCAGAAATACCGCTACTGGATGCGCGACGACGTGCAGGGCGAGGCTTCGATGACCTTCGCCATCACCGGCATGCTCCTCGGCAACGACCGCTACAAACGGATTGCCGCCGACCTCACCGACTTTTCATTCGACCACTTCCGGCAGGGTCCGCGCAATGACCCGTCCAGCCCTACCTACGGCCTGCTGAGCTGGTCGGAGACGCATGACCATGTATATTACGGCGATGACAACGCCCGCTCGATACTGGGCTCGCTCCTCGCTGCCAAGGTCCTGGGCGAGGACCGCTGGAACCGCCGTCTGGTCGAGGCCATCCTCGCCAATTTCCGCACCACGGGTAAAAACGGCTTCCGCGGCGAGCGCCTCGAGGAGGCCGACATCCAGCGCAACGGACTCAAATTCTATCAGGAGCGCGACCTCATCAACCCGCATCCCCACTTCGAGTCGTGGATGTGGGCCTGCTACCTGTGGCTGTACAGACAGACCGGCTATCAGCCGTTGTATGACATGGCCGAGCGCGGTATCTCGCTCACCATGAAGGCATATCCCGACAGCTGGGGATGGACAAACGGCATCCAGCAGGAAAAGGCGCGCATGCTGCTGCCCCTGGCGTGGCTCTACCGCGTGTCGCCCACCGACGAGCACCGGCAGTGGCTCGACACCATGGCGCGGGAGTTCCTCAAAAACCAGGTGGAATGCGGCGCCGTGCGCGAGGAGTTGGGCGATGCGTCCAAGGGGATGTTCGGACGCCTGAAAAAAAACGCCGAGTACGGCACGGCCGAGTCGCCCCTCATCTTCGACAACGGCGACCCCATCGCCGACATGCTGTACACCTGCAACTTCGCCTTCTTCGGCCTCAACGAAGCTGCCCATGCCACCGGCAGCGCCGAACTGGCCGGGGCCGCCGGGCGACTGTCCGACTTCCTGACGCGCATACAGGTGCGCAGCGACAAGGTGCGCAACGTCGACGGCGCCTGGTTCCGCGCTTTCAATTACAGGAACTGGGATTACTGGGCCTCCGACGCCGACTCCGGCTGGGGCTCCCTCTCGACCCTCACCGGCTGGATACAGAGCTGGATAGTCACCACCCAGGCACTGATGGAGCTGAACACCTCCTACTGGGACCTCACCGCCGGTTCATCCGTCGGCCCCGCAGAAACGGACATCTTCAAATCCATGCTGGAGTAACCGGGAATCGCGGTGCCATCACAATGTAGGGACGTGCCTTTGGCACGTTTGGCCGGCCTGACATCGCAAAGCGATGTCCCTACATTGCTGATAAATTATGTTTTATCCGTGTGTCCGGATGGGTCGTTATCACGACACCCCTCTAATCTCCGGTTAAAAATTCGAGCAGATATCGCCAGAAGTGGCGGTTGTAGTGGGCTTTCGATTTGGTCATCACTGTGTCTGTGTCAGGATGCTCGATGCCGGCCTCGTCGTAGAATTTCTTGGCCTCGGGGCTCTCCAGCAGGCGCGTGATGAACTTGCGGGCGCGCATGTGTCCTATCATCGGCAGCGTCATCATGTGGGCGAGGGTACGCTGCACATGCCCCGTGATGC
Organism: Muribaculaceae bacterium; assembly: GCA_051871645.1. Taxonomy (GTDB): domain Bacteria; phylum Bacteroidota; class Bacteroidia; order Bacteroidales; family Muribaculaceae; genus CAG-873. Next base: position 26,090 of record JBJEDC010000103.1, on the reverse strand, counting down.
CCATCGCCGTCGAGCGCATGTGTCCCGGGTCGTCGTTGCCCGTGCGGTGGAGGTTCCACAGTATGCCTACGCCTACAGTGTAATACGAGCTGATGCGCTCGGTGAGCCTGCGGTGCGGATAGACCGTGTGGCGGTAATATCCCACCGTACCCGTGGCGGCGATGTGTGGCTTGATGGACAGCAGATTGAGCAGCATGAGCGTGCGGTACTGCAGGTCGTACTCGATGTCGGCGATGTGCTTGCGGTTCTCCATGAGGAAGCGCCGGTCAAAGGCCACTCCGTACACCATCGCCAGCATCTCGCCCATCGACGACAGGCTGTCGTAGGTAGCCTGGGCGCCCTGGTGCACGGGGATGCACTTGGAGGGGTCGTAGACCTCCTTCTTCATCCCGCGCATGAAGTCGAAACGCGTAGCCATGAACACCAGCTGGGCGCCCGTGTTGATGAGGCTGAATGCGTCGGAGATACCGTGTGCGTCCACGCCGTCTCCGGCATCGACGAACATCGTCGCCAGGCCCCTGGCCGTCCTCAGACCCGTAAGCCGCGTCGGCACGCCTTCGGGGGATTTCTCGAGGACCACACGCGGCACGAACACCGCTATGCGCTGCAGCTCCACCGACGTGCGGTCGTCGTTGTCGGGGTCGATGATGACGATTTCGATATTGCGCAGGCCCGAGTCGAGGATGCTGTGCACGGTCTTGCGCACGTCCCGTGCGTTGCGGTCGGCGCAGATGATGAACGAGAAGTGTGGCGCCGGCACCGTCAGCTGGCCCTCGCGCAGAAGTTTCTGTGTGTATTTCAGACGTTTTTTCTCCGAATACAGCAATTTACCCATCTCGGCCAGCTTCGGGTCGTCAATCTTTTCGGAGAGCATGAGGTTGCGCAGCTCTACGGCAGGGAGGAATTCGTTGTCGAAGGGTATGCCGCGGTTGATGAGGTATTTGTCGATGATATGCAGTCCCCAGTACAGCAGGGCTTTGCGCGACACTGGCAGTGTGGCCACGGCCTGCCATAGGCGCGAGACGCTGTCGGGGCGCACGAAGATGAGCGCCGACAGCGTGAACGGGCGTTTGAGGTAGTTGTAGACGTGGGCGGCGGGGTTGACGCGGACCTTGCGGGCGGCGCAGGCCATCGACAGCAGGAGCATGCGGTGGTAGATGCCGCCGTAGATGGGGTCGGTGTCCCAGAACATGTTGTTGAAGAGCGTCAGGCGGTACATCTTGCCGATGAGGAGCACCGAGACTTCGTTTGTCATCACATACTCGGCGAACTCCTTGCCCTCCATGTCGAACTTGGGACCGGTGAGACCGAGCGAGCGGCTGCCGTTCTCGACTATGGTCATGTTGCCCGCGATGATGTCGACGTCGGGCGAAATCATGCCGCGCAGTGCGGTGATGGCGTCGGCGGGGAGGGTGTCGTCCGAGTCGACGAAGAAAATCCACTCGCCCTGGGCCTCGCTGACACCGCGCAGACGTGCCGCGGCGGCTCCGGCATGCTCGTCGAGGCGCACAAGGTAGACGCGCGGATCGCGCTGCATGTAGCGGTCGGCAACCTCGGCGGTGTCGTCGGTGGACGCATCGTCGACGATGATGACCTCGCAGTCGGGGTCGCACGCCCTGAGCACGCTGTCCAGACAGCGCGCCAGGTACTTGCCCGTATTGAATGCGGGAATCACCAGACTGATGAAGTCCTTTTCGGTCTCGGCCATTACTGTATGTGATGAATCGTGTCAGCCCGCAGCGGGCGCAGTGACAGCAATTCGCGGTTAGACAATTTCGCGGATATCGCGGATAAACAATTTCGCGTTAGAAAAGTTCACGCGGTAGGATATACCTCAGGATAACAAAGGACATAACACATGACCGCGCCAATTGTTCAAAACAAATGTAGCAAAAACCGTCTCCCGCCCCAAATCCGGCGATACATTGTCCCCCCAATGTAACCACATTTTAACACCGTCAGCGATTTGCCACATCTCTGCAACGCTTTCTGCCGCGGAGATGGTTTTACGCGGAGAAGGCTTTTTCATTTCTCGGGCGTGTGCTCTCGAAATTTTTTTTATCACGGAAAGGAGCGGAACTGCACGGATGGTTCACGGAATTTTTAGTTTTAATGAGAAATATAACGGAAGCGGGGGCAGCTTCGCTATGCCCCCTTTCACAGAAGAAGTTAGACCTGAGTTATTTGGCGGATTTCAAATATCGCATCTTCCCGGGGGCGCGACTTAGTATGTAGCCAAACGTCCGGAGGCTTTTGGGGCGCGAAGCGCCTTCCAATCCAATTCCTATTATGTTCCCCTTAAACAAAAACTTCCGTGACCAATCCGTGCCGTTAAGCTCCTTTCCGTGATAAAAGAAAAAATCGCGATGCAATCGCGATAAAATGCCCTCTGCGGCAAAATACCCTCTGTGACAAAATATTTCTGTGATGCTACTCGGAGGAGGTGAGGGAGAGGATGCGGGCCTCGGGGGAGACGGTATAGGTGCGGGGGATGCCGGTTTGGGCGAAGAGGTTGTAGACGCTGCGGTCGGGGACGGCGGCGTAGGGGAGGGTGAGGGCGTGGGCCGTCCAGTAGGCGGCGATGTCGGTGGCGGACTCGGCGCGGGAGATGCAGACGATGCGCTCGCCGGCGTCGTGGCGGGCCTGCAGGAGGGGCAACTCGCGCTGACAGTCGGGGCATGTCGTGTTGAAGAAGACGAGGACGGTTGTGTGGCCCAGCAGGTCATCGGGGCCGGTGAACGGTGTGCCGTCATCGAGGGTGACGGTGAAGGCGGGGACGGCGTCGCCGACCTTGAGGCGCGAGCCATCCGCGTGGGCGTCGGGGGTGTCGTCGCTGACGCAGGAGGCAAACAGCAAGGCCGCAAAAACGGCTGTCACGGCAGTTTTCGCGGCTTTGGATATGAGTGTGAGGATAGGTTTCATCAGGGGATGTGGTTTTATGGTGCGGATGCACCGTGGTGCATCCCTGCAATGCTTCCGGGGGCCGGTTACCGTTTGCGCTCGATGTCGCCGCGGAGGAGGAGGGTCTCGGGGGAGCGGGGGTCGTTGGAGCGGATTTTGAGCTGGCGTACGAAGCCGCCGGGGATGCGGTCTTTGGCGTCGAAGCCGACCTCGAGGACGGCGGTGTCGCCGGGGGCGATGGGCGTGCGGGGAAATTTGGCCCAGGCGCAGCGGCAGCCCGAGAAGATGGTGTAGAGCACAAGGTCCGAGTCGCCCGCGTTGACGATTCTGACGTCACGGGTGACCACGCTGTCCTTGTACACCACGCCCATGTCCACCGACGTGTGTCCGTCGGCAAAGACCAGTTTCGGCGCCTTTGCCGCGGCCACCATGGCCGCGGCAAGCGTCAGAACGAATATCAGTGTGCGCATTTTCATACGATAAGAAACATTACTTGATGATGACCTTGCGGACGAGGTTGCGGGGGCCGGTGGAGGCCTTGATGACGTAGACGCCGGGGTTGAGCGAGAAGACGGCCTCGCCCGAGGGGTCGGTGACGCTGAGTATGCTGCGGCCTACCGAGTCGAAGACCATGACGTCGAGGGCGTCCTCGGCGGCGGTGGCGGTGACGGTGACCTCGCGACCGCTGACACTGACGCCGATGGCCGGGATGGTCTCGATGTCATCGGCGGCAGCGGTGATGAAGAAGCGCTGCGAGGCCATGCCGCACACGCTGACCGACAGACCCTCGGTGAGGGGTGTCACATCGCCCGTCTCGGCGTCGTAGAGGACGTAGCCGTTGCCGGCGCCCTCGACACCGGTGAAGGTCAGCGTGACGGGACGGTCATCGTTGACCAGACCCACCTCCACGCGGTCGATGACGGGCAGCGTGTTGATGGTCGTTGCCACGCCGTCGGCGACGGTGTAGACGCGTGGGTTGTCCGAGAGGCCGTCGATAAAGAGGGTGACGTCCTCGTCGGCGTCATATTTCTCCGATGCCGCGCCGTCCAGGCGTATTACCGCCGACGAGAGGTCCTTGCCGTCCGCCGAGGCGGTGACGGTGATGCCGCCGAAACCGGCCGCGCTTTCGGCGCGGGCCTTGCGGGGCGCGTTGAGCGGTGTCGGGTTGTTGTCGGCCACGGGGTTGTCGGCAGCCATGTCGAGGCTGAAGGTGACGTCCTGCGACAGTTTATTGTCATTCGCCACCACGAAAAAGCCCTGCATGGGGGCGATCAGGCCGTTATTGGGCAGGGTGCCTGCCGAGGTGACGGTGCCGTCGGCGGCGACCACCATGTCGAGGTGGCCCTCGCTGTTCATGATGTAAATCTTACGCTCAAGCTGCGGGTTGGCGTCGAGGAAGTCCTTGGGGCTGAGGTAGCGCAGGTACGGGTTGCCCGCCATGAAGTATTTGCCTGCCACCGCGCCGGTGAGGGCCGCCGTCACGTCGCCGTCGTAGAGGCGGCCGGCGTTGGTGCGGGCCACGGCCTGCTCGTCACCGCTGACGGTGCCGTCCATCGTGTAATACCTGTATGTCCTGTCGGCCTTGGGCAGGCGGAACTTCACGCGCTCTTTGGAGTTCTGGACGCGGGAGACGTCGGTCTTGATGGAGAAGCCGTGACCGCCGCCGTAGTTGACCTGCACGTCGTTGTAGACATTACTCCAGGTCGACTTGACGGCCACGTTGCGCTGTATGTCGGGACCGGGCAGCTCGTAGACGGTAGCCTGGCCGGTGTTCCATGAGCGCTGGTAGACGGCGGGGCGGAAACGGTCGTATGGACGGCCCTCCGTCTCAAAGTTGATGTCGCGGAACAGGCGGGTCTCCTGACGCGCTCCGTTTGTTGGCAGGTACATGTCGCCGGCGTAGACGCTCTGCAGGGGCGACGACAGCGAGTACCACATGCCGGGCTTGGTCTCGAAGTCCACCGAGGCCGTGCCGTAGTTCAGCGCCGGGTGGTTGAAGACCGTGGCGCCGCTGTTGAGGTGTACGTCCTCGCATGTGTTGGCGTGCCAGGGGCGGCAGACTACCGACGGCTTCTCCTGCGACGCATGGGACTCGGCCACCATGTCGTAGTAAATCTCCTCGGTAATTGTTTCGGTTTTCTCGCCGTCGGGGTCGCGAACCCACTGCTCGGTGTGGTCGGCCTGAGTTATCACGTCCTTGTAGGTGACGGGAACCGAGGTGGTGTTGTTGAGCACCAGGGGATGCTTCTCGGCCGAGACGGGCAGGATAATCTGCGTGGTGTGGACGGGAGCGTACGAGAAGGTATTGGCGTTGTCGCCGTCGGAGACATACTCCCTGTCCCCGGAGACACTGCCCAGCAGCTCCGTCGAGGTCACGCGGCGCCAGTTGTCGTCGTTGTTGAAGTTGTTGTTGCCGGTGGCGTTGGTGAAGATGGCGTACTCGGGCACAACCTTGATGGTGAGCACGTCCTGGCCGTCGCAGACGGTCTCCGACGAGTTTTTCTTGTCCTCCTGGTAGTCGAAGCGAATCTTGTACCAGAAGCCCTCGCGGAAGCGGAACTGGTCATCGTTGCGGAACTGCAGGCGGGCGTTGTTGAATGATTTATCGCCATCGACTATGGCGGTGAGCTCGCGGAAACGTCCTATTGGGCGCAGACCTTTCGTGCTATTGCTATTGGGGTTGTCGGGGTCCTTGTCGCCGGTGAGACCGAGGTCCTTGTATGCGGGGTCGTTGGTGCCGACCAGGTAGACATAGTCATCCTCCCCCTTCATCAGGAACCTGATGACGCCGTCCGTCACGGCCTTTGTATCACGGATGGGCACAACCAGGGCGGGAGCCTTGGCTATGTAGTCCTCGTCGTTGCTCTCGATGTCGCCGCTGACGCGGTGCAGCTCGTTCAGGGTTATGCGCAGGGGCACGTCATCCATCAGTTCGGGATATTTTAGCTGTTGGCTGTTGATGCCGTGCTTGAGGAAAGGCGACTTCTGGGCCACGTTGACACGAATCTCGGAGGGGGAGGTGCATATCACGGCATCCGTCACATCGTCGTAACGGTCAATGGGGATGGCGGTGGCGTAAATCTCCATCGAGGGCTGGCCGTCGGGCACATCGATGTAGGGGAAGATGTACGAGTTGCGGTGCAGCAGCAGCGGGGGACGGCGCTGAGTCTTCGGGTCAAAGACGGTGAAGAAGTGTATGAGCGTCTCACGGTGGGCGCTGGTGTATCCCTCTTTGGGCTCCTGGTCGGGGTCGTCAAGCTCGCGGTAGTCCCTGACACGGCGGAAGGCCAGCAGGGCCTCCATAAGCGGTGTGTCGTTGTATTTGGCGTCCTTGAACTGGGCTATCGAGCCGTCGAACCAGTCGATAACTGCCGACTCCTCCTCCAGCGTGCTTCCGGGAGCGTAGGAGTCGGGGTCTTCCTGGGGTTTCTGTGAGAAGATGTCGAGCTGCACCACGGGCCACTGGTTGTCGCAAATCTGGATGTTGGACAGGTCGGGCACGGCCACGCCGTCAATTTTGATGGTACTCGAAGCCTGGATGAGGAACGAACAGGTTTTGGCACAGGAGCCAAGGATGTCGAAGTTCTCTGACGTCAGCACCTCGTTGGGATTAGTACCGGAGACGATTGACATATAGTATTCGTCGCCCACGTTAAGTGACTTGTCGGTGGGACGGGTGTTGAAGAAGAGCGTGCGCACACCGTTGCGTTCGGCGCGGCTGATGATACCGTCTACGGCAGTGAAGTTTCTGTCCAGCAGGCGGTTCTTTTCATAGAATGTGTTGAAGGTGGCGGTGCCGTAAATTTGGTCGTAGTTATCGCCGCCGTCGTAGTTATAACGCACCACGGCCTTGTAGAAAGCGGCGTCGGTACCCTCGCCGTTGGCGATGGCCTTGTCGTAGACCGATTTCTTAAGGAAAGTGTAGTAGAAGAACATATCCTTGCCTTCGGCTTCATTCTTTGGCTCAACTTCTCCCATCGACGAGAGGATAACCTCGTAGGGAGTGCTGACGCGCACGTCGGTGCACTCGCCGCCCTGACAGATTGCCGTTACCTGCGAGGCGAATATCTGAGGCTTGGCGACGTACACGCGGATGTCATCGAAGTAGTAGTCGGCACCGCCCGAGTTTTTGCAGTTGTTCTCCACAAAGAGCTCGTAGTGGTCGACCAGATTCTCGTCTATCCCCATTGCGGCGAAGTTGGGCACGAAGGAGTAGTAGAAATAGTTCCATACACCGAGATTTCGTTCGATGACGGTTTCAGTTCCGGGTATTGTAACGTTCCCGGGAATGTATCCGGTGACGAAACTGTGCAGTCTGACGGTTTCGCCGGTATCCTTCATTACGGCATTGAAGTTGACGATGAGGTTCTCGGTCTCGCCGCCCGAGCCTTCGGCCATCCATCCCGAGACAAAAAGGGTGGAGCCGGAGCAAAGGCCTCCGATTTTCATTGTTGCCAGCTGACCGGGGTCAACGGCGGCGTTGACGTAGTAGAAGAAGCCGTGCTCGGCACCCTTGCTCTCGTAGAACAGGCGGTCATAGAGCATATTTGAGGTATGTGCCAAATGATTAGGGTCGGGATTTAATGTGCACTGAGCGTTGCGTGATTGGTTATAGTCATTGCCGGTTGTGCCGTGGTAGGGCGTCAAATCACTCTGGGAGGCAAGCATGTACATGTTGTAGTCATTGCGATGGTCGTAGCCGAAGCAGTAGTTCGACTGTTCCCAGGGACGAGGCCATTTGTACATGTATTTGCCGTAGTTCTTGTCGTAAGTGCGGACGTAGTCGGGGTAATCGACAAGGTGGCGGTACTCGTCAAAATCGACCACAGCCACGGGTTTGCCTAATTTGAGCCGTTCCTCCATATATTGGGGGGTGGTGTACTCGTATTTTTCGCTATTCTTTAAAAGAGTTTCCTCGGTGATAAGAATTGCTGCTTCCGCGGGCAGGAAAGTCACGTCAAACTGCTCGACCACGATGGGCGACCCGGTGCCGCGGACGTTCACGACATTGCCGTTCTTGTCGGTGAGGAGCAGACGTATTTTGTGGGTTCCGGACGTGGTATTTCCGGCGCTGCAGAAAAGGAAACGGTAGAACTCGTCGCCCTCATGTCCGATTTGATAGAATTTACCGTCACCGGGGTTATAATATGTTCCGCCGGGACCGCTGTATCCCGAATAGCCGAAGAAAACACCCGAATTATCGGCGTATCTTACACCGTCAATCTCGATGACGGGAGCATAGCCTCGCTGAACATTGCCGGCTTCGTCAAGGTAGAACACGTCGTAATTTTCGTTGTTCCGGCAACTGCCGAGAGGCAAAGGATGGCTCAGACGAATCTGGAAATCGTTTCCTGAACGGGCCGATACAACGCGTTTGGTTGACTCGATATATTTTCTGTTTGCCTCCTCGTTTTCCGAGATGGTTTTGGCCATTTCAAGGGCATTGCGTACATGGAAGATGTGACGGAGAGCCACAACCGGCTCATATAACTTGTTCTCACTGTCCTTGAAATTGTCTTCGCGTGTCACACCACCTTGGATGGTCAGGTCGCAAGCAACGGTAATCTCGTCGAAGTTGGCGTCACCGGTCCAGAAGACCGGAGTGTTGCCAAGGGAATTGCCCTCAGTGTTTCTAAGGTCATTGTCACCATCATATAGGATTGAACCGTTGTAGACGCCGCTCTCCAGATTATACATGCGTTCGGGCTGATAAGGGAAGAACAGGTTGGGACTATGCTTGTCGGTATTCCAGTCGTACCAGCGGACGAAGTTGATGTAATATGCTGTAGTAACGTGGAAGTCGGAGCAGGGGTACAGTACAAGAGGCTCACCGGGCATGGCATACACGGTGTGCTCCATAGTGTGGGTCGGCTGGCGGTCGCCGCCGTTGACTTTGATATAACGATAGTCTGGCATCACGATGCCGTTTTGCTCGAGTATGTCGGCGTTTTTCCAGTTATTCTCGGCTGCACCGGCCCAGTCGCTGTACCAGGCAGGCATTTCGTTATAACCTCCAATAACGTGCTGGTTGTGCGGGTCGGTGACACTCTTGGTGTGCACAAACTCGTAGTTGATGCCGAAAGGAAGTCCGCCCGAACCTATGAGCTCCGGGATGGTGCTTGGATTACAGCCTGCTTTATAAATGTTGAAATCGGTAACAATCCGGTCTACTTTGGTTATCTGAAGCTCGGCTAATTTGATGTGATATTTGGGATGTCCGCCATCCGGGTATATGGAGTTGTTGACAAGCCGGAGAGCATCATAATTTCCGGGCATAGTCAGACAGTCGGAAAAACACCAGTCATTGTCCGCTTTGCCTTCTTTGAAAGTCATATTGATTGTACCGGCAAGGTCCCAGGTTCCATTATCAGGATTATGATAATAGATGTCCATGCTTTTGGGAGACCCGTTAGGATAGCTGACACGTGTTTTCATCGAAATGAGCAGTATATCGCCGGCATCGCCGCGTGTCACGCTTCCGTATATATCACGGAATTTATTGACTTCGATGTAGTGGCGGCCACCATAATAGTCGTACGGATTTCCCGGTTGCTCGACATTTTCGTCAGTATGCCAGTTGGAGTCCCAGTGGGTATTGACATTTTCGTCAATAAGATATTCTGGGTGCAGCCCCTCGTCGTACGAGTCGCCCCAGGCCATCTGATTTATGACCGTGCCGTTATTCAGCGTTACGGGCACAAGGGGGAATTGGTCGACATGCTTGAGCAGGGTGCCGTAGGGTATGGCGGCAGAAGCTCCGCCGACGGTGAGGAGGGCGAGGACGGCTGTCAGGAGTAAGGTTTTTATCTTGTTGTTCTGAATTATCATAGTAGCGTTTCTCTATATTTCTTAAGTTCTGAACTTTACCGTTAAAATGTAGAGGGTGCGTGTATATTTGAATGTCATTTGGCGTGCAGGATGTAGAGCGTGCGCGTGTAGACGGCCTGTGTGCCGGCGTCGGTGGTGATGCGGACCTCGACCTTGACTTCGGCGCCGCCGGGGGTTTCGGAGAGCTCGCCGAGGATTTCGTTGGTCCCGGTGTCGAAAGCGGGTTCCTTGGTGAACATGCCGGCGGTGTGGTCGCCCAGGGTGACGGTGATGCTGTATTGTCCGGGCTGCAGGTAGGGTTTGCCGTCGCCGGCCTGCTTGATACGCGGGGTGATGGCGAAGGCGCCCTGGCTGCCGAAGGTGAAATAGATCTGCTCGCCCTCGAGGAACTTCTGCACGGCGGGGTAGCCGCCGATGGGGGGATAGAAGATGACGTCGAAATCGACAATCCAGTCGGTGAGGTTGACGGGAATCTGCCAGTAGTCGTTGCGGTTGATGTGCTTCATGACGCTGAGGTCGGTGAGGTAGGGGAGGGTGACGCGCTCGCCGTTGCGGGTGGCGTCGACAAGGATGTAGTAGCGTCTGGCGTCGTAGATGTCGGGAGTGCTCTCTGGAACATAGCAGAAGGTGTTGGCGCCGTCCTTGTAGTCGGTGCCGGGGCGCATTTCCGCGTCATATATCCGGGTAATCCAGGTGGCCTGGGAGATGACGGGGTTGCCGAGCGCGGGGGTGGCGCTGCCGTCGGTCCCGGGGTCGCGGAAGGCGCCGATGGTGCCGTGGACCAGGGGTCCGAACTGGACGCGGTGGACGGTGGTGGTATGCTCAGAGGTGTTGCAGAAGGCGAATTCGACCTTGCCGAAGAGGCGGATGACCTCAATCCGGAAGGTCTCGTCGGTGCGTCCGGTGACGGTGACCTGACGCTTGCCGGTCATGGGGACGTGCTTGGAGTTGACGTTCCAGGCGTTGTCGACGGCAGGCTTTTCTGTCTGTAAAGAGTTGTGGTAGGGCACGAGGCCGGTGAACTGCAGGTTTTTCAGTGCAGTCCCGGTGGGGGCGCCGCTGACGCTGCCGTAGGTGGCGATGTCGGCCTCGCTCATGTTGGCGAAGGCATAGACGGTGTACCGGCCTTTGGGGACGGTGCCGCTGACGGTGGCCTGGCGGACGCCGTCACGGTTGTCGGTGCTGCCTGAGAGGGTGCGTACCACGTTGTCGTTGTTGTCGACAAAGATAATCTGCCACGAGTGCATCAGCTCTTCGCTGCGTTCGGGCATCGGGTCGCGGTACTCGGTGCCGTCGACGGGGGTGGCGGCGGGAGCCTCGATGGTGAAGGATACCGACACCTCCTCGCCGTAGCCGTTGTCGCCGCTGCCGTCGGGCTCGTCGCCCGAGCAGCTCCACAGCGCTGAGCAGAGTACGGCGGCAAGGAGTGAGGTTATGTATTGTGATATGCGCATGGCTTGGCTTATTGTTAATTCCGTGTGACGGAGGGGATTACATTATGATTTCGGGGTGGCGGTGGAAGGCCCACGGGCGCACGTAGATGAGTGTGCGCATTTGCTCGGTGGAACGGGGGGTGTCGGGGGCGACGTTGCCGGGGCCGTGGAAGGTGAGCGCGATGCGGTAGACGTTGTTGCGCACGATGCCGTACTCCATGGGCGACCGTCGGTCGGGACCGGGGTCGGCGGTGTTGTCGTTGGCATGGCGTATCCACATATTGTAGTAGCAGATGCCGTCACGGTATTCCGTAAGTGTGCCGCGGTGACTGCCGGCGTACATTGCAGCGGCTGAATAGTCGTTGAAATATAGGCAGTCGGCGTCGGTGACGGTGAGAGCGTCGGGGCGCCAGAGCCAGAAGGTGCCGGCGTAGCCCTGGGCGTATTCGACATAGTTGAGACGTCCGGTGACGGGGTCGTAGGCTGTGTGTATCCTGAGGGGACGATATTGGGCGCGTATGACGAGGCCGGTGAGGATGTCGTTGCTCAGGACTTCCTTGTCCTGGGTGTTCTCGTCGGCATAGCCGAGGATGGCGTACTCGTCAAAGCCGGGTTCGCGGGTGGCGGCGTCGCTGATGCGGCACCAGCTGTCGAGGAGGCGGTTGCCGTCGGTGTACGCGGCGGCCTGCATGTAGCCTGCCATGGCGGTGCTGCCGTACCAGTCGGCGGGGATGGCGGCTCCGTTGCCTTTGAGGAGCGAGCGGGGCTCGATGACGTAGTTGGTGGGGACGAGTCCGTCGATGGTCTCGTCACCGCAGACCAGCAGGTTGGTGTCGTTGATGTCGGCGCCCGAGGTGACGCGCTTGAAGAGGAAGGAGGGGTGCTGCATCACGTTGACGGGGATGACGTGCGTGAGCATGACGCGCGCGGTGTTGCGCGGGCTGCCGCCGTTGCCGGGAGCCTCGCTGACGGTGTAGTTGAGCGTACCGCCGTCAAACTGGTTCTGGTTGTACAGCAGGTCGATGCGTGCGGTGAGGCGCTCGAGGGTGACCTCGGCGCGCAGGGGATTGGTCTGTGTGCCGGGCTTTTCGAGGTCGTTCGCGGGACGGTAGATGCGTCCGTCGTCCGAGCGGTGCTTGGCGCCGTTGTAGGCGTTGGACATGACGAAGCGGTCGGCGCCGGCGATGCTCTGCGCCCTGTTTCCGTTGCCGGGTGTGTACGACTGCGCGCAGATGTAGTCGCGCAGGGCGCCCATATCGGTGATGGAGGCGGGGAGGGTGCCGGTGTTGGCGGCTACGGCGATGCGGAAGTGTCCGCTGGGGTCGAAGTCGCGCAGGGGCAGCAGGTATGTGTTTTCCTTGCCGTCGACTTTATATGCGTCAAGCTGTTCTCTGGTGAAGTGTGCGGTGGCCACGAAGGGGGTCGAGGCCGGGGCGTCGAGGCCGGGGCCGCCGGCGACGTCGGTGTATATGAACAGCGAGATGTCGTGGATGGTGTTTTCGTTGTTTATTCCGGGGAGGCGGCCATCGCCTTCCTCGCCGCCGGAGGGGTTGCTGCGGGCGGGTGCCTTGGCGGACGGTCCGGCGGGGAGCTGCAGCGACATGTTCACGTAGGTGGTGACGGTGCCGTCATCACCGGGGACGCCGGGACCGTTGCCGGCCGGCTCGTCCTGCGAGCATGCTGTCAGCGCCAGCGCCGCAAGCGCCACGCCCAGTATGTGGGATGCGATTTTCATGAGTCGCGAGTGGGATTTTGTGTGTTGTTGTCAGGGGGGGGCGGTAAAATCAGAGCTCTACGTTTTCGATGCGCTTGGACCAGCTGAGGACGTTGATGCGGATGTCGCAGTAGGCCCAGGCGTCGCCTTTGAGGAGGAAGTCGAGGTGGTAGTCGTACTCACGGTCGAGGTACTCCTGGTGGGGGTAGTTCTGCAGCTCGTAGGCGGTGCGGCCCTGAGCCAGCAGGTGGGTGAGGTTCATCAGCGCCACCACGCGGCCGGTGGCGACGTGCCTGATGCGCAGGATGGCACCCTTCCTGACGTTGTCGGGGTCGATGACGAGGCGGTTGAACATGATGTTGTAGTGGGCGGTGCGCTGTACGGCGGAGCCCATGTTGCCGTCCTCAATCTCGATGCCGCCGTTGTTGCCCAGGCGGGTTGTCCACTGGGCGTAGGGGGTGTAGCGGAGCGAGTCGGACTCCATGACGGCGTTGTCGTGGGCCAGGTGGGCGTTGGGCTCGAGGATTTCGACGCTGTAGTGGTCGTCGAACATGTTGTCCGGGTCGTCGATCTGGCGCAGGGTGAGGTCGAGGTGCTTGGTGTCGCGGATGAGGGAGACGGTGGCGTAGGTGGCCTTCTCCTTCTCTACCACGACGAACTGCTCCTCAAGGGGATAGACCGAGTAAGGGGGCAGGGTGGGATGGATGTCGGGGACCTTGCGGCCGAAGTCGGGCCGGGTGCTTGTCACGCGCAGGGTGTGCCACAGGGTGTCCATGGGGGCGCCGCTGTGGCGTACCTCGTGGTGGTTGGTGCCGGCGATGGGGTCGGCGCTGTGGTCGAGGCTGACGACGAGGTCGGTGTGGCCTTTTACTGTTTCGGTGCGGCGGTATTTGGCGCCGGGAGCGGCGAGGGCCTCGTCCCAGTCCTTCTGCATGGCCACGGCCTGCAGGCGGTATTTGCCGGGGGGCAGCTCGCCCTCGTTGAAGTGTATGGCGTAGCCGTACTCGCGCAGGGGCTTGAGGGCGCTGCCGTTGCTGACGCTGCGCTCGGCCACCTTGCGTCCGTTTTCGTCAAAGACGTAGAGGGTGACGTGTCCGACGTGGTCGCGGAACATGTCGGCGCGCTGTGTGTTGTAGTCGTAGGCAAAGCGCACATACAGGCCGGTGGGGCAGTCCGAGTTGTCATCCTCCATCATCGAGCACGAGGAGGCGCTGACGCAGAGAGCGGCGGCCACGGCGGCATTTATGAGTATTTTATGCAGAAAACGCGTCATATCAGTATTGAAGATTTTGCTGATGTTGGTTTATTGTTGCAGAGTAGAAGTGGTTGCAGAGTAGAAGTATATGTAATGGGCGGTTTGCGCGTGGACCATGTAGGGACGTGCCTTTGGCACGTCGGGGATGCGGCCTGTGGCGTTATCGCCTCGGGAATTTCAAAAGAAGGGGTTGCCGTGTGATGTGGTGGCAACGGGAGTCTTCAATGCGGTTTTTGTAAGTAAGTTGAAAAAAATAGCTTATGTTCCAAACTGACATCATGTTAGAACTAATTTTTGAAACTTACTTTAAAAAACCCCGGTGCCGCATACCGCATAAATTCGTTGCGGCACCGGGGTTTGTGGTCGTATGGTCTGACCGTCAGGCGGTCAGGTCAGAGATTTTCGGGGAACGGTAATCAGATGTCCTCGTTCTGGACGCGCTTAGCCCACGAGAGGATGTTGATCTTGAACGAGAGCCACTTCTCGACAATCTTGTCGTCGTCGGGGGTGTCATCGCTGGTAACGTCGAGCTGGCCGATAACGGGCATACCGAGTCGCTTGATGCTGTTGAGGTTGATTTCGTACCAGTTGTTACGAACCATGCCCCAGCGGCCGAGGTAGTCGTTCTCGTTACCGTCGTAAGCCTCAGCGGTGCTCTGCATCGAGCTGGTGTTGTTGGCTTTGAGCCAGGGGGTGTATTCGTCACCGAAGTGCTTGAAGCGGATTTCGTAGTAAGCTACGCCGCCATCGTACCTTACAACCTGGAACGAAGCGTTGACGTTCTTGACGAGGTCGGAGTTGAGGTCGAAGGCTGCGGGAGTAGCGGTGTAAGCATCGTTGTCCTTGAAGGATACCGAGTTGACGTAAACGAGGTTGCTCTTGGGGTTGACCTGGAAGTCGATGTCGAGGTATGTGTCTACGTTGTCCTTGTTGATGGTGATGGACTGGCCGGGCTTGAGGGCAGCCTTGATGGCGTCACGAACGTAGTGGCTCTCGATGATGGCCTGAACGGGAAGCGAGGTGGCGTCAGCTTGGGTGCTGAAGATGTTGTCTGCGCTCTGGAGGTCGTTGACGGTGTAGAGGTAGCCGTCGTTGCCCTCGGGAAGGTTGAAGGTGACTTTCAGGAGAGCACGGGTGGTGTTCTGGTGAGTCATCTCGGCAACGTTGAAGGTGTTCTCGTGGCAGTACTGGGGGTTAGCCGAACCGGCAGCCTTGAAGAGGTCGGCAGCGATAGCGCTGTTCTCCATGCCGGCGGAAACGGCAGTGGTGAGGGTGGCTGCCTTGTCGTACTGGGGGTCGATAGCCCAGTAGTGACGGTAGAGGTCAGCGATGGGCTGGAGGGCGGTGGTGCCGATTTTTACTGTGCCAACGAAACGCTTGGGCAGACCTGCCTGCTGGTAGGCGATGTACGAGTTGTCGCCGACGTTGCGTACGAGGTACGAGGTGGGCTCGGTGTTGTCGAGTACCCACTGGACGCTCTTGATGGTGATATTGTTGGCGGCCAGGTCACCGGTGGTGTTTGCGGACTCGGCGACGAGGGTAGCCTTGGCTACGGCGCGCTCAACGTAGAACGAAGCGGCGGGATAAGCCTGAGCCTCGGCCTCGGTGGGCTTGGCGACATCGCGGGCAAGACCAATCTTCTGCAGAGTGTAGACGGTGCCTGCGGCGGCGGCGTCAGCGTCGGCGGTCGAGATAACGGCATTGGTCATGAAGAAGTAGCCGTCGTTGATGAAAGAGTTGCCGGTGATGTTCTCGCAGAATGTCTCAAATGTGGTGTTGTCCTTTGTGAGTTCGTTGCTGTTAATTGAGAGCTTGCTGATGAGGCCCTTGAACTTGTCGTCGGGTTTGAGACCGTCCTGGCTGGGCTGGAAGAGAGTCTTTTGGGTAACGATGTTTTCGTCGTAGTTGACAAGTACGAGACCCCAGAGGAAGTCGCCGTCCTCGATGTCGTTGAGGTGAACGGTCTTGAGGTAGGTGGTGGTGATGTTGGCGTCGGGGTTCGAGGGACCGTTAACACCGCCGGAAAGCATGTCCAGATCGTAAGCGCTGTGGAATTTTGCAGCTTTCTCACCGCCGGCTTCAGTGCCGGTGAAGATGAGGAGCATGGCGTTGTTGACGGCATATTCGTTGGCTGTGCCGTGGTCGAACTGGTCGTTGGCGTTAGTGCGCTGACGGGCGTGCATGCCGCCGGCGGCCTGCTTGGGCAGGTTGATGCCTACGGTGATGTAACCGCCGTCGGAGAGCTCTCCGCCGGTCTCGGGGGTGTTGCCGCCGTTGGGCTCGTCGTTGGAGCAGGCGGTGAACATTGCTGCGACGGCAATGCCGCAGAATAAGGCTTTAAAGTTCATGTTGTTGATTAAAAAATGTGAATAATATGATTGTTCTTGGTTGTTGACGGCTCTGTCGCAGCCGTATCTCGTGTCAGGGAGAGCCTCTCTCGGCTCCGGTGGGCGTTCAGGCAAATAATGGGTTTTGTTTATTCCTATATATATGTGAATTTTGGAATATGCAGTTATTCGTTGAGCATCGCTTTGTTCTTGACGGCTTCGGGGAGGTTGCCGGCGGCGTCGAAGTGGCGGATGGCGGCGTCGAAGTCGTTGTTGTGTGCGGCGAGGACACCGCGGGCGTTCTCGGCCTCGGGGCTGTCGCCGGCTTTGGCGAGGAGGGCGGCGGCGTCGGCGTACTTGCCCTCACGCATGGCCACGACGGCGCTGTTGAGGTTGGCGACGGGGTCGTCGGGGTAGTACTTGAGCGCTGTGGCGATGACGTCGTTGAACTCGTCCGAGCCCTCGGGGTAGAGGCGCGCCACGCGGAACATCTGGTTGAGCGAGAGCAGCTGCGGCTTGGTCTTGATTATCTCGGCCAGTTTCTCGTCGGGCTGCGGCCTGAGGGTGGTGTTGATGGCGAACTTGGTGGCGCGGAGCAAGGGGAACCACTCGGGCAGAATCTTCGTGCGGTAGAGGTCGGCGAAGCGGGGGTCGGTCTTGAGGACCTGCTCCTTGGCGTCGTAGTCGGAGGGGCCGTAGGCGGGCCGGTCGATGAGCTCGAGGAGGTCGGCGCGCTGGCGCCCGGTGATGTCGGTGGCAGCCACGACCTGCTGGCGGAACTCCTCCCAGTTCTCGGGGACGGCGCCGTAGCGGGCGGCACCTTCGGGGAGCTTGTAGAACTCGCCGAGGTACTCGGCCAGGGCCTTGGAGCGGTTGGTGGCCAGGAAGTCGTTATGGGCGTAGGGCGACTCGGGGGAGGCGTAGCCGGTAATCTCGATGGAGGAGATTTCGACGTTGGGGTCGGAGAGGGCGTAGCGGACCGAATCGTCGATTATCCGGAGTTGCTCGCGGTTGTCGATGAGCTGTCTCCCGCGTTTGGTGCGGTAGGGGACGGTGTGGAGCTCGGTGCGGTCGACCTCGAACTGCACGCGTGCGCGGCCCTCGTGCTTGGTGACGGGCGACTGGGTCACGGCGGGGGTAATCTGGACAAGGCGCATCAGGGGCGCGGGGTTGAGGTCGAGGTCAATCTTCACCGGGGTGGTGGAGGCGAGCTCGACGCCGCATCCGCAGCTGTCCTGATGGAGGACCACCTGTGCGTCGCGGCTGAGCATCCAGGGCTGCAGGAGGGTCTCGGCGGAGTAGGTGAGGCTCTGTGCGGTGCCGTTCTTGCGCCATACCTCCTGCTGTATGACGGGGTAATGGGGGTTGACGGGAGCGGTCTTGCGCTGGTAGCCGTAGTGCATGTTGCGTCCGTTGATGAGGACGGCGGGGAGGACGGCGGCGCTGTCGCCCTGCTGGATGACGGGGGTGATGTAGAGCTGCTTGTTGCTGCCCAGCTTAAGGTCGTCGAGGACGATGTCGAAGCGCACGCGCACCTCGTTGCCGAGGCGTGCCTTGGAGAGGTTGGCGGTCCGTACGCCCGCCATTGCCGTCAGCGCGGTGGCTGCCACGGCGGCTGTGAGTATGAAGCGTAATAATTTCATAGCGGCGGGTTTTTAGAAGATGTAAATGATGGAGGCGCCGATTTTGGTGATGCCGATGTAATTGGTGTGGCCGGTGGCGATTTTGTTGCCGCAGTCGCCGCAGGCGTATTTGTCATACCAGACGTGGTTGTATCCCACGCCGATTTCGGCCTCGAAGTTGAAATGCTTGTTGAGGATCCACTGGTAGCCGTAAGTGGCGCCGATGCCGGCGAAAGCACCTTCGAAGCGGTAGTCCTTGATTTCTTTGGCGAGGTTGGGGCCGCTGAACCAGAAGCCGGGGACGGGGAGGTCGACGTTGCCGGCGTTGAACTGGCCGCCCATGGCGTGTACGCCGAAGAAGTGGCCGGAGAACTTCTGACAGGTATACCAACGGTATTCGGGCATGAGCACCCAGTGTTTGGCCTTGCGCTCTCCCTTGGTGTCGGAGTGGAAGGTCCATGGGTTGAGGCCATAGACAAGGTTGATGGTGGACTTGCCCGGGAGGCCGTACTCCAGGCCCAGGTTGGGGGTGGTGGTGGCGTCGTAGAGCAGGTTGGTCTTGATGCCGAGCTGCGCCTGAGCGGGGATTAGGGCCGCGGCCAGAGCAACGAATGTGGCGGTGATCAGTTTGCGTAGACTCATGTTTCTATGTTTGGTTTCGCTGTCTGCCTCGCCCGTTGTCGCGCTGCGGGGCACGGGACGAGGGGATGACGTCGCTGTCGTTAAGTCGATAATATGTGATAAATTAACAGTGTGAAGTTTTACCGGTGATGAACTGCCGCGAGCTTGCGGCGCTATGTGGCGGTGCAGAGCATTGTGCGTCTGCGGGACTGCACGGGCGCAGCCGGGAGAGGGTAAATGGTGCCGGGTCCGAGGACTGTATTCCGGCCACATTCATGGGGGAAAGTAAACGCGGCGACGCATGTCCCGGCATCGCTACGGGGGTGATTAAGAGCAGACTGGCCTCGTTGTACCGGATAGCAAATCTTGAGTTCGGCTGCTCCGTCAATCCTATGTCGGGGCCGTGCGGGCAGCTTTTTTTGAAAAGTACCTGTCGGAACGTGTGTCCACCGAGGTCGTTTAAGTGTTGTGAGGAGGCCGTCCGGCGCTCCGTCTTAATTCATTTTAACAGAAACCTGCAATTTTACGGTCAAAAAATCTATAAAAATGCAAAAATGTCTATTTTAATTGAAATTCAACAAATAAAGTCCTTTTCGAACTGCAAAGATATGGGTTTTTTTCTACATTAACGCTACATCTACCCCCCCCCATCTGTTAAAATAGCTTAACAATATTTAAATCTTCCTATCCCCACAGCCATTCCAAACACTTCTCCTCTCACTGCCCATCCCGCTTTCCGCCACGTCCCGCACATCCATTCATAAACATCACTTTTCTATGAAAAAATCTGAGGTCGGCACCGATGCCGGCAATTCACGTCATCCTTCATCAGACCCTTGTTATCCTCAAAAAGCGAGGAAACGTATAAAAACGGCAGACAAAAAAGTGAGGAAACGTAGATTTTTGTCCTAAAAATTTTGAGGAAATAAATTAAAATATTAACTTTGTGTGTATTAAAGCTAATACTTCAATATGAGGATATTCAAACGGAAAATATACTCCAGAATGTTGGAGTGGAAACAAAAGAGCGATGGTTCTACGGCGCTACTTATAAAAGGTGCCCGACGTGTGGGTAAGTCTACTATTGCCGAGGAGTTTGCCAAAAACGAGTATGAGAGCTATATTGCAATAGACTTTGCGGATGCTCCGGCGGCTGTGTGGGAGGCTGTTGAGAATATCGCCGACCGCGACAATTTCTTCATGCAGATTCAGTTTATATACGGAGTGCAGCTGAAGGAGCGTAAATCGGTGATAATTTTTGATGAGATACAGCTGTGCCCTAAGGCCCGACAGGCAATAAAATATCTTGTAAAAGACCATCGGTATGACTATATAGAGACGGGGTCGCTGCTTTCAATAAGAAAGAACACGACAGGAATTGTAATTCCGAGCGAAGAGACCCGCGTGACAATGTACCCGATGGATTATGAGGAATTTGAGTGGGCTTTGGGCAACGGGGCCAATATTCCGATGATGAAACAGATGTTTGAGGTGCGGAAACCCTTCGGGGATGCTGTTACAAGAGAACTGCTGCGTAAGTTCAGGCTTTATATGCTTGTGGGTGGCATGCCCCAGGCGGTTGAGACATATCTCGATACCAATAATCTTGGAGCGGTCGATGCCAGGAAACGGGAGATAATAGAGCTTTATCTCGATGACTTTGAAAAGATAGACCCGACAGGCAAAGCCGCGCGTCTTTTCAAGGCCATACCTTCACAGCTCGCCCGGAACGCATCCCGTTTCAAGTCTCGGTCAATTTTTGGATACGGTATGAGCGAAGAAAAGAGTGCCGAGCTTTTGAGGGATCTTGAAGATAGCCTGACCGTCAATATCGCCCATCATGCAAACGACCCCAATGTCGGGCTTGCGTTGCATGCCGATTACGATGAATACAAAATGTATGTGGGCGATACCGGCCTTTTCATAACTCTTGCATTCTGGGACCACAGCACCGCCGACAACATTATATATCAGAAGTTGCTGACTGACAAACTCTCGGCAGATCTCGGATATGTCTATGAGAATATCGTCGCCCAGGTGCTGACGGCAAACGGGCATCAGCTATTCTACTATACCTGGCCTACCGAAAGCGGCAAGCACAATTACGATATAGATTTCATAATAACGCAAGGCAGCAAAATCTGTCCGATAGAAGTCAGGTCATCGGGCTATAAGACCCACGCGTCGCTTGACGCTTTCAAGATAAAATATTCTGACAGGATTTTATGGAGCTATCTCGTTTATACCAAAGACCTGCGCAAAGAAGGCGACATAATCCTTCTGCCCGCTTTCCTCTCAATCTTTTTGTAAAATAATAGACATAAGTCTTTTTACCGTTTGGCTTTTTCCCGGTCCATCATGCGGATGATGTCGCTGTTGGCTTTGTCGACGGAGGCGTAGTCGAGCGACTGGAGGTAGATGACGGTGGTCTTTTCGGAGTCATGGCCCATGGCCTTGCTGATGGTGGACAGGGCGACGTTGTTGCTGTGCGCGATGCTGGCCCAGGCGTGGCGGGGGACCGAATGGATTTTGTTAATCTGCTGCCGGGTAAAAATGTCTGATAATAGGCTGATTTGGATAGCGTTTGCATAATTTTACTTCCACAGATACAGTTATATCCGAGAAATTGAGTATCTTTGCAGTGTCAAATATCAGTCTCTCTCAAAGAAACTGATGCTCGAACGATTGAGGACATCAAGGACTCGATGATAAGAATTTACAAAGGTGAGTTAACGGTTGTAGCTCCTCCAAAATTTGGACATACAGTCGCAACTGCTTGGAACTTAAGGCTTTTTAGGTCTGAGCAGGATTAAAAGAATTGCCTTTGACTCTAATGCCTTCCCCCTTGGAATACAATCAAAATATCCCCCAAAGACATAGTGCTCTTTATCTTTGAAAATACACTGGCTCATATCACTCGAAGCTCCATCCGGTTGTCTCTGATGCATCTATTTTGTCGTTAATGATATCCGACAAACAGAGTTCTATAGCCGTTACCTCTTCCAATCATAACCGAAAACAGAAATTCCGCCTCAATGGAAAAGAAATACAATATCGCAGTCGCCGGCACGGGGTATGTCGGTCTCAGCATCGCGACACTGCTGGCTCAGCACAATCATGTCACTGCCGTCGACGTCATTCCCGAAAAGGTTGACTTAATTAACAAGAGGCTCTCGCCCATCCAGGACGAGTATATCGAGAAATACCTCGCCGAGAAGCCCCTCGACCTTACTGCCACGCTTGATGGCGCAGCGGCCTACAAAGATGCCGACTTCGTGGTCATAGCCGCGCCGACCAACTACGACCCCGTAAAGAATTTCTTCGACACACACTGCATCGAGGACGTCATCGACCTGGTACTCAGTGTCAATCCCGATGCCGTCATGGTCATCAAGTCCACCATCCCGGTCGGGTACTGCCGCAGCCTATATGTAAAGTATGCGGCGAGGGGCGTAAAGCAGTTCAATCTGCTGTTCTTCCCCGAGTTCCTTCGCGAGAGCAAGGCGCTGTATGACAACCTCTACCCATCGCGCATCATCGCCGGCATGCCCAAGATCATCGACCGGCCGGAGTTTGCCGAGGAGAATGCCGCGATACTTGCCGTCACTGACATCGACCGTCTCGACAAGGCTGCCCACACCTTCGCCGGACTGCTGCACCAGGGCGCAATCAAGAAAGACATACCCACCCTGTACATGGGCATGAAGGAGGCCGAGGCTGTCAAACTCTTCGCCAACACCTACCTGGCCCTGCGCGTCAGCTATTTCAACGAGCTGGACACCTACGCCGAGGTCAAGGGCCTCGACTCGCGCGCCATCATCGAGGGTATCGGTCTCGACCCGCGCATCGGCACCCACTACAACAACCCCTCCTTCGGCTACGGCGGCTACTGCCTGCCCAAGGACACCAAGCAGCTCCTTGCCAACTACGCCGACGTCCCCCAGAACATGATGAGTGCCATCGTGGAGAGCAACCGCACCCGCAAGGACTTCATCGCCGATCAGGTGCTGACCATGGCGGGCTACTACGCCGCCAACAGCCAGTACAGCGCCGGGGCCGAGTCGCCCTGCGTCATCGGCGTCTACCGCCTGACGATGAAATCGAACAGCGACAACTTCCGCCAGTCTTCCATCCAGGGCGTGATGAAGCGCATCAAGGCCAAGGGCGCTCAGGTAATCATCTATGAGCCCACCCTCGAGGACGGCACGACCTTCTTCGGCAGCCTCGTGGTCAACGACCTCGAAAAGTTCAAGGAGATGTCCCGCGCAATCGTCGCCAACCGCTACGACGCCTGCCTCGACGACGTGGAACAGAAAGTCTACACCCGCGATATCTTCCGCCGCGACTAAGTCTTAACCAAATCATTATGAGAATACTTGTGACAGGTGCGGCCGGATTTATCGGTGCCAACCTCGTGATGCAGCTTCTCAGGAGAGAGAAGACCACCGATATCCTGGGAATAGACAGCCTCAACGATTATTACGACCCGGCAATCAAGGATTTCCGTCTCGCCGAGATAGAGAGAACCGCTGCCGGGCATCCCGACAGCAAGTGGACGTTCGTCAAAGGCAATATCGCTGATAAAGCTCTTGTTGACCGGATCTTCGCCGAGTTCAGACCCGAAATTGTCGTCAACCTCGCGGCCCAGGCCGGAGTGCGTTACTCGATAACCAACCCCGACGCCTACGTCGAGTCCAACCTCATCGGCTTCTACAACCTGCTGGAAGCCTGCCGACACAGCTACGACAACGGCGCCGAGGGCGTGAAGCATCTGGTCTATGCATCGAGTTCGTCTGTATACGGGTCAAACAAGAAAGTGCCGTATTCCACCGATGACAAGGTCGACAACCCCGTCTCGCTCTACGCAGCCACCAAGAAGAGCAATGAGCTGATGGCACACGCCTACTCCAAACTCTACGACATACCCTCGACCGGCCTGCGCTTCTTCACTGTCTACGGCCCCGCCGGACGTCCCGACATGGCCTATTTCGGCTTCACCGACAAACTGCTCCGCGGCGAGACCATCAAAATCTTCAACTACGGCAACTGCAGGCGCGACTTCACCTATATCGACGACATCGTCGAGGGAGTAATCCGCGTGATGGAGAAGGCCCCCGAACGCCGCACCGGCGAGGACGGCCTCCCCGTTCCTCCCTATAAGATATATAACATAGGCAACAGCAACCCTGAGAATCTCCTTGATTTCGTCCGCATCCTCCAGGAAGAGCTCGTCGCTGCCGGCGTCCTCCCCGCCGACTACGACTTCGAGGCCCACAAGGAGCTCGTGCCGATGCAGCCCGGCGACGTCCCCGTCACCTATGCCGACACCTCCGCCCTCGAGCGCGATTTCGCCTTCCGCCCCTCCACCCCCCTCCGCGAAGGCCTCCGCCGCTTCGCCCGCTGGTACAAAGAATTCCATCACAACGATTAAGAAATGATTACAAGTATAACAAAAGGCCCGAGGCAGTCAAACATAGAATTACTTCGAATAATTGCTATGTTTCTGGTCTTGATAGTCCATGCGGACTATTGGTCTTTAGGCGTACCGAGCCTGGATGAATATGCTTCAAATCCAGTATCTTCAGTTGTAAGAGCAGTAATTGAAGGATGTGCTATTATCTGTGTAAATGTCTTTATATGCATTTCGGGCTGGTTTGGCATAAAATCAACAATCAAAGGCCTGTTTGCCTTTCTGTTCCAAAGCGTCTTTTTAGTTTCCCTGACTTATATCTTTGCTATAATCTACGGTAGCGCTACATTTTCATTAAGTGGAATACGTGAATGCCTCTTTATCAAAACGACACCTTTATGGTTCGTTCTCGCCTATTTAGGCCTATACATATTGGCGCCGATACTCAATAAATATGTCGAAACAGCAGAGAAAAAACAGTTCTTGGGGATTTTGATGCTGTTTTTCACTTTTCAGACGTTATTTGGGATTTCAGGATCTGCTTCATTCGTCATGAGCGGATATTCTGTCTTTTCATTTGTCGGGTTATATCTGTTAAGCCGGTTTATAAACAAATATGGTATTAAATTTAAACGTTCAATTATAATAGGAGGGGGTATTTCATTGGTAACCAGCATATTACTCCATGTACTTCTGCACGCGTCCGGACACGCTACAACCGAGTATTTTTATACATATATAAGTCCATTGGTCATTTGGACATCCCTTGCAATGGTTTTACTTTTTAATGAAATTCAAATTCGGCCCAACAAGATTATAAACTGGATATCCAGGAGCGCCTTTGCTGTATATATCATTCATCAAAGCCCATTTATCGCCAAACCATATTTTAAGCCGGCTGTACAAAATTTATTTGAAAATTATAGTGGCATAGCTTGTTTGATTTCAATATTTGTGCTTCTTCTCGGTTACTTTATAATAAGTATAATAATTGATAAGTCTCGCATTTTCATCTGGAATAGGATAGCCTCCCGCATAAAATGGCAATATTGAGAATATTGCCAGCATGGAATAAGGAGGATAATGAAGGCTTTTCCCGAATATAGGCGTCTGCAAGTCCAAAGGATGAACGTGAAAGGTGTTAAAAAGGGCTTAAGTCATAATCATATCTATGCATGCTGAAAATCAAAATTAAATTCTGATAAGTACAAATACAATATGCGTCCCATAAGAGAATTAATTAAAGATCCCCGTGCTATATTACTCGGACTAATGAGTCGTACGGCGGCCCTGTGGCCGGATAAGCTATATTTGAAAATCGTTTACCGGCTTTATATGGGTAAGCCCCTCAATCTCAGAAAACCTCGAACATATCCCGAAAAATTGAACTGGCTCAAGGTCAATCTCAAAGATGAAAATTACACAAAGCTTGTAGATAAATACGAAGTGAAAAAATATGTCGCCGAAAAGTTGGGCGGCAACGAGCATATAATAAAAAATCTTGGAATTTGGGAGTCATTTGACGATATCGACTTTGACAAATTGCCAAATCAGTTTGTTCTTAAAACGACAAATGGCGGAGGAAATTCGGCCGTCGTTATTTGCAGGGACAAAACAAGCTTGGATAGAGCCGAATGTCGGAAAAAGCTGAAATTAGTATCAGGCAAGAAATATCTTCAGTCAAGAGAATATCCTTATTATAAAGTAAAACCCAGAATAATAGCTGAAGAATTTCTCTCGACCGAGGACAATGAGCTAAGCGATTATAAATTTTTCTGTTTCAATGGTGAACCGAAATTCCTTTTTGTCGGCACTGAGCGACAAAAAGAAGGAGAGGAGGTTAAATTCGATTTTTATGATATCGAATTTAACCACCTCCCCATACGAAACGGACACGAAAACTCAACTCATCCATTATCCAAGCCTAAGAACTACAGCCAGATGCTTGAAATAGCCAGGAAATTATCTGCTGGCATCCC
>JBJEDC010000102.1:0-31586 GCA_051871645.1 Muribaculaceae bacterium | reverse complement strand
ACCGACTTTGACATGAACAGCCAGTTCGACCGCGAAATCACCCACACCCTCTATGGCGGCGACTGGGAGAACCGCCTCAAGCAGGAGTACCTCCTCGGCATCGGCGGCGTGCTCATGCTCAAGAAACTCGGCATCAACCACCGCCTCTACCACTGCAACGAAGGCCACGCCGCTCTGCTCAACCTGCAGCGCCTCGTCGACTATATCCAGAACGACAAGCTCGACTTCCAGACCGCTCTCGAGGTCGTGCGCGCATCGTCGCTCTACACCGTACACACCCCCGTGCCCGCAGGCCACGACTACTTCGACGAGAGCCTCTTCGGCAAGTACATGGGCGAGTTCCCCGCCAAACTCGGCATCAGCTGGAACGACCTCATGAACATGGGCCGCGAGAACCCCGACACCAACGAGCGTTTCTCGATGTCGGTATTCGCCCTCAATACCTGCCAGGAGGCCAACGGCGTAAGCTGGCTCCACGGCGAGGTGTCCAAGAAGATGTTCGCAGGCGTATGGAAAGGCTACTCATGGGAAGAGAGCCACGTCGGCTACGTCACCAACGGTGTGCACATGCCCACCTGGGCCGCCAGCGAGTGGAAAGCCTTCTACAAGGAGAAACTCGGCAAGGACGTCTTCTACGACCAGAGCAACCCCGAGGCATGGGCCGACATCTTCCAGGTGCCCGACGAGGAAATCTGGAACATGCGTATGACCCTCAAGAACAAGTTCATCAACTTTGTCAAGCGCGACTTCAAGGCAAAATGGCTCGCCAACCAGGGCGATCCCACCCAGGTGATGAGCGTTGTCGAGAAAATCAACCCCAACGCCCTCATCATCGGCTTCGCACGCCGATTCGCCACCTACAAGCGCGCACACCTGCTCTTTACCGACCTTGACCGTCTCGCCCGCATCGTCAACAACGAGAAGTTCCCCGTCCAGTTCATCTTCTCCGGTAAGGCTCACCCCGCCGACGGCGCCGGTCAGGGCCTCATCAAGCGCATCGTCGAGATTTCGCGCATGCCCCAGTTCCTCGGCAAGATTATCTTCCTCGAGGACTACAACATGATTGTCGCCAAGCGCCTCGTCACCGGCGTCGACATTTGGCTCAACACTCCCACACGTCCCCTCGAGGCCTCCGGCACCTCCGGCGAGAAGGCCGAGATGAACGGCGTGCTCAACTTCAGCGTCCTCGACGGCTGGTGGTACGAAGGTTACCGCTTTGACGAGCAGGCCGGATGGGCCCTCACCGACAAGCGCACCTACACCGACCAGGCCCAGCAGGACAAGCTCGACGCAGCCACCATCTACCAGATGCTGGAGAACGAGATTGTGCCCCTCTATTTCGCCAAGAACTCCAAGGGCTACTCGCCCGAATGGGTGCAGTACATCAAGCGCTCCATCGGCCACATCGCTCCTCATTTCACCATGAAGCGCATGATTGACGACTACATCGAGCGCTTCTACGACAAGGAGGCCGCACGTGCCAACGCTCTCTCGGCAAACAACTTCGCCAAGGCCAAGGAAATCGTCGCCTGGAAGGAGAAAGTCGCCGCAGCCTGGAACGGCATCAAGGCACTCGAGGTCAAGCAGGAGGGCGACCTGTCATCGGCAGTGGCCGGCACGCCCTTCACCGCCGAAGTCGTCCTCGACACCAATGGCCTGGGCACCGACCTCGCCGTCGAGCTGGTAATCTTCCGCGTCGAAGACGGCCAGGACAAGTTCGAGGGCACACGCAACTTCAAGGTCGTCAAGCACGAAGGCAACATCGTCACCTACCATCTCGAGACCAAGATGCGTGACGCCGGCGTCTTCCGCTACGGCTTCCGCGTATACCCCTACAACCCCGAAATTCCTCACCGTCAGGACTTCGCCTTCACCCGCTGGATTTAACCGCTAATCCCGCTCCGCAGGCACAAAAACAGACCGGCACCCGCCCCACGGCGATGTCGGCCTGTTTTTGTTTTCATCGCTTGGACAATTTCAGCGGCCGGTGGCGAGTATCATGAAAGTGACGGCCACGACGGAGATAGTGATGCCGGCCACGACGGAGAGGGTGAGGGGTTCGCCGAGAGCCAGGCAGCCGACGACTATTGCCGTGATGGGCTCGAAGACGCCGAGGACCGAGGCTTTGGTGGCGCCGATGTTGCGTGTCGCTACCGCCAGCGTGGCCGTGGAGACGATGGTGGGCAGGACGGCCAGGCTGACGAGGTTGAGCCACGGGCTCCACCCCTCAAGTCCGCCCAGCAGGGGTGTGTCTGACTGCGCTCCCCACGCCATGAAGACTATCGAGCCGACGACAAGGGTGTAGAAGGTGAGCACGCTGTTTGAGATGCCGGCGATGACCTTGCTGCGGTTTATGATGACGATGAAAAGCGAGTAGACGAAGGCCGAGGCGATGGACAGCCCTATGCCGACGGGCTTGAAGACGGTGTCGCTGCCAACGCCTGTCATTATTATCACGCCGACAAACGATACGGCGATGGCGACCCATACGGGCCAGGACGGCATTTTGCCCAGCGCCGCCATGATGAGCGCAACCATCACCGGCGACAGGAAGACGAGCGTGGTGGCAAGTCCCGACGGCACGTACTTGTAGGCCGAGAAAAGGGTGAGCGAGGAGGTGGTGTAAAGCAGACCTAAGATAACCAGGACAACGGCCTGGCGCCATGTTACGCGGAAGCTCTGGCCGGTGACGGCGAGGAAAAGCCCCAGCAGTGTCACGGCAATGGCATAGCGGAAGAACAGTATGGACGACAGCGCCACTCCCGCGGCCATCAGCGGGACGGCAAAGAGCGGATTGAGGCCGTAAGTCACTCCGGTGAGTATGCCCGCCGGATATCCTGTCAGAGCTTTTTTGCTGAGTTTCATCGTGCGATTTTGGAAATGGCTTGCAAAGGTATGAATTTTTTTGTAATTTCACGTCCGCAAAATCAATTACAGAAACTATGTTCAGCAAAGATGTTTATGTCAGCCGCCGCGCCCGCCTCAAGGAACTTGTCGGCGACGGTATGGTAGTGCTTTTCGGCAACAACGAGTCCCCCAACAACTATCCAAGCAACGGCTATTATCCATTCCGCCAGGATTCGTCGTTCCTGTACTACATAGGCGCCGACCGCGACGGCCTCGCCGCCGTGATAGACGTCAACAGCAACACCGAGACGCTTTTCGGCGACGATATCGACATCGAGGACATCGTCTGGTACGGCTCGGTGGACAGCGTGGCCGACATGGCGGCTCAGAGCGGCATCGCCCACAGCGCACCCCTGGTACAGCTTAAGAAAGTCCTCGACGAGGCTTGTGCCAAAGGCCGCCGCATACATTTCCTGCCGCCGTACCGCCACGACAATATGATTCAGATAATGGACCTGCTGGGCATCCATCCCTCGCAGCAGAAGGAGGCGGCCTCGCCGGACCTTATCAAGGCCGTAGTAAAGATGCGCTCGGCAAAGAGCGACCTCGAGATTGCCGAGATTGAGGAGGCTTGCTCCGTCGGCTATAAGATGCACACCACGGCCATGCGCCTGACACGTCCCGGCGTCACCGAGAAATTTGTCGGCGGCCAGGTCGACGGCATCGCCCACAGCTATGGCCTGCAGGTCAGCTTCCCCACCATCTTCTCGCAGCATGGCGAGATTATGCACGGCAACCCGTCGATGGCCGTCCTCGAGGAGGGCAGGCTCGCCCTCTGCGACGCCGGAGCCGAGAACATGAACTGCTATTGCTCGGACAACACGCGCACCTTCCCCGTCAGCGGCCGCTTTACGCAGCGTCAGCTCGAAATCTACAGCATCGTCGAGGAGTGCCACGACCTGGTGCTCAAGCTCGCCCGTCCCGGCGTGAAATACATGGACGTGCACTTTGACGTCTGCCGTCTGATGACCGACCGCCTCAAGGAGCTCGGCCTGATGCGCGGCGACACCGAGGAGGCCGTCCGCGCCGGCGCCCACGCCATGTTCCTGCCTCACGGACTCGGCCACATGATGGGCATGGACGTCCACGACATGGAAGGCCTGGGTCAGATTTACGTCGGCTTTGACGAGGAGACACGCCCCAACCTCGAGCAGTTCGGCACCAACTGCCTGCGCATGGGCCGCCGCCTCGAAAAAGGCTTTGTCGTCACCGATGAGCCCGGCATCTACTTCATCCCTGCCCTCATCGACAACTGGCGCGCCAGCGGCCACTGCGCCGAATTCCTCAACTTCGACCTCCTCGAAAAGTACAAGGACTTCGGAGGCATCCGCATCGAGGACGACGTCCTCATCACCGATGACGGCTGCCGCTTCCTCGGCAAGGACCGCATCCCCTACCACCCCGCCGACATCGAAGCCTTCATGGCCCGGTAAATCTGCCGATGGAAAGAACAAGCAAATCCAGGTACTGTCTTTTCATTGACGAGTGCGGAGACCATAACCTCACAAAGTATGACCCGGGTTTTCCGGCGTTTACTTTGTGTGGTATTCTTGTGTCACGACAAAATCTCAATGCCTTGAATAAGGCTTCTGAGAAACTTAAGATGGAGATATTCGGTACTCTGGATGTTGTTATTCATTCTGTAGACATTCGCAAATGGCGTGGCCTTTTTTCTGTTCTTGCTGATGAGACTCTGCGGGTTAGATTTTTTGATGGTATAGAGAAAATTCTGAGTCGGAATGGCGCGTACGTTATTGTAAGTTGTACGATTCTTAAAGAACAGCTTAGCAAATTCTGTGTCCGGGGCGAGGAGCATGATGTCTATGGTTTGTCCCTTTCATATCTGATAGAGAGGAGTATCTTTTGTGTCGACAACGAAACATCGTCGGACAGTATGCCGGAGATTTCCATTGTGGTGGAACGCCGTGGCAGGAAGGAGGACAACAAACTTCTCAACTATTATAACGGTCTGCGTAACCGGGGTACAAAGTGGGTTGCCGCTGACCGTCTGAGGGCACTAATCAGAGTTTTCGGGTTCAACAACAAAAAGGACAATGTTATCGGATTGCAGATAGCTGATTTGATAGCATATCCTGTAATCATACATCTGCTTTATCCGGAAAGGTGCAATCCGTCATACGAAGTGGTAAAGCACAATATTTTCCAGGACAAAGGCGTGTTGTTGGGGCAGAAAGTGATACCACACTGAACTAAAAAAGAGCGGTCTTTCGACTGCTCTTTTCGACCGGGCGAAACCGATCCCTAAAATCGTTGCTGGTGCAAGCGAAGTATTTCCTTAAAGGGGAAACTACCCTTTGTGTATGCAAAGATGGCAATTATTTTCGCCTACTGCAAAATTTTAACGCGATATTTCATTAAAAAGTTTTCATTGAACAATTTTTACTTCGACAGCCGGCTATTTTGATGATGAGGCAGTTTACTCCGGGATGGCGTCGAGGTGCTCTTCGATGTAGGCGGCGAGGGCTTGGGAGCGGTCGGTGGCCTTGCCGTGGCGGCGTAGCATGGGGATTAGGGACCGGCGCATGGCGTCGTTGTCAAAGGTCCGGCCGGAGGCGTGGGTGGCTTCGTCAAGGAAAGCGCGGACTGCCGTCTCGTATCCTTCCTTGTCAAGTTCGCCGGGGTGCAGGGCGTCCACTGCTGCCAGTACGTCCGCCAGCTCGCCGAGTATCTTGTCGAAATCGGTCTCATGCTGGCCGAGGACGAGCCCCATAAAGGTTCCGCGGCCGATTTTCCGCAATGTCATTTTGTCAAGTCTGTTTTGTGCCATAATCAGAGTTTTCAGCGGGTGATGCGTGAGGCGCCGGAAATGGAGGTTTTGATTGAGCGGGAGGTCAGGGCGACGGCGTTGATGGACGAGGCGCCGGAGGTGGCAAGGGTGGTTTTTTTGTCGGTGCCGCTCAGGGTGATTTTGGAGGCGCCGGTGGCCGTGGCCTTGAGGGTGCTGGTGTGGAGGTTGTCGATTTTGCAGGTCGAGGCACCGGAGGTGTTCAAAGTCGTCAGCGTGGTCAGTTGTGTGTCGAAGAAGACTCTGGATGTGCCGACGACGTCCGCGATGACCTCGTGCGCGTTGACCGTCCCGTTGAAATTGGCGCGTGTGGCGTCCCTGAGGGTCAGCGCCAGCGCCCTGCCCCCGAGCTTATAGTCGCAGTCGACGGTAAGGGTGGCCGTGCCCGAGAGGGTTATCTTTTCGACGGCGGGAGCCGTCAGTGTGATTTCGATACCCTCGTAGTTTGTGCGCCGATAGCCCACGGGATATTTACGGCTTATTCTCAACACGCCTCTGTCAACCCGTACGATAAGGTATTTGAGGTCTTCTTCCGTGCCTTTTGCCGTCAGTGAAATGTTGGGGCCGACGGTGTATTTGACGTCGACAGAGCTTGAGACGTCCATACCGCTGAAATGGCCGACGGAGTATGTGACGGTTTTCTGTGGTAAAGCCAGAACGGTCGGTTCGGGCTTGTGCTTTAAGTTACGGTTTGCCGCATAACCTATGGCTGTTCCTGCCAGCGTCAGAACCGTCAGTAGAAATAGGGTGGCTTTGCGAATTTTCATGACCTGGAAATTTTATCAGTGACCTTAAATGATTCAGAGTATAAAATCAATCAGAACGGATTTTTCATTGTCCATTTTATCCCAAGCGTGGGGTTGCAGAAAAAGGTGCGGTTGCCTTTGTCGGGAACTATGAAGTTGTTGCTGATTTCAACCTCCGTGCCGAAGCTGAGACCGGTGCCCGAGATGCCGTCCACACCGTCGAGGTTGAACCAGAACTGTGGCTCGGAGCATACCGTCAGGCGGATTTTGCCGGCGGAGGTGCGGTCGCGCCACAGGTCGATGAAGCCGGCGAAGGTGAACATGTCGGACTTGCCGAAGTTCACGTTCCATACTCCCGTCAGCTGGAAGCTGGGATAGGCCTTGTTGTCCTGGCCCTTGAAGTACTGTTTGTACATCGCCTGAAGACTTAGGGTGCGCCGGAAGTCCTTGCTGGCGAAATTCCATGCCGGGCCTACGAGCAGGGCGTGCTGGAACTGGCTGCCGTACTCCGAGTAGTGGCCGCTGGTGAGGCCGCCGTTGTATTCGATGTGTCCGGCCAGGCCGCGCCAGATGTTGAACTCGCGTGCAAACTCCAGATAGGCGCCTTTCATGCCTTTGCTGTAGAAGTCAAAGTCGACAAACCAGAACGTGCTGCCGAGGCGGTCGGGACGGAACTGCTCGATAGTGGCCGTGACCTGCTGGCGGTCTTTCTCGCTGTGCGGGTTCATAAGACGGCCGAAATCGTAGTGAAGCTGAACGTTTACCTGTGATGAAGCACCTATGGATACAAAGAGCAGGAGTAATGAAAGCAGAAACTTTTTCATTGCAAGTAATTTTGTTATGTATGCGGCTGAGCAAGCCGTGAAACGTGAGGGCAGGGACAGTGTCACTTGCTCCAGAAGGGACGGGTAAAGATGACCAGTACCGTGAAAATCTCGAGACGGCCGATGAGCATGAGCAGGCTCAGTATCCATTTTGCTATGTCGGGCAGAATTTCGAAGGTCGTTCCCATGCCCGTCACTTCGGCGCTGAGACCGGTGTTGCTGACACACGAAAAAGCGTCGAAGAAAGCGTCGATTGGCGGCACGTCGCACATCGTCAGAGCCACGCCGCCGACGGCCATCAGCAACACATAGATGCACATGAAGGCCGTAACCTTGTCGACCAGCGCGGGCGACTGCACTTTGTTGCTGACGCGCACCGACAGCACGGCGTTGGGCCGTATGGCGCGCACAAGCTCGTTGGAAAGATGTTTGAGCAGAAAGGTCATACGGTCAATTTTTGCACCGCCGGAGGTCGAGCCCGCGCACGAGCCCGTAAACATCATTATCATGCTTATGGCGATGGTGAACGATGACCACCATAACCATTTGCCGGAATCGAGACCTGTCGATGTTATTGTCGTCAGCACCTGGAACAGCGGGTATATCGTCAGCGACTGCCAGGTCAGTGCGGACCATTCCGACTCGCGGAGGACCTCGATGACCATGAGGATGTAGAAGGCCAGCAGCGTAAAGATGAAAATCCTTAAAATCTCGTTTTTCCATATTTCCCGCGGACTGTGTGTCGCGGCCTTGAAGATAAGGGTGAAATTGACGCCGCCGAGGAACATGAAGACGATGAGGACGGTATAGATATAGTCGCTCGAAAAGTCGCCCAGCGAGCGGTATGTGCATGAGAAGCCGCCGGTGGAGATGGAGCTGAAGGTGTAGCAGATGCTCTCGAAGATGTCCATCGGGCCTAACCATAGGAAAACGATTTCGAGAACTGTCAGAGCCAGGTATGTTCCCCATAGAGCCTTTGCCGTCGAGGAGATGCGCGGGTGTACCTTGTCGTGGGTGATGCCGGTGACCTCGGCGTTGAACATCTGCATGCCTCCCGACGAGTTGAGCATGGGCAGCACTGCCAGCGTGAACAGGATAATTCCCATACCTCCCAGCCACTGCATCTCGGCGCGCCAGATGTTCATGCCGTGCGACAGCTGCATGTGGTCCTGCATGATGGTGGCGCCGGTGGTTGTGAAGCCGGACATTGCCTCGAAGAAGGCGTCGCTGACGCTGTAATGCGGGCTGCCGAAGATGAACGGGAGCATACCGAAGAGCGAGAACCATATCCACACCGTTGATGTCAGCAGAAAACCTTCGCGACGTCCCATCTGCGTGTTGCGGGGACGGATGCAACGCATGGCTATGCCGCATAAGACAGTGAAAGCCACGCAGAGGAAGAAGGGCCAGACGTCCTTCTCGCCGTAAAACAGTGACGTTATGCCGGGAATGAGCATGAACGCCGCTTCGATGAGAAGCAGCGAGCCGGTGACCTTGAGTATTACCGGCAGATTTACCGACCGTCGGTTACGTATGCTCTGTGATAATGACATCTTGTGCTTATGAGAAAAGTTTTTCGGCCTTGTGGAGCGAGCCGGTGAGGCAGAAGACCACGACATGGTCGCCGGCTTCGATGACAGTGTCGCCGGTGATGAGGTTTCCTTCGCCGTCCTTGCTTACCATCGCCGCCAGGGTTATGGACGACGGGATGGAGATGCTGCGCACGGGCTTGCCTATGATTTTGCTGCCGGGACGGGCCTCCAACTCGGCCACCTCGGCGTCGGCTAGGGCCAGGCATTTGGGGGTGGTGGAGTCGGCATCCAGCATGAGCTGGAAAATTGCCGACGAGGCCAGGAGTTTCTTGTTGATGATTGTGCCGATGTTGAGGTTTTCGGCCGGGGCTATGTACTGCAGGTTCTCGACCTCGGCGATGGTCTTGCGCACGCCCAGTTCCTTTGCCGACAGGCAGGTCAGAATGTTGGCCTCGGAGCTGCCGGAGAGGGCGATGAAGGCGTCGCATTCGCTCACGCCCTCTTCAAGGAGCAGGTCGGTGTTGCGGGCATCGCCGTACGAGATTTCGCAGTCGGGACAGCGTTCGGGCAGATGGCGGCATACGTCTTCGTCGTTGTCGATGATTTTTATGCGCAGGTCGTCCGGAGCCATGGCGACAAAGCGTGCTGTGATCTTGCCGCCGCCCATAATCATCAGCCGTCGTATGGGATAATCGCGTTTGCCGGTCAGTTCGCGCAGCTCGTCTGTGTAGCCGGGCAGGGTGGCCATGTATACTATGTCATCTGTCATCAGAGAGTCGTTGCCTCTCGGGATGATGATGTTGTTGCCCCGGCGTATTGCACAGACGTGGAAGTGGTGCGTGCGCGAGGCGAATTCGCGCAACGGCATTCCCGCTATCGGCGCTCCCTGGCGCAGTTTCACGCCCACGACAATGATTTTGCCGTCGTGCAATTCGAACCAGTTGCGCACCCACGGGTATTTCAGCGCGGTGACGATGTTGCGTGCGCCGAGATATTCGGGATAGATGAGGTGGTCGACGCCCATGCGGCGCACGACGTCGCGGTTCTCCTTCTGCATGAAGTCGTAGCCGGAGATGCGGGCCACGGTGGTGCGTGCGCCGAGGTTCTTGGCGATGGAACATGCGACGATGTTATCGTTCTCGGATGGCTGGACAGCAATGAAAAGGTCGCAGCCGCCTACGCGTGCGCGGCGCTGTGCGGCGATGGAGGACGGATTGCCTTCCATTGTCATCAGGTTGTAGTTGGCGTCAAGGACGTTCAGGCGTGACGGGTTGCTGTCGAGCACCATTATGTCCTTGTCTTCGTTGGTGAGGAGTTTGGCCAGGTGCGAGCCGACCTCGCCGGCTCCTGCTATGACTATCTTCATTGCCTTGGGTTGGTTTGTATTGTCGGGGCGGCCGTTGCGGACTGTACGGTGCGGCATATTCCTTCGGGGTCGATGCCGCAGAGTTTATGCAGCTGGGATACGGTGCCCTGGGTGACGAAGTGGTCTGGTATGCCGATTATGGTGAGGGGACGGATTAAGCCTTTTGCGGCGATGTATTCGGCCACGGCGCTGCCGAAGCCTCCGCTTGCCGAGGCGTCCTCGACGGTGACTATGGGAACATTGCGGCTCAGGGCGAGGTCAATAAGTTCACTGTCGAGGGGCTTGACATATATGGCGTCGTAGTGGGCGGCGGCGATGCCTTTCTCCCTGAGCATATCGATTGCTTTGGTGACGTTGCCGGCGATGGTGCCGATGCTGAGGATGACGACATCGGGGCTGTCGGGGTTCTGAAGAATTTCGCCTTTGCCTACGGGTGCCGGCACGAGCGGTGTGCTGCATTTGCCGACAGTCGTAGCCGAGCCGCGGGGATAGCGGATGGCAAAAGGACCGTCGTTATGGGCTATAGCCGTAGCCATAAGCGTGCGCAGCCACTGCTCGTTACGCGGGGCGGCGACTGTCATGCCGGGGATGACGCGGAGGTAGGCCAGGTCGAAAGTGCCGTGGTGTGTGACGCCGTCCTCGCCTACGAGGCCTGCGCGGTCAATGGCGAAGATGACGGGGAGATGCGGAATTGCGACGTCGTGGACGATGTGGTCGTAGGCGCGCTGCAGGAACGACGAGTAGATGGCTACCACGGGGCGCATGCCGTCCTTGGCGAGGCCGCCGGCAAAGGTGACGGCGTGGCCCTCGCTGATGCCGACGTCAAAGACGCGCTCGGGGATGGCTTCCTGCATCACCGACACCGATGTGCCGGAGGGCATGGCGGCGGTGATGGCTACGATTTTGTCGTTTTCGCGGGCCATCTCCAGCAGTGTGTCGCCGAAGACGTCCTGGTATTTCGGGGGCTTGTTGCTGTTGTCGCCGGTTAGGCGCTTGCCCGTGGCGGGGTCGAACTTGCCGGGGGCGTGCCAGTTGGCGGGGTCGGCCTCGGCGGGAGCAAAGCCCTTGCCCTTGCGGGTGCGGAAGTGCAGGATTTTGGGTCCTCTCATGTCCTTTGTCTCGCGCAGGACTTTCACAACCTTTTCGATGTCGTGTCCGTCGAAGGGACCGAAGTAGCGGATGTTGAGCCCCTCGAAGATGTTCTGCTCGCCGCTGAGGGCGGCCTTGAGCGCGTTGTTGAAGCGCAGGATGAAGCCCCGGCGGCTCTCGCTGATGAGACCATGGCGCTTTAGAAAATTGTAGACCTTGTAGCGCAGGTCATTGTAGCCTTTGCGCGTGTTTATATGTGCGAGATACGAGTGCAGCGACCCCACATTGGGGTCTATCGACATGTTATTGTCGTTGAGGATGATGGTGAGGTCGTTCTGCGAGTTGGCGGCGTTGTTCAGCCCCTCGAAGGCCAGGCCTCCGCTGATTGACGCGTCGCCAGTTACCGCCACCACCTTGCGCAGCGGCGTTTCCTGTTTCAGCTGAGTGGCTATCGCCATGCCGAGCGCCGCCGAAATGGAGTTGGAGGCGTGGCCGGCAGGGAAGGTGTCGTATTCGCTTTCGTCAGGGTTGGGGAAGCCCGACAGGCCACCGAGCTTGCGGTTGCCGGCGAAGCGGTCGCGCCGCCCTGTCAGTAGCTTGTGGGCGTAAGCCTGATGGCCCACATCCCATACTATGCGGTCATATGGAGTATTGTAGACATAATGAAGCGCCACGGTCAGCTCTACCGCGCCCATGCTCGAGGCGAAATGCCCCGGATTATGCGACAGCTCGCTGATAAGTTTCTCTCTGATTTCCGAGCAAACCTTCGGCAGTTCCGACACCGGCAGCTCCCTCAGATCCTCCGGGGAATTGATACCCTCAAGCAGGCTCTCGGCCTCCTTTTTAGCGCCTTCACTGTCTAATTTACATTCAATCATAACTCTTGGTCATGCATGGGACCGGGCCCGTCTTCGTCCCGCCCCGTATTTATTATTGTGCGAAATTACAAAATTTTTCCCAATCCCGCCCCATCCGGCGCAAAAAAGACAAGGCAGAGTCTATGATTGAGACAAAATGAGACCAGCCGGATGAGCAGTGGCTCTTCCGACTGGCCTGGTAGGGGATGCGCTCGCGGGTCAGGCGAGGTATTTGGTGGCGCGCTTGAGGGTGAAGGCGATGATGATGCGGTAGAGGCCGAAAGCAAGGAGGGAGATGCCGAGGTAGAGCCAGACTGCTACGCCGCCGAAGACGGGGTTGGTGAGGAAGAGGATGGCGAAGAAGATGGTCGCCAGCAGCAGAAGCACCATCATGACGGTCCAGAAGCCGTTGTAGCGGCTGAGCATGGCCGACTCGGCTATGCCGTTGATGGCGGAGACGAGTATCCAGATGCCGACGATGATGATGAAGGCGGTGGCAAGGGTTGCATGGGGCAGGGTGAAGAGCCAGATTGCGCAGATAAGTTCAAGCAGGCCGTAGGCAAGTGTCCAGCCCCAGGTGGGGAAGCCTATCGTGCAGAATGCCAGGATGGTGTTGAGGATGCCGGCGATGGCGATACAGACGGCGAAAGCGATGGCGAAGACTGTAATGGAGGCGACGGGGGCTGCCAGTACCCAGATGCCGAGGCCGATGCCGATGAGTCCGGTGACGAGCGGGAACCACCACAACGATGTTACCGCACCCTTGAGATTGTACTCTTTCATAATGAGGTAGTGTTTAGTTATCATGCTTGTTATAAGAACTAAACACTTTATAAGGGATATGGTTTAGGCCGGGCTCAGTCGAAGTAGCCGTCGACGGTTTCCTCGATGGTCTCGGCGGGCTGGGGGACGAAGCTGCCGCAGAGGTTGATGTCGGCGGGGAAGTTGAAGCGCGTGTTCTGGTTATAGGGCTGCTTGGGGTCGTCGTACAGCGCCTTCATGAATTTGGCATAGATGGGCAAAGCCATCTCGGCGCCCTGGCCGTCGCGCGTGCGGTTGAAATGTATGTAGCGCTCCTCGCCGCCAACCCATACTCCGGCCACGAGTTCGGGAGTGAAGCCCATGAACCAGCCGTCAGAGTTGTTGTTGGTGGTGCCGGTTTTGCCGCCAATCTGAGCAGTAAGCGCATAGGGGGCGCGGCGCAGGCGGTTGCCGGTACCCGAGTCTACGACATTGAGCAGTATCGACAGTATGCGGTAGTAAGCCTGGCGGCCGATGGCCTCGGTCTTGTTAGGACGGAACGACGCCAGGACGTTACCGGCGTTGTCGGTGATGGCAGTGACATAGAGAGGCTGGGCGTAGCTGCCTCCGTCGGCGAAGGCCGAGTAGGCCGTTACCATCTCGCGCAGCGAAATCTCGGCCGAGCCGAGCGACAGCGACGGCATGGCGGGCAGCTTGCTGGTGATGCCGAGATTATGCATGTAGCGTACAAGGTTGGCGGGGCCGACCTCCTGGATGAGGCGTGCCGAAATCCAGTTGTTGGAGTTGGTGAGGGCCCAGCGCAGGTCCACCATCTCGCCCACGCGGCTCGAGCCGTCGTTGGCGGGAGCCCATTTGGCACCGTTGGACAGGGTTATAACAGGCTGTGTGTTGGACAGCTGGCTGCACGGCGTGAACGAGTCGGAGCCCGATTCGTCACCCTCCATGGCAAGCGCGTACAGGTACGGCTTGATGGTGGAGCCCACCTGGCGTTTGCCGCGCGACACCATGTCGTACTGGAAGAAGCGGAAGTTGGGACCGCCGACGTAAGCCTTGACGTGTCCGGTGCGCGGGTCCATGGCCATGAAGCCGGCACGCAGGAACGACTTGGTGTACAGGATGGAGTCGCGGGGAGTCATGATGGTGTCGATGCCTTCGGGGTTTCGGAGACTGTAGACAACCATCTCGGTGCGGGTGTTGAATTCCCTGTCAATCTCCGCCTGGCTCTTTCCGGCCACCTTGGCCACGCGGTAGCGCTCGCTCTGACGTATGGCGTTGTTGATGAGCTTGCGGCGCATCTCGTTGGATAGTTCGTTGGTGTTGCTGGTATAGGGAGCTGCGGGCGAGCCCTTCTTTTCCTCGAAGAATTTCTTCTGCAGATAAATCATGTGGTCATGCACGGCGCGCTCTGCGTAGGCCTGCATGCCCGAGTCGATGGTGGTGTAGATGCGCAGGCCGTCCGAATAGAGGTCGTATTTTGTGCCGTCGGCCTTGGGGTTCTTCTCAATCCAGCCGTAGACGGGGTTGGTCTCCCAGGCAATCGAGTCATCGACAAAGCGCTGGTAGTCCCAGCTGGGATAGTCCGAGCGTACGGGTTGCTTGGCGGTAAGGTAGCGGCGCAACTCCTCGCGGAAGTAGGGCGCCGGACCGTCCTTGTGGTCGACGCGGTGGAAGTTCAGGCCGAGGGGCTCCTGCTTGTACCTTTCAAGCTCCTCCGGCGTAATCTTACCCTCTTTCTCCATGAGGTCGAGGACGGTGTTGCGGCGGTTGAGGGCGCGCTCGGGATGACGCACTGGATTGTAGTAGGCGGGGTTCTTCACCATGCCGACGAGCAGGGCGGCCTGCGGGACGGTGAGGTCGCTGGCGCCCTCTTTGTCGCTCTTGCCGAAGTAGACCTGGGCGGCCGACTTGATGCCCACGGCGTTGTAGAGGAAATCGAACTGGTTTAGGTACATCTTGATGATTTCCTCCTTGCTGTAATAACGCTCGAGCTTGAGGGCAATCATCCATTCGACGGGCTTCTGCAGTGCGCGGCTCATCATGCCGTCGGACGGCGGCGTGTACAGCTGCTTGGCAAGCTGCTGGGTGATGGTGGACCCGCCGCCGGCGCTTTTGTCGCGTAGCAGCAGTGTCTTGATGGCCACACGTCCCAGGGCCTGCATGTCGATGCCCGAGTGCTCCTCGAAGCGCGCGTCCTCGGTGGATGTCAGGGCGTCGACCACGTTCTGCGAAATCTGGTCATAGTCGGCATAAACGCGGTTGCCGGTGCTGCGGAAATAGCGGCCCAGCACCTTGCCGTCGGCCGAGTAGACCGTCGAGGCAAACGTGTCCTTCGGATTTTTAAGCTCCTCGATGGGCGGCATGTATCCGATGACGCCGTTGTAGACCAGGACAAGGAACATTATCCCGGAAAAGACAAAGAAGCCGAAGATGGACCATAATATGATGACAATCTTCTTCTTTTTCTCCCACTTGCGGTTTTCGGCCGCCTTTGTGTTATCTGTGTTGAATGGATATCCCATAGGAAATTGTCTTACGTCAGTGTGCTATAAGCAGAAAAGCAAATCTTTAAATGCGGTTGAATAGGCGGGCCTCGGGGCCTTGTATCCATAATCATGCAAAAGTACGTATTTTATCCCAATCAGGCAAATTTGGGGGAAAGGGGGCGGTGAGAAGGGGCGCATGGTAAAGGGGTGGCGCGAAAGCAGGCTTTCGCCGCAGTTCAAAAAATTTTGCGAAATTTGGGGCGTGAAGGTGTCACAAATCAGAGGTTGATACGTCTTAATAGTAGAAGTTAGACAATTATAAACGATGACAGCTACTGAATTTCAGAACAACATCCTGCCGGCGTACGGTGCAATGCTTGCCGTGGCGTGCCGGATGCTCGGAGACCGCGAGGGGGCGTCGGACGCCGTGCAGGAGCTGATGAAGAAGCTGTGGGAAGAGCATGAAAGGCTCGACGCCGGGGTCAGTGGCGCGGCTTATGCCTGCAGGGCTGTGCGCAACCGATGCATCGACATTATCCGTTGCCGCAGGTCAGCATCCGACATTCCGATAGACAGTCTCGCCGACGATATCGCCGAACCTGAGGACAACGATGACAGCGTCCGCATGATTGAACTGGCGACGGCGATAGACCGCCTCGGCGAACCGCGGAGGACGATACTCCGGCTCAGTCTCGACGGCAAATCGGGAGCCGAGATAGCCGCTGAGGTCGGAATGACAGAGCAGAACGTGCGGCAATATCTGTCGCGAACCCGAAAAGAATTACGCAAAACGATACTTTCAAACCGCTGACGAATATGACTGAAGACAAATATAACGAAATACGCCGCCTCGTAGCGATGTGGTACGACGGCCTCACCGGGCCCGTCCAGCAGGCACAGCTGGTGCGGTTCTTCACCGGGGCCGACACCCGGGAATTGCCCGATGACCTCAGGGCCGAGGCCGAAGTCTTCCGCTACATGGGCGAACTGTCGCAGCAATGCCCCGACACGGCCCTGACAGCAGAAATCGACGCTGCGGCAAAAGCCGAGAAACGCCGCCACCGGCTGTGGCACCGCGTGACGGTATGGACAACAGCAGTAGCCTCGGCTGCGGTGGTTGTCATCGCTATCGGCGCAGGGCTGAGACTGACTACGGCTACCCTCGACGCACCGGATGATACGGCGACGTTGCCCGCAAAGGCGGTGGCTGAGGTCAGTCAGAGCAAGACCGTTACGGAATATAAGATTGAGGAGGCAGTAAGCGAGGTCACTGCCGCACCGAAACCGGTGGCTAAGCCCGTCGTGACAAAAACGCCTGCCGCCAAACCGGTTGAATCGAAGAGCGAGGTGCCCGAAGGCTTTGCAGAAGTCACGGACCCCGAGACCGTAATCCGTGTGATGCAATATGTCAGCCGGCACAACTCAAGGCTCTTCTCTGAATCGAGTGTCGCTATTGAAGAAGCCCGCCTGTCATTGCGGGAGACAACCCTCGAAGCTTTGGAAATTGCAAAATCAACAACATTTTAAAATATGAACAATATTATGAAAGCCAAATTACTTTTGCTTTTATGCACACTTTTGCCCCTTGTGGCATGCAGCCAGTCGCGCTATCTCAGCACACTGCCCACCGGCGCGGACGTAAACCGCCTGTTCATCGGACCGGCAATGATGAAAATGGCCGGGAAAATCGACACCGGCGATGAAATAGGCAACCAGTTGATGAAGGAGGTCAAATCGATTGAAATCTATAATTGCGAAAATCGCAAACTCGTCGAGAGCGCTGCCCTGGCTTTCGACAAGGTTCTGCAGGAAAGCAAGGCCGAGGAACTGGTCTACAACGAGGATGACAGCGACGTGAACAAGATACTCCTTATACCGTCATCCGACAACCCCGAGGCGGGTACCCTGATAGTCTATAACTTAGAAAAGAAATCAGAGGTCAATATCGTAGTCCTCAACGGTAAAATCGATATGGCCAAGCTGGCGGATATGATAGGCAAACAGTAATAAACGATTGAAAACGATGGCAGGGGCTGTGTCAATGGCAATGCTGACACAGCCCCTGTCGTGTATTATGGTGAACTCGGAAACCTTATTTCTTGAGACTTTCGGATGCGGCGCGGGCCTTCGAGGATATGAAGTCGGCGGCTTTGGCACTGTATTCGAGACCCTGCTCGGTGATGTCCTTGAGCTTGTCGGCTACCTTTTCCTTTTCTTCCTTGAAGTTTTCCTTGTTGAAGCCTTTCTTGCTCAGGTTGTCCTTGATTTCGTTAATTTTTTCTGTAGCCTTGTCTTTAGCGCAGGCGCATTTGCATTTTACAGTTTCAGTTGTCGTGCTCATAGTATTTTCGTTGTTGTGGTTTGACTTATTTGCAATAAAACGGCCTGCCGGCATGAGATGTTCAGGCGGCAGGCCGTAATGGCGTTTAATTTGGTATTATTAACAGGGAATGCCCTGACGGTGCAGATTAGAGGCGCTCGAGGACAGTGCGGACGATGTCGCGGACGCCGCCTTTGTAGTTGGGGTTGGCGTCGTTGTTGAAGCGGTTGGCGATGATGCAGCAGACGGTCATGCACTTGTGGCCCATGAGGCGGCCGAGACCGGCGAGGGGAGCCGACTCCATCTCGTAGTTGGTGACCTTC
Organism: Muribaculaceae bacterium; assembly: GCA_051871645.1. Taxonomy (GTDB): domain Bacteria; phylum Bacteroidota; class Bacteroidia; order Bacteroidales; family Muribaculaceae; genus CAG-873. The sequence continues at coordinate 13,571 of JBJEDC010000102.1, read as the reverse complement.
TTGCCGTTATAGTCGAATTCCTCGATGGTGCGGTTGAGGTTGGGGTTGGCCAGCGGCAGACGTACCTCGCGGCCCTGGGGACCGTAGAAGCCGACGGCCGAGATGGTGATGCCGCGCACCATATCGTCCTTGCCGATGCGGTTTACCAGCTCCTCGTCAGCCTCGACGACGTAGGGGGCTGCCCACAGGCGGTTCCAGTCGGTGTGCTCGGTGAATTTCTTCTCGAAGTCGAGGTTGCAGACCTCGTTGCGGCCGGCGTAGTAGTTGAGGACGCCGTCGAAGCCGATGGAATGGTTGGCGATGACGGGAGTGCCGAGCGACAGCTCGGGCTGGAGGGCGCCGCTGGTGCCGATGCGCACCATGGTGAGCGTGCGGTGCTCGGGCTTGACCTCGCGGGTGGTGAAGTCGACGTTGGCGAGGGCGTCAAGCTCGTTGATGACGATGTCGATGTTGTCGGGACCGATGCCGTGGCTGAGGCACATGATGGGCTTGCCCTTGTAGGTGCCGCCGATGGTGTGGAACTCGCGCGAGCTGACCTCGAAAGTCTTGGTGTCGAAGAACTCGGCTACCATGTTGACGCGTGCGGGGTCGCCGACGAGGATGATGTTGTCGGTGAGCTGTTCGGGCTTGATGTGGAGGTGGAAGCACGAACCGTCAGGGTTGATGATGAACTCGGAGGGGGGGATAATCTTTGCCATGGTAAATATTAATGGTTTTTATGTCAGTATTTCTTTTTGGTCTGATATTCAAGAAACGTTTCGGGTCTGTATTAAGTTTTGCTACATCTCTATGTATGCGAAACGGTTGCCGGGGATGGCCGTAATCACGTTGTCCATCTCGAGCTGGAAGAGGATGTCGGCCAGGCGCGGGTAGGGGATGCCGAGGCGTGCGCATATGTCGTTGACCGTCAGCTCGGGATGTCCCTTTATCAGGTCTGTGACGCTCCTGGCCTCCGGACTTAGCTCGACGAAGAGCGAGCGTTGTCGTCCCTCCGTCTCGCGGACGGGCCAGCCCATTATGTCGATGAGGTCATCGGCGCAGGTGATGAGGCGTGCCGTGGTGTTGGCGATGAGGCGGTTTGTGCCCTCGCTGTACTCGTCGTTGACGCGTCCCGGGACGGCCATCACCTCGCGGTCGTAGGCGGCGGCGATGCGTGCCGTCGACATCGCGCCGCCTCGGATGCCGCTCTCAACCACCACCGTCGCGTCGCAGAGACCGGCGATGATGCGGTTGCGGGCCAGGAAGTTGCCGCGGTGGACCGTGGTGCATGTGGCGTATTCGGTAACCATCGCGCCGCCCTTGCGTATTATCTGCGATGCCGTGCCACGGTGCTCGGCGGGATAGACCGTGTTGAGCGGATTGGCGGTGACGGCGACGGTGCGGATGTCGCCCGCGAGAGCGGCGCGGTGGGCGGCTACGTCAATGCCGTATGCCAGGCCGCTGACGATGACGAGGTCATCTACCTTCTTGCCGAGGTCCTCGACAAGGCGTCGGGTAAACTCAACCCCGTATGCGTCGGCATGGCGTGTGCCCACGATGGCCACCATGTGTGCGGCGTCGAGGTCGCACTTGCCGAGTTTGTACAGTATGACCGGTCCGTCATCGCACTGGGCGAGGCGTTGGGGATAGTTATCGTCGAGGCAGAAGAGGCGCTTGATGTCGTTGTCGTCGGTCCACCGGCGTTCCCTGACGCCGTCACGCAGGTACTCGAGGCGGTTCCGGTGTGACAGGGCGCGGTTGGCCGAGCCGGTGATGTTGCGGACGAAGACGTCGTCGCCGAGGATAAAGTCTTTCTCGGTATGACAGCGCTCGAGCAGCTGCGACACCGACTTGCGGTTGAGGCCGGGCACGAGGCTCAGGGCGACGCGGTAGTCGTCGGCATCGTAGAAATCGGTGTTGAGCTGGTCTGTCATTTGCGTTATGGTTAAAGTCCGAAGGCTTCGGCGAGGGTGTCGCCGCGGCTGAGGCGGCCGTTTTCGAGGCAGGCGACGGTGATGGTGGCCTTGAGCACCGGCTCGCCGTCCGAGCGGTAGATGTCCTGCACGAACTCGAACTTGGGGCCGCGGCGCCTCATCGACAGGCAGGAGACGAAGATGTCATCGCTGCGCAGGGGTGTGCGGTACGACATCTCCACATGCGAGAGTACGGGGTCGAGGCCGCGGCGGTGCATCTCGGCAAAGGTGATGCCGCGCTCACGGCAGAACTCGTGGCGGGTATGTTCCAGATAATGGAGGTAGTTGGCGTTGTTGACAATGCCCTGGTAGTCGAGTTCGTAGTCACGGACCGCCATTTCCAGTGCAAACATATATTGTGATGTGTCAACCTTGCTGTTCGTTGTCACAGGAAATCGTTTAAGGTAATAAGGAGGCCTTTTGTGCCTCGGTTATGATTAAAGCACAAAATTACAAAATCCTGATTAAAATGGCAAAAAAAAATTTCGGCCGTTCGGGGAGGACGGCGGATGCGCGTTACACGGCGGTGACGGCTTCTGCGAGGGCCCGGGCGCAGCGGGCACCGTCGATGGCAGCCGAGACTATGCCTCCGGCGTAACCGGCGCCCTCGCCGCAGGGGTAAAGTCCGGCAATTTGGATGTGGGTGAGGGTCTCGTTGTCACGGGGGATGCGGACGGGGCTGCTTGTGCGCGTCTCGCAGCCGATGAGCACGGCCCGGTCGGTGAGGAATGACAGGCGGCGCCCCTTTCCGGCGTCGAGGTGCGATTTGCGGCCGAACTCACGGAAGCCCTCCTGCAGACGGCTGCTGATGGGGGCGGGGAGGAGCTTGTCGATGCGTGCGGGGTGGATGCCGGGGGCGTAGGATGTTTCGGGGAGGTCGCGCGACGGGCGGCCTTCGACGAAGTCGGTCATGCGCTGAGCGGGGGCGTTCTGCGTCTCTCCTGCGTCGGCGAAGAAGTCGCTTTCGATGGCATCCTGGAAGTGCATGACGCGCAGCGGGTCATCGCCGGGAATGTCCTCAGGGAGCACCTCCACCACCATGCCCGAGTTGGCCCAGCGGGTGCCTCGGTTGGAGGGCGACATGCCGTTGACGACGAGCTGTCCGGGGGCGCTGGCTGCGGGGATGATGAAGCCGCCGGGACACATGCAGAACGAGTAGACGGCACGGTCATGCACGCGTGTCAGCATCGAATATTCCGCTGCCGGCAGCCAGTTTCCGCGGCCCTGCAGGCTGTGGTACTGTATCTGGTCGATGAGCTTTTGTGGATGTTCGAGACGTACGCCCACGGCTATGCCCTTGGCCTCCAGGGTTATTCCGGCGTCGAGCAGAAAATGGTACACGTCGCGGGCCGAGTGTCCGGTGGCGAGGATGACGGGGCCGGAGTGGGTTTTACCGGCCGAGGTGATGACGCCGACGACTTTCCCGTCCTCAAGGATTAGCGATGTCACGCGCTCACCGAAAAGAACCTCTCCGCCGCAGCGCTCGATGGTCTTGCGGATGGCCTTTATCACCTGCGGCAGCTTGTCGGTGCCTATGTGCGGGTGTGCGTCGACAAGGATGTCGCGCGAGGCGCCGTGCTGGTGCAGAATGTTGAGAATTTTGTCAACGGGTCCGCGCTTTTTGCTGCGTGTGTACAGCTTGCCGTCAGAAAATGCTCCCGCGCCTCCCTCGCCGAAGCAGTAGTTCGAGTCCGGGTCTACGATATTCTCGCGGCTTATGCGTGCCATGTCGGGGCGTCGGCTGTCGACGTCCTTGCCGCGCTCGATGACCGTGGGGCGTACGCCGAGCTCTATAAGCTCGAGGGCGGCGAAAAGCCCGGCGGGGCCTGCGCCGACCACGATGGCGCGTGGCGCATCCGCGGGCAGCGGATTGTAAGTGACAGGCCGGGCGATGTCGGCGGCCTCGTTTACGGTGTCAATGTGGACGTCGACGGTGAGGTTAACCATCACATGCCGTTGGCGGGCGTCGATGCTGCGTTTTACGGGCACAACGGCCTTTATGCGGTCTTCACCGACGTGGAGGCGTGAGGCTACCTCGCGGCACAGAAGTTCCTGACGGCCTGCCGTCTTCGGCGACAGACGCATCTCAAGACGAACGGGATTTTCTCTTTCCATAGCTCAAGGGATAAACAGACAGGCGTCGCCGTAGGAGAGGAAGCGGTAACCCGAGTCGACGGCATGGCGGTATATTTCGCGCCACGAGTCACCGATGAGGGCTGAGACGAGCAGCAGCAGGGTCGAGCCGGGCTGATGGAAATTGGTGACCATGCCGCGGATGATGCGGTAGCGGTAACCAGGGGCGATGATTATCGAGGTCGAGGCGATGAGTGACCGGCGTCCCTCGTGGTCGAGGTTGTCGAGGATGGCCGTCAGCGCCTCCCTTACGGTCAGGTCGGGATGCTCGGGGCTGTACGGATACCACTGCGGCACCTCGCCCGTCCACTGCCCCTGATGCATCAGGCAGCCGATGTGGTAAAGGCTTTCGAGGGTGCGCACCGACGTTGTGCCGACGGCGATGACCTGTTTGGGCGTCGTGGCCAGCTCGGCTATGAGTTCGCGCGGGACTACGATGTATTCGGCGTGCATGGGATGTCCGCCGATTTCCTCGCTCTTGACGGGACGGAAAGTGCCGGCGCCGACATGCAGCGTAACCTCGCGGCGTTCTATGCCGCGCCTGTCGAGGGCGGAGAGAACCTCCGGAGTGAAGTGGAGTCCGGCGGTGGGAGCGGCCACCGAACCCTCGATTTTGGAGAAGACGGTCTGGTAGTCCTCGCTGTCGCTGTCCTCGGTCTCGCGGTTGAGGTAGGGCGGGATGGGGATGACTCCGGCGGCCTCGATTATTGTCGAGAAGGGCACGGTGTTGTCATTCCATGTGAAATCGACGGTCCATGAGCCGTCGGCGCTTTTTTCGCGGCGTTCGGCGGTGAGGACGACACTGCGGCCGTCGATGTCGAGGTTCCGCTCCAGCGGACCTTCCTTCCATTTCTTGGAATTGCCGACAAGGCATTTCCATGTTACGCCGTCGGTGGAGGCGAAGTTCCGGTCGTAGTCGGCGGGGCGTTCCGGTTCGAGGCAGAAAATTTCGATGGCGGCGCCGGATGGTTTGCGGAAGAAAAGGCGTGCGTTGACCACACGCGTATTGTTGCAAACGAGCAGCGTGTCACCGGGCAGAAGCTCCGGCAGCTCGCTGAAGATGCGGTCCTCGACCTTGCCCTTGCCGTCGGCCACGAGCAGGCGGCAGGCGTCCCTCTGCGCCAGGGGATGACGCGCTATCTGACTTTCGGGCAGGTCGTAGATGAATTCTGAAATATGTATCTGTTTGGGGTCGTTCATAATTAATGTATGCTGAACGCCTGCAAAGTTACGGAATTTTCGTAACTTTGCCGAGATAATCGAGGTACATCCTCAATCCGCATCGACAACAAGAACACATAACCATATATGATTACAGCAGAACAGGCCAAGGAGGCCGCCGCACGCCGCGATGCCCTGAAACGTTACCTTGACGTTGACGGCAAGCGCATACAGATTGAAGAGGAAGAGCTGCACACCCATGTCCCCGACTTCTGGGAGCACCCCAATGAGGCGCAGGCTCAGATGAAAAAAATCAAGGACCTTCAGGCCTGGGTAAAGGGCTACGAAGAGGTCGACGCCGCCGTCGAGGAGGTGATGACCGCCCTCGATTTCATCAAGGAAGGCCTCGTCGAGGAAGAGGAGCTGGACGCCCTCTACGCTGACGCCATCGACAAGATTGAGAAGCTTGAGCTGCGCAACATGCTCCGCCGCGAGGAGGACAAGCTCGGCGTCGTGCTCAAAATCAACTCCGGAGCCGGCGGCACGGAGAGTCAGGACTGGGCCGAGATGCTGATGCGCATGTATCTGCGCTGGGCCGAGAAACACGGCTATAAAACTTCCGTCGCCAATCTCCTCGACGGCGACGAGGCCGGCATAAAGAGCGCCACCATCAACGTCGAGGGCGATTTTGCATACGGCTACCTCAAGAGCGAGAACGGCGTACACCGCCTCGTGCGCGTGTCGCCATACAACGCTCAGGGCAAGCGCATGACATCCTTCGCCTCGGTCTTCGTCACACCCCTCGTCGACGATACCATCGAGGTCAAGGTCGACCCCGCCGCCATTTCGTGGGACACTTTCCGCTCGGGCGGCGCCGGCGGTCAGAACGTCAACAAGGTCGAGTCGGGCGTGCGTCTGCGCTACCAGTTCGTCGACCCTTACACCGGCGAGCATGAGGAAATCCTCATCGAGAACACCGAGACGCGCGACCAGCCCAAGAACAAGGAGAACGCCATGCGTCAGCTGCGCTCAATCCTCTATGACAAGGAGCTGCAGCACCGCATGCAGGAGCAGGCCAAGATTGAGGCCGGCAAGAAGAGCATCGAGTGGGGCAGCCAGATACGCAGTTACGTCTTCGATGACCGGCGTGTCAAGGACCACCGCACCAACCACCAGACCAGCGACGTCGGCGGCGTCATGGACGGCGATATCGACGAGTTCATCAAAGCATACCTCATGGAATTCGCCGGCAGCGAGGGCGCCCAAAACTGATGAATGTTATGAAACGCATGGTTCTGGCAATGGCAATCGCTCTTCTGGGTCTTGGTGCCCGTGCCCAGCGCGGCACCGTCACCGACGAACAGCGCGGCCTGTCGATATATGAGGTCATGGTCGGCTCCTTCCAGCACGACCCCGCCGGCGCTCCCGGCTACACGCAGATGTGGGGCCCCGACGGTGAGCGCAAGAACGGTAATCTGCGCGGCATCATAGGCGCTCTCGACCATATCGCCTCGCTGGGTGTCAACGCCATCTGGCTCACCCCGGTATTCGATTCCACAAAGGCCCTCGGCGGCGAAAAGCTCAACGCCACCGGCTATTTCACCAACGACTATTTCACCATCGACCCCAACTTCGGCACCGAGGCCGATTTCCGCGAGCTCGTCGACAAGGCCCATGAGCGCGGCCTATACATCATCCTCGACGGCGTCTTCGGCCATCACGGCGGCGTCACCGCTCCGTCTCCCTCCGGAAATAAGCTTGACGTCACTCAGGCAGCCAACTGGCGCGAGCCAAACGGCGGTAACGTAAAGATGCCCGAGTCGCTCCCATACATCACCGAAGTCGCCATCTACTGGATTGATAAATACGGAGTTGACGGCTGGCGCCTCGACCAGGCTTACCAGCTCCTGCAGGACACCACAAACTACTGGACACCCGTGCGCCGAGCCGTGGAGGACCTGACCGCCAGACGACGCGCCGCCGGTGAGCAGTGGGGCACCCTCGGCTTCATGGTCGGCGAGGACTGGGGCACCGCCGACGTCATCAACAACGGCGTTTACAAGAAAGGCGGTCTGCTCAGCGCTTTCGACTTCGACGGCAAGGAGCGCATCAGCGGTCCGGCTCAGAAGCTGACATCGGAAGGCCTCGAGAACGGCTGGGACGATGTCATCTATGTCCTGCGTGAACCGCGTGAGCGCGGCTATCTCACCGACTCTGTCGCCCCGACGCTTTTCCTCACCAACCACGACACCTACCGCCTGGCCGACCACTTCGACCCCGCCGACCCGCACTTCTACGAAAAGCAGATGACGCGCTTTGCCATCCTGGCGGCATACGGTGGCCCCATACAGCTTTACTATGGCGACGAGTACGCCGACCGCAGCGTGCACACCACCGGCGGCGCCCCCGACAACATCGCCCGCACGTCGGGACATCTCGAGCCCCGTAACAGCGACGAGGCAGCTCTTGCCGAGTACCTCAGCCGGGCGATGAAGTTCCGACGCGACAACCCCGCCATGTGGCGCGGCAAAGCCTCTTTCGTCAAGCAGAAAGTGGCCGACGCCAACACCCTCACCGTGCGCAAAAAGGACGAGCAGACCGGCAACGAGGTGCTGATAGTCTTCTCCGACCAGGACACCACCGTGCCCGTGCGCGGCCTTGGGGGCGTGGATGTCGACGCCTGGCGCCCCGAGTTTGTAGTGATAAAGCCTGCCAAATGAGGTGATTACGGGCCGATGAGGCAATAAAGAGACGAGAAAAAGGGTTTATGTGGAAAATTTTTACGACCTTTGCAGTCTGAGACTTAATGGACTCTGAGACTGAGTATGCTCTGAGACTGAATATGCTCTGAGACTTAACGGATTCTGAGACTGAATATCAACCTAATAAGCGTCATCACGTAAGAAACTATAATGGAATTTACAGTCGGACAGATTGCTGCATTCCTCGGCGGAACCGTCGAGGGCGACGGCAATACCAAGGTATATACATTTGCCAAGATAGAAGAAGCCGGTCCGGGATGCCTGACGTTCTTGGCCAATCCCAAATATACACATTATATATACAGTACTAACGCCGGTGCTGTGCTTGTCAGCAACAGTTTCGTGGCCGAGGGCGCGATTTCGGCCGCTCTGATCAGGGTCGAGAACCCCTACGAGGCCCTCAGCCGCCTTATGCGCATGGTCGACCAGGCCCTCAATCCGCAGCCCACGGGCATCGAGCAGCCTTGCTTCATCGCCGAGGGCGTGACAGTCCCTGAAGATGCCTACATCGGTGCGTTCGCCTACATCGGCGAGGGTGTCGAGATGGGCAAAGGCGTAAAGATTTATCCCAATGTGTTTGTCGGCCGAGGCTCGCAGATAGGCGAGGGCACCATCCTCTATCCCGGAGCGAAGGTCTACCCCCGCTGCAAGGTGGGCAAGCGGTGCATCGTGCACGCCGGCGCCGTCATCGGTGCCGACGGCTTCGGCTTTGCCCCAAACGACGAGGGCAAGTACGAGAAAATTCCGCAGATGGGCATCGTCATCATCGGCGACGACGTCGAGGTAGGCGCCAACACCACCATCGACCGCGCCACCATGGGCGAGACCGTCATCGGCGAAGGCACCAAACTCGACAACCTCATCCAGATTGCCCACAACTGCACCGTCGGCAGCGACACCGTCATGGCCGCCCAGGTGGGCGTGGCAGGCTCGACGCACGTCGGCTCGCACTGCATGGTAGGCGGCCAGGTTGGCTTTGCCGGCCATATCAACATCGGCGACAACGTGCAGATAGGTGCCCAGTCGGGCATCCCCAACAATGTCGCCGCAGGCAGCTGCGTAATGGGCTACCCCGCGGTGGACTCGCGCGAGTTCTTGCGCCAGGCCGCCTTGATAAAGCGCCTCCCCGCCATGGCCGACGAGCTTCGCCGCATCGGCAGGGAGCTCGACGCCATCAAAGCCGACTGAGCGTCGGCATCCAACCCCCTCTCAAAACAGCATAAAAACATAAACTCGCACACTCACATACATCTTGCAATGAAGCAGCTTACACTCAAGGACTCGTTCACAGTCCGCGGCAAAGGTCTCCATACCGGTCTTGAAATCGAGGCCACCTTTCTGCCCGCACCCGAAAACCACGGCTATGCCTTCCAGCGCACCGACGTCGAGGGCATGCCCGTGATACAGGCCGTCGCCGAAAATGTCGTCAACACCAACCGCGGTACCGTCATCGCGGCAGGTGACGTCACGGTCAGCACTATCGAGCACTGCATGGCCGCCCTCTATGCCGCCGGCGTCGACAACGTCCTCGTCCAGGTCAACGGCGCCGAAGTGCCCATCCTCGACGGCAGCGCTGTCGAGTTCGTAGAGAAGATACAGCAGGTCGGCCTCATGGAGCAGGCCGCCGATAAGGAATTCTTTGTCGTACGCAACAAAATCGAGGTTGTCGACGAGGAAACCGGCGCCAAGCTGGTCGTTCTCCCCGATGACGAGTTCTCGGTGGATGTCAAGATTAACTACGACTCTCCCGTCCTGGGCAACCAGTACGCCACCCTCGAGCACATCCAGGACTTCGGCAAGGAGATAGCCCCCAGCCGCACTTTCGTCTTCGTGCGTGAGATTGAGCAGCTCATCAAGGCCAACCTCATCAAGGGCGGCGACCTCGACAATGCCATCGTCATCTACGACTCGCCCCTTGACCAGGAGCACCTCGACCATATTGCCGACATGATGGGCGCTCCGCGCATCCACGTCTCGCAGTACGGCTTCATCAACGAGAAGCCCCTGCGCTGGGACAACGAGCCCGCACGCCACAAACTCCTCGACGTCATCGGCGACATCGCCCTCATCGGCCGTCCCCTCAAGGGCCGCGTCCTCGCCACCCGTCCCGGACACACCGTCAATACGCGCCTTGCCAAGGCTCTGCGCCGCGATGTCAAGCGCATGGATGTCATCGCCCCCGTCTATGACCCCAACAAGGCTCCTCTGATGGACAACCTTGAGGTGCGCCGCCATCTTCCCCACCGCTTCCCCTTCCTCCTTGTTGACAAAATCATCGACAAGGGCGAGCAGTATATCGTCGGTGTCAAGAACGTCACCAACGACGAACCTTTCTTCCAGGGCCACTTCCCCGACGAGCCCGTCATGCCCGGTGTGCTCATTGTCGAGGCCATGGCTCAGACCGGCGGTCTGCTTGTCCTCGGCTCGGTAGAGGAGAGCGAGCGTTACAGCACCTATTTCATGAAAATCGACAACGTCAAGTTCCGCCAGAAAGTGGTGCCCGGCGACACGCTGATTTTCCATGTCTCCTTCCTGACCGAGCTGCGCCGCGGCTGCGCCATGATGAAAGGCCGCGCCTTCGTGGGCGAGAAGCTTGCCTGCGAGGCCGAGTTCATGGCCCAGATTATAAAGAACAAGTAAGGGACGGGAGCCTGCGGCGTCCGGCGATATAATAAACCGACCTGCGGTGACGTTTATTATTAATGACCGGCGTCAAACCGCTGTTTATAACTTAAAACTGTTTAAATGAAGCAACCTTTAGCGTACATACATCCGGCTGCGAAGATAGCCTCGGGAGTGGTAATAGACCCGTTCGTCACCATCGACTGCAATGTCGAAATCGGCGAGGGGACCCGCATCGGCAGCAATGTCACCATTCTTGAAGGCGCACGCATCGGCAAGAACTGCAAGATATTCCCCGGAGCTGTAATCGGCGCCATTCCTCAGGATCTCAAGTTCCAGGGCGAGGACACGCTGGCCATCATCGGCGACAACACCACCCTGCGCGAGTGTGTCACCGTCAACCGCGGTACGGCGTCGAAGGGCAAGACCGAGGTAGGCTCCAACTGCCTCATCATGGCTTACAGCCACGTCGCCCACGACTGCAAGGTAGGTGACAACGTCATCATCAGCAACGCCACCCAGCTCGCCGGCGAGGTCGTAGTCGACAATTTCGCCGTCATCGGCGGAGGCACCCTGGTGCACCAGTTCTGCCATCTCGGCGCGCATGTCATGATTCAGGGCGGCGCCCTCATCAACAAGGACGTTCCTCCGTTTGTCAAGGCCGCGCGCGAGCCCATCAGCTATGCCGGAGTAAACTCGATAGGCCTGCGTCGCCGCGGTTTCTCCTCGGAGAGCATCCGCGACATTCAGGACATCTACCGTTATCTGTACCTCAGCGGCCTCAATGTCACCGACGCCATCAGCCGCATCGAGGCCGAACTGCCGGCAACGCCGGAGCGTGACGAAATCATACTCTTCGTCCGCAACAGCAAACGCGGCATTATTAAAGGCTACGCTTAAAATATAGTATAGCGCGGGACCGGAGGCTCGTCGCGCGCCCACGAATGAGGGGCGTGAGGAAAGTCCGGGCAACATAGGGCACCATACCGGTTAACGGCCGGCAGTCGGTAACGGCTGAGCAGCGTGACAGAAAATAACCGCCCCCGGGCATGGCTTCGTGACGGAGCTGTCCCGGGGGTAAGGGTGAAAAGGTGGTGTAAGAGACCACCGGCTGTGTCGGCAACGGCACAGGCCGCACGTCTTATGGGTTGCAAGGTCAAGTATACCGGCATTCAAGGGCTGCCCGCCTATTGCCGGGGGGTAGACTGCTACATGGCGGCGGTAACGTCGTCGGCAGATAAATGACGGGCGGTGCGCGCCGGCTCGGCAGGAAAAGGATGGAGAGCTACCTCCCTCCTGTCGAAAGCAGCCGCACTACATAACCCGGCTTATATCTGGTCCCGCGCTTTTTTACGGTTTTACGGGGTGTTGTGATAATGGCTCATCTGCGGCGTCGCTACGGACAGGCGGGTTCGGTCGCGTACTTTAGTACGCTCCCTTCTCCCTTCGTCCTATGCTCCTAGCATCTGAACCATTCTGACAACACCCCGACCCAAAACGAAGAAGGAATTGTGTCTTTTTCGGGCACAACTCCTTCTTTGTCATTTGGTATTATGTTTCTTTAGTGGGCTTTGGCGGGGTCAAGGTTGGCCTGCTCGATGTCCTTGAAGTAGCGGTAGGTCTGGACCTTGAGTTCGGCGCAGGCGTCTTCGTCGCAGACGATGACGGCGTGCCGGTGCATCTGCAGGGCGCTGATGGTCCACATCTGCGAGATGCCTCCCTCTACGCCGTGACGCAGGGCACGGGCCTTGTTGTGGCCGTTGACGATGAGCATGACCTCGCGGGCGGCCATAACGGTGCCGACACCTACGGTGAGGGCGGTCTTGGGGACGAGGTCGACGTTGTTCTCGAAGAAGCGCGAGTTGGCGATGATGGTGTCCTGGGTGAGGGTCTTCATGCGGGTCTTCGAGGTCAGCGACGAGCCGGGCTCATTGAAGGCGATGTGGCCGTCGGGGCCTACGCCGCCCATGAACAGGTCGATGCCGCCGTACGAGGCAATCTTGGCCTCGTAGCGCTCGCACTCGGCAACAGGGTCCTCGGCGTTGCCGTTGAGGATGTTGACGTTCTCGGGCTTGATGTCAATCTGGTTGAAGAAGTTTGTCCACATAAAGGTGTGGTAGCTCTGCTCATGGTCGCGGGGAATGCCCACATACTCGTCCATGTTGAAGGTGACGACGTTCTTGAACGACACCTTGCCCTCCTTGTTGAGGCGGATGAGAGCCTTGTACATGCCCAGGGGCGACGAGCCGGTGGGGCAGCCGAGCACGAAGGGGTGCTCGGGGGTGGGGTTAGCGGCATTGATGCGGGATGCCACGAAGTTGGCAGCCCATTCCGAAACATTAGCGTAGTCGGGTTCGATGATTAAACGCATGGCTAAATAAGGTTTTATAAATGTGATTTAGATTGTTAATTTTCAATTTTCAATTTTTAATTCTTAATTCTTCACCCTGTCCGGGTTTGCCGCGATGAAAGCCTTCCAGCTTGACTTGCCCGCGGAGGGCAGGGGACGTGTGGACTCGTAGTGGTGGCAGAGGGCGGCGGCGAGGGCGTCCGTGGCGTCGAGTTCGAGGTCGTTGAAGACCTTGTCGCCGATGTTGAGGATGCGCCGCAGCAGCTCGCGCACCTGCTCTTTCGAGGCGGCGCCGTTGCCGGTGATGGCCTGTTTTATCTTTCGCGGCTCATATTCGGTGATAGGTACCTCGCGGGCGAGGGCGGCGGCCATGGCCACTCCCTGGGCACGTCCCAGCTTCAGCATCGACTGTACGTTTTTGCCGAAGAACGGTGCCTCGATGGCCATCTCGTCGGGCAGATACTGTTCCACCAGCGCCAGCACACGGTCATAGATGCGGCGCAGACGCAGATAGTGGTCCTCGAGTTTGGACAGACGGATGACACCTAAGGCGATAAGGTAAGGCTGCTTGCCCCGCACGCCCAGGATGCC
>JBJEDC010000101.1:0-32507 GCA_051871645.1 Muribaculaceae bacterium | reverse complement strand
AGCGTGTGAAGTTGGCGGTGTCGAACCAGCCGGGCAGGTTGTTCTTCTTGGTCGAATAGTGCCATACCTCGGTGAGGGTACCGAGCTCGGAGACTACGGGTGTGGGATCGACGTCGTCGTCACCACCGCCGCCGGTGGGCTGGGTGCCGTCCCATTTGAGGTAGAAGGTCGTGCTGACGGCGTCGGCGTTGGAGCCTGAAACTGTCAGTACGGGCTTGGAATAAGCATCGCGTGTGACGGTGGGTGTGTAGCGTACTTTGAACTCGCCGCCTTCGGCGGTCAGAGTGGCCGGGGTAATTGTCATCTCGTTGTCATCGTCGCCGACGAAAGCGATGCTGATGTCGCTGAGAACGTTGGAGGCGGTTACAGTAACGGGGACTTCAATGTAGCCATTGCTCATGAAATCCTCGGCCGAAGCGTTGCAGGTCATCCATGTGCGTTTTGCTTCTACTTTAATCGAGCCCTTGGCCACTGCCTCGCCGGCGGTGCCCGTGAGGCTGATGGTGACGCTCTGGGCGTCCTTCGAGGTGAGGGTGAGGACGGCCTGGTGGCTGCCGGTGGCGGAGGGGTTGTAGACCACGGTGACATTGCCGCTGGCGTTGAGGCTGGCGGGAGTTACGCCGAAGGCGTCGGCGTTGGCGCCGCTGAGATTGGCGACGACATTCTCGCGCAGGTCGCTGACGGTAACGGCCACGGCCTGTTCTACGGGAACGTTGACCTTGGTGCTGAACGACAGGGAGGTCTTGTCGGCCTTGATGACGGGAGTCTTCTGCGTTTCGGCGGGAGTGAAGGGCTGCGGGTTCTTGGCGGGCGGGTTGCCTACGGTGTAGTAGGCGAGACCCTGGCCGGTAATCATTACCCACGCCTCCAGATACTCCTGGCCGTCGGTATTGACCATGCAGTCGCCGGTGCCGTTGATGTTGGAGCCGGACTTGCCGAGGCCGGCAGCCGGCCACTTGCCGATTTCGCTTGTCGACGAGAAATTGCCGGCCTTGTCCTGGATGATGCGCATACGTCCGTTTGAGCCGTTTGCATCGTCATAAACGGTGTTGATGGCGTATTTGAGGCCTTTCCAGTAGAACTCGTGGTGATCCGAGCCGCGGGTCTGGCCTGTGTTGTTCTGGCACTGTACGGTGCAGGTGCCGTCGCCGGGGTTGTTGGTCCAGGCAGGGAAGTTGCCCTTGCCGTTTACCCACCAGCCGGAGCCCTTGGGATAAGCGCGTGCCGTTGTGCTGAGCTTGTACTGCTTGCCGTCCTTGAGCACCTTGGTGTTCTTGGCCGTCCAGACGCCGTCCTTGCGGTTATACTCGATGATGCGGGTGGTGGTGTTGTCATCGTTGGCGAAGGCGAACCAGCAGTCGCCCTTGAAGTTGCCTGACATCTCAAGGCAGTCGCCGATACGGGGAGCGCCCTGGAAGTCGGTGGTCTCGTGCAGCAGATATGGAGCGGCCTCGTCACTTTCCCAGGCATAGAGGCGCAGAGTCTCGCCCTTTGAGGCAGTGGCGATGTTGGAGGCCACGACAACGCCGTCGATGACCTTGACGTCGGCGAGGGTAATGGTGCCTCCCTTGACGACGTCGCCGTTGGAGAGGAAGCCGAGTTTCTTGCCCGTCTGGGCGTTGAGCACAAGAATCTGAGAATTGTTGTATACGCAGTAGAGCTTGCCGTTGTGGTAGGCGAAGTTGCGGATCTTGGTGGCGTCATAGCCGTCGTTGGCGGTGGCGTTGCCGGCATTGTCCGAGTAGACGTACTTTTCGGTGACGCCCTCCAGCGGCGGAGCGGTGACCTCGGCGGTGATGCCTACCATCTTCTCGGTATCGCCGCTCTTGAGCTTGACATAGAAGGTGCCGTCGAGGGCGGTGCCTCCCATCTCGTATGTGCCGGCCTTTTCGGTGTGGGCCATCCTGACGGTGACGGTGCCGCCTGATGCGGGCAGCGATGTGGGCGAGACCTCGAAGCGCCAGCCATGGCTGGAGGCTACGGAGATGTTGCCGCTGAGGTCTTTGCCCGTGACTTTAATCTGCAGCGAGGGAGTCTCGTTGAGCTGGCAGGTGAAGTGCAGTTTCTCGGGTGAGGTGGTGATGGTGGGGTTCTTGGCGGGAGTGCTGCCGCCGCCCGAAGCTGTTGTCACGCAGCCCCAGTAGAATGTGCCGATGTTGGCCTGGCCGTTGTTGTATCCGGGCCAGTCGTACGACGAGTAGCGGCCGTCCCAGTTGGGGTACGAGGCGCCGTTGTAGTCGCCGTAGGGGTCGTGGCAGACACAGGTGCCCGTCTTGCTGTATGCGCCCGAGCCGTTGCTGTATGCGACCTGGTTGGCGCGGAACACCATGACGACGTGGCCGCCGGTGCCGTTGGCAAGGCAGATGATGTAGGGGCGGTTGGCATTACACTCGGTGACCAGACGGCTCCAGCTCGACTCGAACCACGAACTTGTGGCGCCGTTGTTCTTGTGGAAGTTGGCCATCATCGAGGCGGGCGAACCCAGGCCCCACATGTAGCCGTAACCGCCCTTGACGCCGTAGGTGTAACCCCAGTAGCCGCCGCCGCTGGCGCTGGTGCTGAAGGTATAACCGGTCTTGGAGGTATACTGCAGGGCGATGAACTTGGAGTAGTTGGTGCCCTTTGCAGGGTTGGCGCTGGAGCGCGAGGCGGTCCAGCCTTCCATTCCGCTGAACTTGCCGTACCATGCCAGCATCATGCAGGACGAGGTGGGGGCGCAGCATACATAGCCGTAGGCGACGCTGCCGCCTACATACGGGGTGTCATACACCTGGTTGATGTAGGGGATGGCGGTCAGGCCGATGTCGTTGCCCTTGAGGGGAGCCTTGCTGGGGCTGTTCTGCTCTTCCTCGAGCTTTTTGGCATACTCCTTGAAGCCTTCGACACCGAGGGTCTCGACGGAGGGACGCTCGTAGCCGCCGAAGTTCTTGGCGACGTAGCGGCCCACGCGCTGGCCCTTGGCGAAGCGGGCGAGACGCTTTACCTTGGCGGGGGCGCCCATGCGGACGTCGCCGGTGAAGGTGGTCTCGGTGATGCCGCGCTCGGCGCCGTTAGCGTACGAGACGAGGAGCTTCTTGCCCTCGAGGGTGGCCGAGACGGGAATGCCTTCGCTGAGGGCGACGAGGGTCTCGGCGTTCTTGCCGTCGAAACGCATCTTCATGACGGAAGCGCCCTTGACCACCATCTCGTTCTCGCGCTGCGAGCGGGTGATGACGAGGTCGCTGTTGTCGGCCCAGCTGACGGAGGTAGCGGCGCCGAGCTCATAGACGCGTCGGGCGCTCTTGTCGTAGCTGAGGAGGTCGCCGTTGACCTTCTGGATGGCCAGCTTAGTGCCGTCGGGCGACCACAGGGGACGATAGGCCTGCTGGTTGCCGAGGGCGATTTTGGCGCCGGTGGTGAGGTCGAGGATGAACATGTCGCCGTCGACGGTGGCGTATGCGGCCTCGGTGCCGGCGGGGTTGAGGTTGACGATGTTCATGACACCGCCGAGGTCGTAGGTCTTGCGCTCATTGCCCTTGCGGACGATAAGCTGAGTGCCGTAGGGATAGGCGATGGTGCCGTCGTCGGCGAACGATACCTGACCGCACTGGTCAGTGTAGTTCTCGAGCAGCGTGACCTTGCCGGTGGCAACCTCGAGGAGGGCGGGAGCCTGTTCGGCGTCATTGTTGATACTCTTGAAGCCCACATAACGACCGTCCTTGCTGACGTTGACGTACATGCCGGCGCCGGGCGATGCCACAAGCGACTTCATGGCATTGCTGCCGTCGACCAGGAAGATCTCGGAGCCCTTGTTGGACACGGCCACCAGACCGGCCTTCGTCTTGAAGGTCTCGGTGACATAGCCCAAGTCCTGGCACTCGTAATAATTTACCTGTGCCGTGGCCGTCGCAGCGCACACACCGGCCAAAGCCAGCACGGTGCCGCCGAAAAGCGACCGGGAAAGATTCTTTAGGTGCATAGGTTTAGAATTAAAGTTTATTAGTTGAATTTATTAAAGTTTTTTCAATGGATATGACGATTCTACGCGGTTTGTAAGTATAATATTAAGGTTATTTGGATAATTGTCTATTTTAGCACGTAAAGTTACATCTTTTTTTGCACACCCGCGGCAAAAAACACAAAAAAAGTAAAAACCGGCCGCTTTCGCGGCCGGTTTTTTAGGGTGTAGGGTCGCGGCATGCCGCGGCCCTGCTTTACTTCACCACCACTTTGGTGACGGCGGAGGGGGTGCGGCGCAGGTAGACGCCGGGGGCGGGGGTGCCGGTGACGCGGCGGCCCTGCATGTCGTAGTAGACGGCCTCGCCTGCGGCCTCGTCGACGGTGATGTCGCTGACGCCGCCGGCTTCGCTGACTACGTTGACCATGATGTAGCCGAGAACACTGTTGCCCTTGACGGCGGCGAGGATGTACTCACCGGGGACGAGGTCGGCGGGAACGGTGCAGCTGAGGTCATAGCTCTGCGTGGAGCCTACGCCGAGGAAGATGCTTGTCGAGCCGGCCTCGCCGTAGCTCTGAATCTGGGTTTCGTCGTTGGGGTCTTCCTTGCAGAAGTGCAGGGCCACGGTGCCGCGCTCCATTGACGAAGAATTGTTAATGAGTGTCATGGCGGCGGTGAACGCCTCGCCCACGACAGGCTCGACGGGATTGGTCGAAAGGGCTGTCACGGCAAGCCCGGCGGGGGTGGAGGAGGCGGTCACGTCGATGTTCCAGCTTATGAGGATACTGCCGGAGTCACCGTCGACCATGGCGAGACGGTACTCGCCGGGAGTGCAGTCGGCCTTGACTTCACCGGTAAAGGTGACGCGCTTTGACTCGCCGCCGGCGAGGGTGTAGGAGCGCACATACCTGGTATATTCGCCCTGAGGATAGCCCTGGCCGTTGACGACTACGGCGACCAGTTTCTTTGTCTGGCTCTCCGCGTTGGGGTTGGTGACGTCGACACTGAAGTCGAAGGCGCGACCGGCGACGAAACCGCTGTTGGTGGAGGCATTATCGAACTCCCAGTCGACGATTTCGCCGGGACGAATCGACGAGGGTCCCTGCTCGGCTGTGATGGTGCCGCCGCCGACGGTGAGGATGATGTACTGCGGGTTGTAGGGGTTGTTCTTCATCGGCAGCCATGCGCCGCCATTGCCGTTGATGCGGTAGACGGGAGCGAGGTGATAGACGCCGTCGGCCAGCGAGGGCAGGGTGAACTCGAACCGGTAGTAACCGACGCGCGAGTTGAGGTTCCGGCCGGTGGTGATGGTGTATGTGCTGGTCTTGCCGGCCGCGTCGGTGAGGGTATAGCCGATATCGAAGACTCCGGCCTTGAACGAGGCGTTGAGGAACATACCGTTATTTGTGACGGAGAGGGTGCATCTGCTGCCCGAGACGGAAGCGTCGAGCTTGCCGCCGTAGACGGACATCCATGCGTCGGGAGCGACGGAGCCGGAGACGGCGGGACGCACGCCGGTGACCATGTCCTGGTTCTGGGTGAAACCGTCGCTGTTGCCGCCGGCGCCCATGCCGCCGGGGACGAGGCGGCTGAGGGCGAAGTATCCGTCGTAGGCGCCGCTCCAGCCCCAGTTGAAGTGGAAGAAGCCGTCCTTTGAACGGTAGCCGTCGCAGATGAACTGGTGGCCGCCGTCGCTTCCGTTGCCGCCGTAGATGACGGGGCGTCCGGCCTGGAGCTCAGCGTATAGCATGTCCTCCCAGTCCTCGTTGGTGTAGAATTCGCGTGCCTTGAGGTCGATGGCCTTGTCGTAGCCGAAATTGTTGACGAGGGCGGTGACGACGTCCTCGGTGACGGCGCCGGAGGCGTCAGTGCCGTAGTTCATCTTCACGGCATAGCCCACGGCCTGCATCAGGTAGGCCACGGCGTTCTTCTGGTTGGTGGTGGCGGAAGATGTGTACTGGTTGAGCATATTGCCCCAGTCGAACTTCTTTGCCGAAAGGTTGAGCGACAGGGTCTGGCCGTTGAAGGTCGTCGACACCTGTCCATTGCCCTTTTCGGGAAATTCGTGGTATTTCATTGCCATAGCCGTGGCGGTGGCCACGCAGCCGGTGTAGCAGCGCGCGTTGCCTACCTGGGGGCAGAGCAGGTTGTAGGGGTCGTCCTGGTCCCAGTAGATTTTCATCATGGGGGCGATGTCGGCCTTGGCGGCGGTGCGCGTTTCGGAGGTGCCGGGGATGCGGATTTTCATGCCGGATAAGCCGGCGGTACCGTTGGCACTGATGCCGTTGAGGCTGAAGGTCTGCGGAGCGGCCTCGGCCTCGGCGATGGCGAGGCCGATTTTGTCGAGCCACCACCTGAGCTGTTCAGGCATGGGGGTGGAAGAGGTCACGGGACGGTCCATGTAGCCGATGACGGGAGCGGCGAGGCTGCTGGCCGAGAGGATGACGGCGGACTTGTCACTTGAGAACACATAGTAGCTGTTGACGCCCTTGTAGCTGCCCTCGGCGACGAGGGTCGGAGCCGTGCGCACGACGGCCTTGGCCTGTGCCGACGTGCCGGTCTCGACACGCTGCAGGGCCTCTTCGGGGCTGAGGGTGCGCGCCTGTCCGGCGGTTACCGCCGTCAGCGCCAATGCACCGATTATCAGTTTTTTCATAATTGCGGGGTATTTATTTATTGTTTTATAGTGTCTTCAGGGACTTTAGGGCCTTTAAGGTCTTTAACGACTTTAAGGACCTCAGGGCCTTTTATTTCACCGGTTCGGCGGTGACGCGGAGGGTGCGCACGGGGCGCGCGGGGTCGTTGGTTATGAGTTGGAGGCGGACGTTCAGCGGGGTGTCGCCGACTGGGACCTCAACGGTGATTTTGTCCGTATTGCCGGGTTTTATCCTGTTCGGGGCGGAGGCTGTCACGTCCTGCCGTGCGGAGGATATACGTCTTATGATTAGCGGCTTGCGGCCTGTGTTGGTGATATTGAAGACGGCGGTGGCCTTGGTGTCGGCGGGGACGCAGCCCAGGGCGACGGTCTCCTTGTCAAGGGAGACAGCGGGGGCCTCGGCGAGGTCTTTGTCGGTGAGGTGCGAGAAGTCCTCGTTGAGAGTCACCACTACGGGCAGGCGGAACGACTCATCGGAGTGCTTCGGGTCGGGCACAAGTGTCACCGTGTCGCGTACTATGCCGTAGAGGGGCGTGTGGTCGGGCTGGATGAAGAAGTTGAGCGAGAGGATGTCGCCGGGGCCTACCGAGTCGCCCGTGCAGCGCACGTCGAGCCAGTCGGGGGTGTCGCGGACGACGGGGCGCAGGGTGTGCCCGGAGGTGTTGTAGCCCTGCTCGAAGGCCGATTTGACGTGCCCTTTCGTCGCCTCGCCCAGGAGGATGGCCGAACGGGCCATGCGCAGAGGGCCGAAGACCGCCGGATAGCGCGCGGCCACCGACTCGGGGGCGCCGATTATCACGCCCCGGATGGTGAGCTTGCTGCGCGAGGGCTCAGTGTTGGTGTCGACGTAGACATATTTCTTGAAGCGGCCCGGACGTCCGGCGGGGTCGTAGGTGACGGAGACGGAGAGGGTGTCGCCGGGAGCCACCTCGCCGTGGTTGTAGGCGGGCGTAGTGCATCCGCAGTTGGCGCGGGCGCCGAGCACCACCAGGGGCGCGTCGCCGGTGTTGACGGCGCGGAAGACTGCGGTGGCGGGTCCGTTGGACTCGGCGAAGGCGCCGAAGTCGGCAACAGTCTGCAGCCAGCGCAGCGACGCACCGGCACGGGCACACATGGCAGCGGCCAATATGGCGGTTATCAGTAAAATACGTTTCATAAGGCTGAGTGTGATGAGGTGAGCCGCAATGGCTCGGGCAGCGGGTCGGGCAGCGGCGCCAGGATGCGTCGGTTGTCGGGGAGGAGGTTGTTGGCGCGGCTCCCGATATTCTTAACAAATCCGAGCGGCCTGCGGTTGAATGTCAGCAGGATAAATCCGCGCCCGGCATTGTCCCTATTATTGTCAAGGTGGAGCGGTTCGCCGCGGAGGAAGGCCAGCGCCTCGGGCAGCTGAACCTCGTACTGCGGGAATGCATCGTCTTTCAGCGCCGTTGTCAGCGCAAGCGGCTGGGCGGGCACTATGTCGCGGCCCTTTCGCGTGCCGACGGCGACACCCGTCAGGCGGGTCTGCACTTTGGAGGCTATGTGCAGCATCGCAGCGGCGTTGGCGGCAGGAAGGGCGCAGAGTGTGTCGCCGTATTCGGTGCCGGTGAAATCGCCGTCAAGCCAGGCGGGGAGGGCGACAGACCTGAATTTCTTCGGCAGCGCGGGCTTGGCCGTCATGTCCTTGCCGGGTTTGCGCAGGACGCAGACAAAGAGGCCCTCGCCGCGGACGCGTCCGGGGAGGAAGCGGGCGACGGGGAGGCAGGAGCCGGTGATGCCGCCGATGACGCCGTCGTAGCCGTTTAGGCCGAGGTCGACGGGCTCGGCGCCAAATTCTTCTATCATCCACCTGACATTTTCCTCATTCTCACGGGCGTTGAAGGTACAGGTGCTGTAGACCATGAAGCCGCCGGGGCGCAGTGCCGGCCAGACGTTGGCGGCAATCTGCCGCTGGAGGGCGGCGCAGCGCCCGGTCAGGGCAGGACTCCACTGTGTGACGGCCACCTCCTCCTTGCGCATCATGCCCTCGCCCGAGCAGGGGGCGTCAAGGGCGACGACATCGTATAAATCGGTCAGGCGGCTCAGCTGCTCCGTGTCGCCGCGCGTGACGATGACATCGGGGCTGCCCCGGCGCCCGACGTTCTCGACGAGGGCGGCGCAGCGGCGCGGGTCGAACTCGTGTGCGTGGACGAGGCTGCCGGGAGCGAGGGCGTCGACGGCGCAGAGGGTCTTGCCGCCGGGAGCGGCGCAGGCGTCGAGCCACCGCAAAGGCCCTTCTCCGGCCATCTCCGCGGTGTTGAGGCGGCGGGCTATCTGCCACAGTATCATTGACGAGGCGTCCTGGACGTAGTACAGTCCCTGATGCAGCTGCGGGTCGAAGGTAAACGACGGACGCCGGTCGAGGTAGAAACCAAGGGGACACCAGGGCACGACGGACGCGCCCGCGGGGGGCAGCAGTCCCTTCCTGCCGCTGACGCGCACCGACACCTCCGGCGACGTCGTCGCCAGAGCCTCGGCCAGTCCGTCGAGCTGCGGATATGCCGACAGTCCTTTTACAAATTCGTCAGGAAGTCTGCGCATCGTTGATGTGCCCGGTAATTTTTAAATTTTTCAATGAATTTCGGTTACGACTTGCCGGTGATGATGGTGCGGATGTCGTGTAGCTTGTTGAGGGCCTCGATGGGGGTGAGCGAGTTGATGTCGAGGCCGGCGATTTCGTCGCGAACAGCCGAGAGAACGGGGTCGTCGAGCTGGAAGAAGCTCAGCTGCATGCCCTCGTCCGTTGTCGGCGTCGGAGCCGAGAGCTTCGTGGTGTCGGGCGTGTCGGCGGCGGGAGTGCCCTGGGCGTGCTCGGCCTCGAGCTGGTGCAGTACCTGGTCGGCGCGCTTTACAATGGCGGCGGGCATGCCGGCCAGCCGCGCGACGTGGATGCCGAAGGAGTGCTCCGAACCGCCGCGCTCGAGTTTGCGCACAAACACCACGCGGCCGTCAATCTCGCGCACGGAGACGTGATAGTTGACGATGCGGCCGTAGGATTTCTCCATCTCGTTGAGCTCGTGGTAATGGGTGGCGAAGAGCGTCTTTGGGCGTATCTTGTCGAGGTTGTGGATGTGCTCGACGATGGCCCAGGCGATGGAGATGCCGTCGTAGGTGGAGGTGCCGCGTCCGAGCTCGTCGAAGAGGACGAGCGAGCGGTCGCTGAGGTTGTTGATGATGGCGGCGGCCTCGTTCATCTCTACCATGAAAGTGGACTCGCCCAGCGAGATGTTGTCGGAGGCGCCGACGCGGGTGAAAATCTTGTCGACGTAGCCGATGCGGGCGCTGTCGGCGGCGACGAAACAGCCTATCTGCGCCATCAGCACATTGAGGGCGGTCTGGCGCAGGAGGGCGGACTTACCGGACATGTTGGGGCCGGTGAGCATGATGATCTGCGTGTTGTCGCGGTCGAGGCGCACGGTGTTGGAGATGTACGGCTCGTCAGCGGGCAACTGCTTCTCGATGACGGGGTGACGTGCCTCGACCAGCTCGATGACGTCGCCGTCGTCGACTATGGGCCGGCAGTAATGATTTTCCTCGGCTACGACGGTAAACGACAGCAGGCAGTCGAGCTGCGCCAGCGCGCGGGCGTCGGCGGCCATTGTCTGCAGATGGTCGGAGACCTTTACAACCAGGTCGTTGAAGAGCGACGTCTCCAGTGACTGAATGCGGTCCTGGGCGGTGAGAATCTGTTCCTCGTACTGCTTGAGCTCGGGGGTGATGTAGCGCTCGGCGTTGACAAGGGTCTGCTTGCGCACCCACTCGGCGGGAACTTTGTCGCGGTGGGTGTTGGTCACCTCTATATAATAGCCGAAGACGTTGTTGAAGCCGATTTTGAGGCTTGGGATGCCGCTGGCGCGGCTCTCGCGCTCCTTCAGCTCGGCCAGGTACTCGCGTCCCGAGCCGGCAATCTTGCGCAGGCGGTCCAGCTCCTCGCTGACGCCCTGTGCGATGACGTCGCCGCCACCGGTCTTAGACGGCGCGTCGGGCTGCAGCGTCTGCTCGATTTTCTCCGCTACGTCGCTCAGCGGGTCGAGCCGACGGCCCAGGTCGGCCAGTGACTCGTCGTCGGCAGAGGTCAGGGCGGCGCGGACGGGACCGATGGCGCGGAGGGCGGAGGCTATCTGCAGCATCTCGCGCGGGGTGACGCGCAGGGCGGCGACTTTGCCGACGAGGCGCTCAAGGTCGCCGATGCGGCCCAGCTGCTGAGCCACGGTCATGCGCACGGCGGGTTCGCGGAAGAAATATTCCACGACGTCAAGGCGCCGGTTGATGGCGTCGATGTCGCGCAGGGGCTGCTGCACCCACCTCAGCATCAGGCGCGCGCCCATAGGGGTGAGGGTGCGGTCGAGGACGCTGAGCAGGCTCTTGCCGTCGTGGCAGAGCGGCTCAACCAGCTCGAGGTTGCGCACGGTGAAGCGGTCCATGCGGACGGCGCCGTCGCGGTCGATGGAGGTGAGGGAGGTGATGTGGCCGGTGTGGGTGTGGCCGGTGACGTCGAGATAGTGCAGGCAGGCGCCGGCGGCGACTATGCCGTCATCGAGGGAGCCTATGCCGAAGCCTTTGAGGGAGGTGGTGCCGAACTGCTTGAGCAGGCGCTCGCGTGCGGCGGAGTCGGTGAAGACCCAGTCATCGAGCTCGAAGGTGAGGAAGCGGCCGTGGACGGTGTCCTCGATGCGCCGCTTGGTGCCGCGCTCGATGAGAACCTCTTTTGGGGCGTAGGTGGCGAGCAGCTTGCCCACATATTCGGGGTTGCCCTGCGAGGCCATGAACTCGCCGGTGGAGATGTCGAGGAAGGCGACGCCCCAGCACGACTTGTCGCGTCCGGAGACGTGCAGGGCACCCAGGAAATTGTTGCTGCCGCGCTCAAGGACATTGTCGTTGAGGGTGACGCCGGGGGTGACAAGCTCGGTGATGCCGCGCTTGACAAGCTTTTTGGTGAGCTTGGGGTCCTCCAGCTGCTCGCAGATGGCCACGCGCTTGCCGGCGCGGACGAGCTTGGGCAGGTACGAGTCGAGGGCGTGATGCGGGAACCCGGCCAGCTCGACGTAGGCGGCGGCGCCGTTGGCGCGGCGCGTGAGGGTGATGCCCAGGATTTCGCTGGCGGAGATGGCGTCGTCGCTGAAGGTCTCGTAGAAGTCGCCCACCCTGAAAAGCAGCACCGCATCGGGATGTTTTTTCTTCATCTCGATGTACTGCTTCATCAGGGGTGTCTCGACAATCTTCTTGGCCATAGGAGAGAGGGGGTATAAGGGTACCGGCAATGCAGAACTCGCGCAGAACTGTAGGGACGCTTTTCAAAGCGTCTTCAACGGCTCTGCCAGCAGCCATCCGGATGCGGACGCTTTAAAAAGCGTCCCTACATCCGATGGCCTTGCATTGTGCCGGATATGATAGCTTGGGGGATTACTCTTCGTCATCGGACTCTTCCTCGCGCATGTTGTGGAAGACGTTCTGGACGTCCTCGTCCTCTTCGATGCGCTCGAGCAGCTTCTCGATTTTCTCGCGCTGCTCGGGGGTTACGTCCTTGAGGTCGTTGGGGATGCGTTCAAACTCGGTGGAGATAATCTCGTAACCGTTGTCCTCGAGGTACTTCTGGATGTTGGAGTTCTCCTCGTAGGCGCCGTAGAGGACGATGTGTCCGTCCTCGTCGTGCTCGAGTTCGTCCACGCCGTAGTCGATGAGCTCGAGCTCGAGGTCATCGAGGCTTACGCCCTCCTTGGGGGCAATCTTGAAGACGGCCTTGTGGTCGAACAGGAAGGTCAGCGAGCCCTGGGTGCCCAGGCTGCCGCCGAACTTGGTGAAGTAGGAGCGCACGTTGGCGACGGTGCGGGTGTTGTTGTCGGTGGCGGCCTCTACGAAGATGGCGATGCCGTGGGGGCCGTATCCCTCGTAGTTAATCTCCTTGTAGTCGCCGGCATCCTTGTCGGTGGCCTTCTTGATGGCGCGCTCGATGGTGTCCTTGGGCATGTTGGCGGCCTTGGCGTTCTGCATCAGCTGGCGCAGGCGCGGGTTCATGGCGGGGTCGGGACCGCCGGCCTTGGCGGCGATGGTGATTTCCTTGCCCAGGCGGGTAAAGGTACGGCTCATATTGCCCCAGCGTTTCAGCTTGCGGGCTTTGCGGAATTCAAATGCTCTTCCCATTGTTGAGTATCTGTTTATATTATTATTGTGTATTCGTTTTCGGGTGGATTAGCGCAGCTCGGCGCCGACGCGCTTGTGCAGCTGGGTGATGATTTTGTTCATCATGGCGTCGATGGCCTTGTCGTTGAGGGTCTTCTCGTCATCCTGGAGGGTGATGGCGATGGCGTAGCTTTTCTTGCCCTCGGGGAGGTTCTCGCCCTCGTAGACGTCGAAGAGGGTGACGCCGCGGAGGTTCTTGCGCTCGGTCTCGCGCACGACAGCCTCGATGTCGGCCATGGAGACTGCGTCATCGACGAGGAGGGCCAGGTCGCGGCGCACGGGCAGGGTGCGGGGCAGATCACGGAAGGTGACGGTGCGCTTGAGGGCCAGGGCCGTCAGGGCGTCCCAGTCGAGTTCGGCGTAGAAGACGGGAGCCTTGACGCCGCACTTGTGGGTCTGGGCCTTCGACACGACGCCGAAGGTGCCCAGCTCCTTGCCGTTGCGGGTGGCGATGACGAGGCAGGCCGAATAGAGGTCGTTGCCCTTGCCGCAGCTGAGGGTATACTCGCGCTCGCTGATGCCCAGACGTGCCAGCACGTTGAGCACCTGTGCCTTGAGGTGGTAGACGGTGACCTCGCGGCCGCACTCGAGCCATGCGCCCGTGCAGATGTCGCCGCTCATCCACAGTGCCAGGCGGCTGTGCTGGCTGTAGGGAGCCAGAGGACGCTCGTCGGTGGACGGCTTGTCGGCGTTATAGTCGTAGACGTTGCCGAACTCGTAGAAGGCAAGATCCTTGTTCTTGCGGTTGATGTTGTGCCCGAGGCTCTCGAGGCCGCCGAAGAGCAGTGTGCGGCGCATGACGTTGAGGTCCTGACTCAGCGGATTGAGCAGGGTAACGCATCCGTCGGCGGGATAGACCTTGAGGTCATCGTAATAGGCGCGGGCCGTGAGCGAGTTATTGAGGATTTCGTTGAAGCCGGCGCTGGTGAGCTGCTCGCTGATGAGACGGCGCAGGTCGTCGGCGGCATCGGTGTCGGTCTTGTAGGACAGCGACGAGTGGACGGCCTGGGGCATCTCGATTTTGTTGTAGCCGTAGATGCGCAGGATGTCCTCGACGACGTCGCAGGGACGGGTGACGTCCACGCGGTAGGTGGGCACGAGCAGGTCGCGGCTGACGGTGCGGCCGTCGACGGCGACTTCGTCCACAACCTCGATTTCAAGTCCTTTGAGGATTTTGTCGACGGTCCCGTCGGGGATGTGCTGGCCAAGCAGGCTGTCCATGTACTCCGACTCGAGCTTGACCGGGAAGGGTTTGACCTCCTCGGGATAGTAGTCGACGGTCTCGCCGACGATTTCGCCTCCGGCAAGCTCCTTGACCATCAGAGCGGCGAGCTTGAGGGCGTACATGCAGCCGTTGGCGTCGACACCGCGCTCAAAACGGAACGAGGCGTCGGTGCTGAGGCCGTGGCGGCGTGCCGTGCGGCGTATGCGGGTGGCGTTGAAGCAGGCGCTCTCGAGGAAGACCGAGGTGGTCTTCTCGGTGACGCCCGAGCCAAGGCCGCCGAAGACGCCGGCGATGCACATCTCTTTCTCGGCGTCGCAGATCATCAGGTCAGCGGGGTCGAGTTTGCGCTCCACCTCGTCGAGGGTGACGAATTTGGTATCCTTGGTAGCCGTGCGCACAACCACCTTGTCACCGGCAATCTCGTTGCGGTCGAAGCAGTGCAGGGGCTGGCCCATGGCCATGAGTATGTAATTGGTGATGTCGACGACATTGTTGATGGGACGCAGACCGATGGCGGTGAGGCGGTGACGTAGCCATTCGGGGCTCTCCCTGACGGTGACGCCCTCGATGGTGCATCCGCAGTAGCGCACGCAGCCCTGCCTGTCGAGCACCTCGACGTCCACGCCCTTGGCTTCGGGGCGGTCGACACGGTAGCTCTCCACGGACGGGCGTGTCAGCAGAGGCTCCTTTTCACTGTTGACGGCCATCCAGGCGGCCAGGTCGCGCGCCACGCCGTAGTGGCTGGCGGCATCGATGCGGTTGGGGGTGAGGTCCACCTCAAGGACATAGTCGCTGGTGAGGTGGAAGTATTCGGCGGCGGGAGTACCGGGAGCGGGAGCCTCGGCGGGGTCGATGACGATGATGCCGTCATGACTGGTGCCCACGCCAATCTCGTCCTCGGCGCATATCATGCCATTGGAGGGCACACCGCGCATCTTGGCCTTTTTGATGGTGAACTCCTTGTCACCGTCATAGAGGGTCGTGCCGACGGTGGCCACAATCACCGACTGGCCGGCTGCCACGTTGGGGGCGCCGCAGACAATCTGCTCGACGGTGCCGCCGCCGAGGTCGACGGTGGTGACATGCAGATGGTCGCTGTCGGGATGAGCCTCACAGGTGAGCACCTTGCCCACCACCAGGCCGCGGAGACCGCCGCGGATAACGTCGACGGTCTCTACGCCGTCGCACTCCAGTCCTTCCGACGTCAGGGCCGCGGCGAGCTGCTGCGGCGTCATGTCGAAATCAATGTAGTCTTTAAGCCACTTGTATGAAATATTCATAGAAATACGTTTTGTTGCAAGAAACGCACACGCCTTTCCGAGCCATCGGTGGCGCATGGCTACAATTAGCATGCAAAGTTAGCAATTTTTTGCCGTTTTACCCCTATCCGTCACGCATTTTCAACAAACAACAGCCCGCCGGACCGTTTTATGTGCCTGTTCAGGCCGTTCACAACATGACAAATTGGGCATGCATACCCTAAAATTGGACAGGCGGGAGGCAAAAACACCGATTTATAAATTTATTTTGTACCTTTGCGTACTTAAATATGTGCTAATAAACTAACCAATTCAATGGCAACTATAAAAATAGCGGGCATAATGCGCGCCGGAGCGTATTCGCCAAACCATATCGGCAACGACGCCGCCATCTTCAACATCACGGCTGAGGAGCTGCGCAAACGCGGCTGTGAGGTAAACACTTACACCGAGGAGCAGTTCATCGCCGGAGCCGCCACCGAGGACATCATAGTCAACATGTGCCGCGAGCGCCGCTCGATAGAGCTTCTGCAGAAGCGCGAGGACGAGGGCGCCCTGGTGATAAACTCGGGCTACGGCATCGAAAACTGCACGCGCGAGCGCATGACGCGCATCCTCCTGGGTTCGGGCATCCCTTACCCCGAGTCGCTGATGGTGAACACCGACGAGGCCGTAGTCAGCCAGCTCGAGGAGCACGGCTTCGACCGCTGCTGGATCAAGCGCGGCGACTTCCACGCCATGCACAAGGAGGACGTCAGCTACGTCCGCCACGCCACGGAGGCCCAGGAAGTTCTGCAGGAATATTTTCTGCGCGGCATCCCCCGCGCCGTCATCAACCGCCACCTCGAGGGCGACCTGGTAAAATTCTACGGCGTGGCCGGCACCGATTTCTTCTACTGGTTCTACCCGCTGGAGTCGGGCCACAGCAAGTTCGGCGCCGAAAACATCAACGGCATGCCCACCTACCAGGCCTTTGACGCCGAAGCCCTCCGGGAAACCTGCCAGCAGGCCGCCGACGCAGTCGGCGTGGACGTCTACGGCGGCGACTGCATCGTCGGACACGACGGCAAGTATTCGATTATTGACTTCAACGACTGGCCCAGCTTCGCTCCCTGCCGCAAGGACGCCGGCCTGGTCATCGCCCGCCACATCATGAACCGCATAAAGGACTGGCAGAAGCACTGATATGGACAATAAAAACGAAGAACTGCAGGTAAGGCCCGATGTCCTCAACTACGATGACATCAGCGAGATGGTGCCGGCCCTGAAGGGGCACCGCAAACTTGTCAACTGGCTTCTGCACGCCCTCAAGGTCGACCTCGTCAACAAATGGCACGGCGCCTGCTGCGACACCCCGGGCCCGGAGTTTGTGAAGCGCCTGCTGCAGGAGCAGCTCGACGTCAAGGTGCGCGTGGACGGCGAGGAAGTCCTTGACCATCTGCCCGAGGGCGCCTTCATCACCGTCAGCAACCATTCTTTCGGTGCCCTCGACGGCATCATCCTCATCTACCTCATCACACGCCACCGTCCGGAATTCCGCGTGATGGTAAACATGATTCTCAGCCACATCTCGGCCATGCGGCCCAATTTCATCGCCGTCGACCCGTCGGCCTCGGACGACCCCAAGAAGCGTGCGGCGTCGGTGCAGGGCATACGCCAGGTGCTGCGCATGCTGCGCGACAACGAGCCCGTGGGCTTCTTCCCCGCCGGCGCAATGAGCAAGACAACACGTCACGACGGCCTGCAGGACCGTCCCTGGCTGCCCAGCGTGCTGCAGATCATCCACCGCGCAAAGGTGCCCGTCATACCCATCTACTTCCACGGCAGCAACAGCCGCTGGTTCAACTTCCTGGGCCACGCGTGCTGGCAGGCCCGCTCGCTGTGCCTGCCCTCCGAGGTCAACAAGAAACGTCACACCACCATCCACGTCAGCATCGGCGCCCCCATCTCCCCCGAGGAGCAGGCCCGGCACGGCGCGACGCCCGAAGAGCTTGGCGCCTATCTGCGTCAGAAGACCTACGAGCTGAGAGAACGCCCCTGAGGTCTTTCGCGAAATATAAGCTGACGAGGCCAAACACACACTTTTCATGAAACAAGAGATAACACAAGGCTACCGCGACTCGCTGAAATCGCTGGACACCGAAGAGCATATCGACCTGTATTTCTACCGTCCGCTCGGCTTTGCCTGGGCAAAACTGGCGGCAAAACTCGGGATCACGCCCAACGTGATAACGATAGCGTCGATTTTCCTCGGCATCGGCGCCGGCGTCGCCTTCTATTTCAACAACATCTGGATTAACATCGCGGGCATGCTGCTGCTGATATGGGCCAACTCGTTCGACTCGGCCGACGGCCAGCTGGCGCGCCTGACCCACCAATATTCGCGTCTGGGCCGCATCCTCGACGGCATGGCCGGCGACCTGTGGTTCGCATCGATATACGTCGCCATCTGCCTGCGCGAGAACTACACGTCGGAGTTCTTCATGGACCACCCCTGGCTCATCTGGGTCATCGCCGTCATCACCGGCATCTGCCACGCCACTCAGGCCGCCATGGCCGACTACTACCGCCAGTTCCACCTGTTCTTCCTCAAGGGCGAGAGCGGCAGCGAGCTGGAGAAGTCGGAGAACCTGGACGACACGCTCAGGTCGCTGAGCTGGAAAAAGGATTTCTGGCGCAAGCTGACCCTGACCTTCTACACCGGCTACACCCGCAACCAGGAGCGGCGCACCCCGGCCATGCAGGCCCTGCGCCAGGAACTGTCGGAGAAGTGGCCCGGCGAAATTCCCATGAGCTTCCGCCGCGCCTTCCGCCGCGCCTCGCTGCCGCTGATGAAGTACACCAACATCCTCAGCTTCAACTGGCGCAGCATAGCCCTCTTCGTGGCCATCTTCGCACAGATGCCGTGGCTGTACTTCGCCTTCGAGCTGGTCGTGCTCAACATCCTCCTTATATATATGGTGTGCCGCCACGAGGCCATCTGCCGCAAACTCCTTAAAGAGGTAAAAGATGGAGAATTCGACAAATAAGAGCGTCATCCCCGCAGGCGTCAGGGGCATAATCTTCGACTACGGAGGCACCCTCGACACGCGCGGCGACCACTGGAGCCACATCCTCGAACAGGGCTGGCGCCACGCCGGCATCGAAGTTGCGCTGCCCACCTTCCGCCACTGCTATGTCTATGCCGAGCGCGAGCTGGCGCGCGAGCGCCACATCCTCCCCGGCGACGACTTTGCCACGCTGCTGCTCAAAAAAGCCCGCATCGAGCTTGACGAGCTGAGCCGCATCAACCCGGAGGCCATGCCCGCCGACCCCGAAAAGGCCGTCGCCGACATCGCCGCCTACTGTGACGGCTACGCCCGCGCCTGCATCGAGGAGGCGCGGCCCGTCCTCGAGAAACTGAGCGGGAAATACCCGCTGATGCTCGTCAGCAATTTCTACGGCAACGTCGACTCGGTGCTCCGCGCATACGACCTGCGCCGCTATTTCAAGGGCGTCATCGAGAGCGCCGTCGTGGGCGTGCGCAAGCCCGACCCCGCCATCTTCATGCTCGGCGTGGTGGCCCTCGGCCTCAAGCCCGAGAAGGTGCTGGTTGTCGGCGACAGCCTGCGCAAGGACATCCTCCCCGCCCGCTCCATCGGCTGCCACACCGCCTGGATCAAAGGCCGCGGCTGGGACGCCGCCGAAGATGCCGCCGCCGACCCAGCCCAAATCCCCGGCCTGGCCGCACTGACCGCCGGCCTGTGAGATCACCGGGCAAGAGCCCTAAGGTCCTTAAAGACCCTAAAGTTCCTCTGCCGATTAGGCTGTTTTAGCGGTTTATCGCCCTCTCAACTCAAAAATTTCATCAAAATCAAAAATTTTTGCCTTCAACTCTTGCACGGGTCAAAAAAAGGTAGTACCTTTGCATCGCTAAACAAGGCAAGACACTCTCCACCATTAAACGGTGCGGTAGTTCAGCTGGTTAGAATGCCGGCCTGTCACGCCGGAGGTCGCGGGTTCGAGTCCCGTCCGCACCGCCAGAGGAGAGAGGAGAATGAGTAATCGTCAAAGTTGTTTAAACTTTACGTTTGCTCATTCTTTTTTTGTATATACCTATTGCAAAATGTCACAGCCTTTTGTATCTTTGCACATATCAAAGGCGCGATACACCGCGCCCGCCCCGCATAACCGGAGAAAATACTGACAAATAGACATTTTTTGACATATATCTAACACAAACCAAACCCAATAACATAAAACTATCATGGATTTCCTGACTAACGACAAACTCGTCATCGTGGGCGCAGCCGGCATGATCGGCTCCAACATGGCCCAGACCGCATGCATGATGCGCCTCACCAACAACATCTGCCTCTACGACGTATTCAGCGCCGAGGGTGTTGCCAAAGAAATGCGCCAGTGCGGCTTCGACGACATCAACATCACCAGCACCACCGACCCCGCCGAGGCTTTCAAGGATGCCAAGTACATCATCTCGTCCGGCGGCGCTCCCCGCAAGGAAGGCATGACCCGTGAGGACCTCCTCGCCGGCAACTCCAAGGTTGCCGAGGAGCTCGGCCAGAACATCAAGAAGTACTGCCCCGACTGCAAATTCCTCGTCGTCATCTTCAACCCCGCCGACATCACCGGTCTCGTAGCCCTCATCCACTCGGGCCTGAAGCCCAACCAGGTGGCTACCCTCGCCGCCCTCGACTCGACCCGTCTGAAAGAGGCCCTGGCAATGCATTTCGGCATTCCTCAGACCGAAATCAAGAACGCCTACACCTACGGTGGCCACGGCGAGAAGATGGCCGTCTTTGCTTCGCCCACAACCGTTGCAGGCAAGAAGCTCGTCGACATCATCGCCGGCAAGGAGACCGTCAACGGCAAAGGCCTCACCTCCATCGAATGGGAGCAGATGCAGAAGGAAGTCACCCAGGGTGGCGCCAAGATTATCGAGCTCCGTCGCCGCAGCTCGTTCCAGAGCCCCGCTTACCTCTCCGTAGAGATGGTGGCAGCAGCAATGGGCGGCAAGGAATTCGACTATCCCGTAGGCACCTATGCCGACACCGCACGCTTCAACCACGTCATGATGGCCATGCCCAGCCGCATCACCTCGGACGGCGTATACTGCAAGTCCATCACCGGCACCCCCGAAGAGATGGCAGCCCTGCAGGCCAGCTACGAGCACCTCTGCAAGATGCGCGACGAAGTCATCAGCATGGGCGTCCTGCCTCCCGTAGCCGAGTGGCACAAATACAACCCCAACATCGACTGATCACCCTCGATTAATCGTCCCCAACAACAGGGCCGCCCCGACACCCCGGAGCGGCCCTGTTTGGTTTAGTGTCGAGTTATTCAGGAGTCTTTACTGACAAGCTTTTCGGCTTCCTCGGCAGTCAAAATTACCGGATTGCCGTTTTTGTCGCTTGTCACAATTGACTGGCCTAACTTTTTCTTTAGCTCCAGCATTTTCATGAAAGAGTCCTTGAGCGCCTCATTCAGAATATTCCTTTGTTCTATCTTATCTTGTTCTGACATAGCTGTTTCTTTACAGACTAAAACCAAACAGCAGAGCGTGCAGGTTATCAATAAGATACGGTTACCGACTCCCAATGAGACTGCTGAATAGTCACGCCATCCTTCATCGCTTTAGCGCGAATTGACTGCATCTCATGCTGGGCATCACGCAGACAGCGCTTCTGTCGGGTAAAATTGGACGAGGACATCCCCTTGCCCGTAGAGCCCGATGTCTCCAATCCGCCACGTTTGGTACGTGAACCGAGCAGAGTAAGACTCTCGTAAGCCTGACGGGCACGACGTTCCCAGTTGGTGTACTGTTCCTGATAGAATGAAGCAGAATAACCGCTGCCCGAAGCTGAGGAGGAGGAAGACAGCGAGCTATAGTCACCGTACCCGGAATTGTAACCAGAAAAGTCAGCGGGACCGTTCCCCGTAGCCGCCATAGTATTTCCTATCGCATTCGACATAGCGCCGGCCACTTTGGAAATAGTTTCGAGTCTACGTGAATTCCGTATGCGGTTGTAGTTGGATTTACCAGTATCATTACCGGCATTTTTGGAAAGCTCGAAATAATGGAAAGCCATATCTTCATTTCCCGCATTTTCATATAAAGTGCCAAGATTGTTGAGAGCGGCACCACGCCATCCGGTATTCAGTTCCTCATCAAGTATAAGAACTTGATTGTATATTCTGACGCGTTCAGCATTAGGAAGACTGCTGCCATAGTAAGCCTTGTTGAAAAGCACCTCTACCGGTGAAGTCTCCTTGTCGGACTTGAGATTGTATGAACCGGGGAAACCCTTATATTTCACCTCCACCACACCGTTGGCATCGACAGGCCCGACATATTCATAGAAAGGCATGATAGGATTGCCCTTTCGGTATTCAGGAGCCCAGGCCCTCCATTTACCGTCCCGGACAAAGTAAAATAAATCACCAACTGCTCCGGGGGCGTAAATTACATCATCGTAAAGATCTCCGCCAATATTTTTCCCATCAATATTGAGCAATTTAATCTTTGGATATTTAGAGCAAACAGCCTTAAAATATTTGTGGTTCTTGTCAATCGGAACTATCTCCGAGAAATCTTCTGATTTGTTAGTCCGACGACCATTAGAGGAAATCAGGTCGGCGAACATACCATGACACCCAATATAAGCGACACTGTCACCGAGGGCAATTACAGAATCATAACGGTATGTATCGTCAACAGGTGTCTTTCCGTCAAGCGAGAAGAAAATCCCATCCGGACCGGAAACAGGCTTAGCCGTATTGGACATAGTGCGCAAGGCCACCTCCAAAGCAATGGCAGAATCAAGGCGTGCCTTCAGCGGCATGATAATTTTACGGTTATATTCTTCCACAACAGCGGGGTCCGAGAAAAAGCCGGTAATCTCTTTCTTCTTGTTTTTCCCATCGCAAAAGAAGAGGTCTTTGAATTTCGATGCCGAAAAAATCTCTTTTCCCAGCAGACGCCCTGTCGCAATGCCGTTGAATTCAGAATTATAAGTGAGAGCAAAGGACTGAGGTACGGAGTAGAGATTGTCAAGCGGCTTCTTAGTGTTCTCGGAAGTCACCCAAGTCAGCTTAGCTTTGCCATCGAACGTATCAAGAATATTCTCGTTTACATCGGTAATACACGTTTTCTCACCGTCGTAAAATTGCAAAAGACCATTTTGAAATCTTATGGGTTCAACCGATTGGAGCGGATGTTCAGAAAACTGAAGTTCCGGACGAAGGAAAGCATATACATACCTACGGTTGACGGTATCAGCAAGAGCTACACTGAAGCCCACGAGGATATAGCCTCGTTCATTATCTTTGTCTACTGTTGTTACGTTGTACAGGGGCGTCAGGTCGGTTTTGCTCTCGTTGGCATTTATCGAAAGAGGCGTAATTTTCCAGGCACTACCTTTGTATTTACCGTTGAAATCGTATAATTCATCATGATTGCCGACACGTGAGATCACATACGGAGGACACACAGAAGGCTTTTCGAGCACCCACTGGGGAAGTACAGGCACAAAATTATCGTTGAAAACATTAAATTTCTTATCAGAATCTCTTTGGACAATAAGCATACCCCTGACAGGATAACAATGGCCTTGTGCCAAATATATTTTTGGTGAGAGCCAGTCGCCTTTATATCCGGCACGGAACCCATAAAGGCCATTGCCGTCATTGTCTAATATGACAGACGGCTTGGAGGCAGAAAGAGTAAAAATTGCCGAAACAGCGATTAAAACAGTGGCAATACGATGAGATAGAAGATTTTTGGTCATTAAAAAATATTTAAGCATTTGTGTAATAGGCCATTCGAAAATGATAAATTCATTAATCGGTTTACAAAAGTAATTATATTTTTATTAACGACAAACAAAATGACCGGTTTATGATAAACCAATGTAAGTGAAAAGTAAACAGCAAGGTATAAGAAACAAAAGCATTTGGAATTTCCGGAAGACCGCTCCCGTACGAGGTAGTGCAGAAGGTTCGCGAAATCGACTGCAACCGTGGCCGTTGCGACATCTCCACTTCAGGGAAAACCGGCTGCTCGCAATGATCTTGCCGTCAACCATCTCGTAGCGCCTACGAGAATGCAACTATATGTCGTTTACTCGACACATATCTATTCTATGAGATTTATCTTAGCTACATGCTTGTTTTTAACCTGTGCAATTCAAGACTGCGATTTAATACGGGCTTCTTTTAATATTTTCCAGGATCCATACCTTCTACCGCCAATACGAACTATTGCTTCCTTTTGCTTCAATTCAGTAATAGCTCGCCAGACAGAAGAGGATGACATCCCGGTTTTATTAGCCAGGAGTTCTCGAGTCAACGTATTATCCTCTATGATAGCCGAATATATTGCATACGCGGCTTCACCAATTTCTATTATCTCTTTTGCTTCATCCTTTGCTTCATCCTTTGCTTCATTTTTTGCCCCTTTTGCTTCTTTCTTTGACACAAAAGACTTTTTAGAAATGCTGACCTTTACAAGAAATGCCGTTTCAAGCTTAAGGTTAAAGTCTGCTTCGCCATTATTATTTACCATCAACTCTTCCTGCACTCTTTGAACACCTCGGCTGAATCTGTTGACAAAGCCCATGACCTTCATTGCTTCAGCTATAACCCCATTACGGTAATCATTTACCCAAGGGAAATTCTTTGGATTTGCCTTACCATATAATCCTCCGGGATTTAAAATCTCTATTCTATCTTCGTACTGATAAAACTGTATCGGACCATTACCCTCATAATCACGATGGCAGACAGCATTCATCAGCAACTCTCGTATTGCCCAAGCCGGATAGTCAACAATATTTTCTTCCCGTAACGCGCTCACAGGAACCGGACGCCTCTTAGCTATGGATGTTGATACAAATGTGTCAAGCTGATTCAGGATTGTCATTAGATTTCCGGAGAACTTATAGTCACTGGCTATCTCTGCCCCACGGCTGACTCCATTAAATCTTACATATTGCACATACGCCCCCGGAAGTCGGCGCTCAACATTATTGCCAAACATCAGTATTCCGGCATAAGTGGGACAGTCATGTTTCATATCATAGAAGCCCAACGACTGCAGCTGATATTTTACGTCACGTTTGTCGTTTTCAAGAACATCCTCAGGATAAGCCTTAGGCAGGTACTGCTGTTTGAACAGCATTACATCCAGATCAGCCAAAGAACAGTCTAAACATGGCATTGCATCAAACGTTTGGACATGAGAGGCCCGTTTTTCAAAAAGCTTACGCTCATCATCCTCATTGGCAACTCCACGCCGAGGGCCGACCCTCACACAAATTTTGCCCTTGTACTTCACAGGAGGGAAGTGTGCTGGCTGCACTTCCACCGCTACCACAGGTCCTGCTTCAAGGTCTACTTTTTCAACTATCATAGACGGCTGAGGCTGTATGTTACCCTCGGTACGTATCGAAGCAATATTTTTCAATAAGGCATCAGTAATTTTAATTGGCACAACGTTTCCTGTTTTGTCATCGGCGCCGATTATAAGATAACCCGGTTTTTGGTAATCAGGCAAATCATTGGAGAACGAACAGATAGCCTCACCAAATTTGTCCATTTTGTCCGTAGCTCTAGTTCGTTCAACCCGATCACTCTCTATATCGTTCAACAGACGTTGTATTTCTTCTTTTGATATCATTTCTTTGTTCTTTAGCATGTTGTGCTTAGGTCACAAAGTTAATAGTTTTTCGTGACATACTGACGTTTGTCAAGTTTAAAAACCAAAGAGACCCGATAGAATTTGAAAGTTGCTTTTTCAAATTTTTGCGGGAGGTTGTGGCGGTTTGGGATTTTTGGAGTAAATTTGTGGGAAAGACTGGTATTTAAGACTGGTAAATTATGAGCTACAATCTTCCGGACAAATATGTCATCACTATCGGGCGGCAGATGGGCAGCGGCGGACGGGCCCTGGGACGCATCCTCGCCGACCGCCTCGGCATCGCATTCTATGACCGCGAGCTGCTGATGCAGGCGGCGCGCGACAGCGGCCTCTCGCCTGAGTTCTTCGAGCAGAAGGACGAGCGGCGCCCGCAGCTTTTCTCGGGCCTGTTCTCGATAAACATGGGTCTGAGCCCCATAACCTGGTTCGACAACGCCGCCGGCTCGAACGACGACGCACTGTACAAGGCGCAGTGCGACTTCATGCACCGCATTACCACCGACAAGCCGTGCGTAATAGTGGGCCGCTCGGCCGACTATGTGCTGCGCGACCTGCCCAACCTGGTCAACGTCTTTGTCCACGCCGACCCGGACGACTGCGCCCGCCGCGTCTTCGAGCGCGACCCGCAGGGGCGCACACTCGAGCAGTGCCGTGCCTACTGCGAGAAGACCAACAAGCTCCGCGCCAATTTCTACAATTTCTACACCGACAAGCGCTGGGGCGACTCGACAAGCTACGACCTCTGCTTCAACTCGTCCGTGATGAGCCTCGAGGACATCGCCGACATCATCATCGAATACCTTAACAAACGTTTCAACCAACCACAGCTCTGACCGGGCTGAAAAAAATTACCGTAATGAAAAACAAGATAACACGACTTTTCTGCTCACTGGCTCTCGCCGCTGTCGCCATCAGCGGCAACGCCTTTACCGTCGACACCCTCACCATAGCATCGAAGCAGGACCTCATCCCCGAGCCCATGAAGGTGGTGGTGGTGGCCCCCGATGTCGTCTGCGACGACTGCAGCCTCCCCGTCGTCTATCTGCTCAACGGCTACGGCGGCGACTACCGGCAGTGGCTGAAAGTGCGCCCCAATCTGCCCGAACTGGCCGATGACTACGGTTTCTTCATGGTTCTGCCCTCCGGCATGAACTCGTGGTACTGGGACAGCCCCGTCGACAAGACGATGCAGATGGAGTCGTTCATCACCGGCGAGCTCGTCCCCGAACTGCGTGCCCGCTACAAGGCCATGAGCGCCGACCCGGCCTTCAACGCCGTCACCGGCCTGTCGATGGGCGGCCACGGTGCCCTGTGGCTGGCCATGCGCCATCCCGACATCTGGGGCAACATGGGCACCAACAGCGGCGGCGTCAGCATCATGCCCTTCCCCGAAAAATGGGAGATGGCCCGATGGCTCGGCCCGCAGCAGGACAACTATAAGCGCTGGGAGCAGCACACCGTCGTCAACAACCTGGAAATGCTCAAGGACAAAGGCCAGAACATCATCATCGACTGCGGCACCGAGGACTTCTTCCGCGACGTCAACGCCGAGGTACACGCCAAGCTCCTCGAGCTCAAGATTCCCCACGACTACATCTCGCGCCCAGGAAAGCACAACTATAAGTACTGGAACAACTCCATACTCTTCCAGCTGCTCTACTTCGACCAGTGCTTCCGCAGGGCCACTGCCGCCAAAGAAAACGCAAAATGACCCTTGACGAAATCTCCCTCACCAACTTCAAGAACATCGGTTCGGCACACCTGAAGTTCTCGCCCAAGCTCAACTGCTTCCTCGGCAACAACGGCATGGGCAAGAGCAACATGGTGGACGCCATACACTACCTGAGCTTCTGCCGCAGCTTCACCGGCGCCCCCGACCGCCTGCTGGTGCGCCGGGGCGACAATTTTGCCATGCTCAAAGCCCGCTATACCCGCAAGGACGCCCCCGAGGAGGTTTCGATAGGCTTCGCCGAGGGGCGCCGCAAGTCGGTCAAACGCAGCGGCAAGGATTACACGCGCATTACCGAGCATATCGGCAGCTTCCCCTGCGTGCTCATCTCCCCCGCCGACATGGACCTCGTCAACGGCTCCGGCGAGGACCGGCGCCGCTTCGTCGACATGGCCATCTCGCAGTCCGACGCCCGCTACCTGGCCAGCCTCGTGCGCTATAACAGCGCCCTGCAGCAGCGTAACCGCCTGCTGCGCGACAACCTCACGCAGGACCGCAACCTCTTCGCCGCCATCGAAGCCTCGATGGACGCCGCGGCATGGTACATCACGGGGGCCCGCCGCGCCTTCGTCGGCCGTCTGCGCGACATCCACCGCCGCTACTACAGCGCCATCGCCGGTCCCGACGCCGAAGAGACAGACATCACCTACCATGACGCCGCCCTTGCCAATCCCGAGGTCCAGGGCCTCGACACCACTGCGCCCGGATGGCTGCAGAAACTCCTCGACGCCAACCGCGCCCGCGACATCGTCATGCGCCACACCACCGTCGGCCCGCACCGCGACGACATTCTCTTCGCCCTCAACAGCCTGCCGTTGCGACGCACAGGCTCGCAGGGTCAGCAGAAGACTTTCACCATAGCCCTGCGCCTGGCCCAGTACGACTTCCTCAGCGCCGTATCGGGCCTGAAGCCCCTGCTCCTCCTCGACGACATCTTCGACAAGCTCGACGCCGACCGTGTGGAGAGCATAATACGCGTTGTCGGCGGCGACACCTTCGGCCAGATTTTCATCACCGACACCAACCGCCGCCACCTCGACGACATCGTCAGCCACATTCCCTCGCAGCACTCGCTCTGGCACGTCACCGACGGCGTCTTCGAGCCACTTTCAGACAGTTCCGCCCGATGAAACGCAACGAGCCAATGCCGGTGGGCGAAATAATTCGCCTCGCTTTCGAGCAGGCCGGACAGGCCGAGAACATCGAGCGCCAGCAGGTTTGCTCGATGTGGCCGCAGGTCGTCGGCCCTACCATCAACCGCATGACCGTGCGCCGCTGGGTCGACGGCGACACCCTCCATGTCATAATCTCAAACCCCGCCCTCCGCAACGACCTCTCCTTCATGCAGAACAAGCTTATCGAGGCCCTGAACAAAACCGCCGGCAAACCCATTATAAGCCATATAAAGTTCCACTGAAAATTATAGGGACTTTAAGGTTCTTAGGGGAGGACCTGAATGTATGGACATGCCTTTGGCATGTTTATCCAAACCATTGGTTTTCAGGTTTAACATCGCAAAGCGATGTCCCTACATCATTAAATTTCCGCAATTTGACACATCCTCCCTTAGGGTCACTAAAGACCCTAACTCCCTAAAGTCACTCCACCACCCTCCAATGTTTACGGTAGACATACAACCCCGCTTCACCGATTATGACATGTTCGGGCATGTCAACAACACTTTCATGCTGCAGTACCTCGACCTGGGCAAGGCCATGTTCTTCAACTCCATCACCGACGAGCCGTATAACCCCGAGAGCATCGGCTCGGTCATCGTCAACCTCAACATCAACTTCCTCGCCCCCACCCTCCTTGGCGAGCCCCTGCAGGTCAGCACCGCCGTCAGCCACATCGGCCACCGCAGCTACGTCCTCCACCAGCGTGTCTTCAACCCTGAGACCGGCGTCACCAAAGCCGACGCCCTCACCACCATGGCAGGCTTTGACCCCCGTACCCAGTCCGGCGCCGACCTCCCCACACCTCTCCGTCAGGGCCTCGAAGCCCATCTGGAAGACTGACAGACACCCGGTTCCGGTGAAAATATCGCGATAACTGATGTAGGGACATCGCTTTGCGATGTCGAACCGGCCAAAAGGCCGCGGCATGCCACGAACCTACACCGGATTAACGTGCCAAAGGCACGTCCCTACATTCAGGCAGTCCGGAAACATCAACCGTTCCATTGTGCATTCCATCCTCCCCCAAACACAAAAAAGCCACCCTGACGGGTGGCTTTTTTGTGGATATGTCGCAGGCGGATTAGCCGTTGATCTTAACCATGGTGGCGATGAGGTCGAGGACCTTGTTCGAGTAACCGATTTCGTTATCGTACCACGAAACAACCTTTACAAAGTTGGGGGTAAGATATACACCGGCGTTGGCGTCGAAGATAGAGGTCAGGGGGCAGCCCAGGAAGTCGCTCGAAACGACTGCATCCTCGGTGTAGCCGAGTACGCCCTTCAGCTCGCCTTCTGCAGCTTCCTTCATGGCAGCGCAGATTTCCTCCTTGGTGGCACCCTTCTTCAGGTTGACGGTGAGGTCAACTACAGAAACGTCGAGGGTGGGGACACGCATCGAGATGCCGGTGAGTTTGCCGTTGAGCTCGGGGATAACTTTACCTACAGCCTTGGCAGCGCCGGTGCTCGAGGGGATGATGTTGCCGCTGGCGGCACGGCCGCCGCGCCAGTCCTTCATCGAGGGACCGTCAACGGTCTTCTGGGTAGCGGTGGTCGAGTGAACGGTGGTCATAAGACCGGTCTCGATGCCGAACTTGTCGTTGAGGACCTTGGCGATGGGAGCAAGGCAGTTGGTGGTGCAGCTGGCGTTCGAAACGAACTGAGTGCCCTTCTTGTAGGTCTCGGCGTTAACACCGCAGACAAACATGGGGGTGTCATCCTTCGAGGGAGCCGACATAACAACATATTTGGCACCGGCCTCGATGTGGGCCTGTGCTTTTTCTTTGGTCAGGAAGAGGCCGGTTGACTCGACAACGTACTCGGCACCTACTGCGCCCCAGTTGATTTCTTTCGGGTCGCGGCATGCGGTTACGCGGATGTGCTTGCCGTTTACGATGAGCTCGCTCTTTTCTACGTCGCAGCTGACTTCGCCCTCGAAGCGGCCGTGCATGGTGTCATATTTCAGCATGTAAGCCATGTAGTCGACGGGGAGGAGGTCGTTGATAGCAACAACTTCGATGTCGTCACGCTTGGTCGAGGCGCGGAAAACGAAACGACCGATGCGGCCGAAACCGTTAATACCAATTTTAGTCATAGTGTTTGTGTTTTTTTATTGGGTTGTTAATATTGTCAGTTACAATGTCATATTATGGCATTTTGCCATAAGAGCGGCCGGCCTGTCGGAATTTTGGCTTTAGCCGGCTTCCGTTTCTGCATTTTCTGCAATGCAAAATTACTAATTTTTTTGAAAAACTCAAAACACCCCCCTCCCCAATACTTAGTTAAACTGCGCTAAAAAGGCAAAATTTCCCGCAAAATGACAATTTCAACCTGCTTCGACGAACACTTGTAGTGACGTTTTTCAAAGCTTCCACATCCGGACGGCTGATTTCCAGGCTATTGAGAGGATATATCAAAATGCGCGCCATACAACCGTCAGTTGTCCTCGGGGGCGATGATGTAGAGGCGGGTGCGGGCGCGGGTGACGGCGGTATAGAGCCAGCGGTAGAGCTCGGTCATCTCGCTGTCTTCGGGGATGTAGCCGAGGTCGACGAAGACGTTCTGCCACTGGCCTCCCTGGGCCTTGTGGCAGGTGACGGCGTAGGCGTATTTGACTACGAGGGCGTTCCAGTACGGGTTGTCGCGCAGCTCGCGGGCAAGGGCGACGCGGTCGGGGTCACCGCCCATCTCGGCGACGATGCCGTTGTAGATGTTGCGGGCCATGCCCGGCGCCATGCCGGGGGCGTCGCAGGTCAGCGTGTCCACCATCACTTTGGCGTCGAAGACGATGCTGCGGTTTGACGGCAGGGTGAGCCGGACGTCGGCGAAGCGCATGCCGTAGCGGTGCTCGGTGCCGTAGACACGGGTGACCTCGAGGGTGTCACCGTTGGCTATGAAGTCGAGGCCGCGGACGCCGCGGCTCCAGCGGTAGTTGTTCTTGGCCACCATCAGCAGTTCGCCGCTCGTCAGCTCTTCCTCGAGGTACAGTACCTGAGCACGCACGCCGCGGTTGAAGTCGACGGCGCGGCGGTTCGAGCGGGTGACGATGATTGTCTGGTCCATGCCGTCGCGCTGATAGCATGTGTCGATAAACTCCGGCATGTCCTCCGGCGTGACGTACGACACGTCCTTGTATCCGGCGGTGATGAAG
Organism: Muribaculaceae bacterium; assembly: GCA_051871645.1. Lineage (GTDB taxonomy): Bacteria > Bacteroidota > Bacteroidia > Bacteroidales > Muribaculaceae > CAG-873. The sequence continues at coordinate 1,480 of JBJEDC010000101.1, read as the reverse complement.
TGCGGCATGGGCATGTCGCCGCTTTTCATGGCGCGCCGCAGGGTGGTGGCGTTGGCGAGGATGCCGGAAAGTGCGCCCTGACGGGCTATGGTGGTAAGGGTGGCGCGGGACACGGAGAGGCCCATCATGCGGAGTGTCTCGGGGTCCATCGCCGGTGAGATGTCGCTGCCGACGGGGGGCAGCTGGGCCGTGTCGCCGAGCAATATCATGCGGCATCCCTCGCCGCCGTAGACGTACTGGATGAGGTCGGCGAGGAGGCCGCCCTGCTCGCTGACGGTGCCGAAGGCGCCTCCGCCGAGGTCCTCGTCGCCAATCATCGACGCCTCGTCGACGATGAAGACTGTATCCTGCGAGTTGTTGGTCTGCAGTCCCGGCATACCTCCGTCGAGGCTGTGGCGGTAGATGGTGCGGTGGATGGTGTAGGCGGGCTTGCCGGCGAGGGCGCTGAAGACTTTGGCGGCGCGTCCCGTGGGTGCAAGCAGCTTCGACTTTATCCCCGCCTTTTCCAGGGCGCGCACAAGGGCGCCGGAAAGGCTTGTCTTGCCTGTTCCGGCGTATCCGTTGAGCAGAAAAACGCGGTCGCGGCTGCCCTGAGCGATGTCGAGCCGCCGCGAACGTGCCGGCGAGCAGAAGCGCGCCAGCGCCTCGATGACGCGGCGCTGCTGGTCGTTGGGCTCAAACCCGAGCTCAGCAGTCACCGTCGCCACAAACTCACCGTAAGTCATTAAAAATTTTTATTTCAGGCTCCACTCGAAGCCATCCTTGGTGTCCTTGACGTCGAAGCCGATTTCGGCGAGTTTATTGCGGATGAGGTCCGACATCGCCCAGTTTTTCTCGGCCTTGGCGTCCTTGCGGATTTCGAGCAGGAGGTCCACGGCGTCCTCGAAGGGCTTCATGTTGGCATTGTCGCCGTCACCGACGGTGTCGAGGCGCAGGCCCAGGATGTCGCCGGCGAAGGTGTCGAAAATGGCCTTCATGCGCGCTATGGCGGCGGCATCGGCGGTGGCGTGGCCGTCGTTGACCTTGTTGATGAGGGTGGCAAGCTCGAAGAGCACGGCGATGACGACGGGAGTGTTGAAGTCGTCATCCATGGCGGCGTAGGCCTTGGCCTCGATTTCGTCAAGCATGGCGGGGGTGACGGTACCCTGGCCATCGGCGACACTCTTCAGGCCCTGCAGGCGGCGGTAGCTGTCCATGAGGCGTCCGTACGCCTTCTCGGCGCTCTGCAGCGCCTCGTTGCTGAAGTCGACGGTGCCGCGGTAGTGCGCCTGGAGGATGAAGAAGCGTATCGTCATTGGCGAATAGGGCTGGTCGAGCAGCTTGTGGCTGCCGTCGAAGAACTCCTGGAGGGTGATGAAGTTGCCCAGGCTCTTGCCCATCTTCTGGCCGTTGATGGTAATCATGTTGTTGTGCATCCATGTGTGCACGACGGGGTGGCCGTTATGCGCCACGCTCTGCGCGATTTCGGCCTCGTGGTGGG
>JBJEDC010000100.1:0-6795 GCA_051871645.1 Muribaculaceae bacterium | reverse complement strand
GCGCCAAGGAGCTCACCCCCGACCTCGGCCTCAACGCCTACGACTTCGAGGCCCGCACCCTAACCCCCGCCTTCCCGATGTTCAGTCAGCAGGATACGCATGCCGAGAAATACTACCCTCTGAGCCCCTACCTCTACTGCGCCGGTAACCCGATAAATTTGGTGGATCCGACTGGAGAAGAGCCAGTATACAATACTAAAGGTGAATTCTTGGGAAATACTTCGGAGGGGTTTACAGGCGATGTGCTGATTTACATGGGAAAGGGAACCATTAATTTTAGTAAATACAACCGAACTCAACTGGAAGCCAAATATAAGTCTGAAATAGTTAAATATGATGAGGTTAGAGTAGCTGGCTCTAGAGTAATGTCTTCAAAATCACATTCAAAAATCTGGACGCATATTGTTTCTCAATTTGAAGGGCAGATGATATACGATGAAAAATTTTCTATGTCCAGATTGCCGGGAGCGAAAGTTGGTTACAATCGTAGAAAAAAAGGTAGCTGGTATACGACCATGACATGGGATAAGCCAAGCAATGGCCCTGTGATTTTTGGAACTGGTAAATATAAATATGAAAGCACGGTTGAGAATATAGCTTCGAGTATTATTGTCCACGAATGGTATTCCCATTGGCTAAAACACAATAGAGATGACATGAAATCTCATCGTCTAGCTTACAAGAATGTAATAAATTTCAAGCGGCTTTGGAACAATACGACTGAAGAATATAAAAAATTCAATCTAATAAAATTGCAGGAGTATACTCAAAGAGAAACCGGTCGTTCCACTGTCGATTATCTATATCAAAGATTATACCGTAAGTATGTAAAATAGTTTATAATCCTAATCCATAAGCAATTTGAGCCCTTTCTTAGCGAAATATAAAGGGGTTTCTTGTGTATATATAATTATCTGGTTATGAAATATCTGACAATAATAATATTCTTTTTATTGGCCTGTCAACGCACACCTGCTCCGAGTTGTAAGTGTTTTGTAGACGTTTCACAAGATTCGACAATCGCATTAATTGATCAAAGCTACAATTGTGTCAATGTCCCGGATTCAGTATTGGAAGTCGAATATGCCGAATTTGGGATTCAGTTATCTTCCTCTAAAACCGATTCTATAAAAATACCGAACGATACAAGTCAGATAAATCATGCGTTGCCGGATTCTGTTAAAATAGAATTATATGATCCTGTTTACGATTTAAACGGTCCTTTTGAGTTTAAGATTAACAAGGTTGGCAAAGGTCTTGTAGTTTATGGAAATACCGGAAAAACGAATACTTTGACAAAATCGCATTCATTAAAGATTTTAAATCTGATTAACAAAATCATCTTTGTTAACAGAGGGCATATAATTGTAGCAAAGAGAAAAATCGACGGAGGGCTTGTTATGGATCGTCCACAGATTGTGTTTAAAATATATTTCAGCGGTAAAGAGCGAATTTACAATTATGATTACATCGGGCGCGAACAAGAAGGCGAAATCCTGACTTATTCCAAGTCATTTATCGAATTATGGAATATGTTAGATGAAGAAATAGACGGTATAAAGTGAATAGAAAAGATAAAATGACGTTTACAATGAATATACTGCGTTTGACCCTCAAGGGAGTTCCCGCCCTTGGCATATTGTTACTGACTGTAATCTTTTTGGCTGAACCTGCTAAAATTCAGGCTCAGGTGGAGGTTTCTGTCCTGAAGGATACGGTTCGTTATACAGAGCCTGTCAAATATACGATAATCAATAATGACAGCATATCTTATTGTTGCGAGGTTCAGCTGGAAAAATATGATTCTCGGGCTGGCTTCAAATTATACTCCAGGAATGTAATAACTCCATATACACCAGGCACAAAAGGAATAGGACCAGTGTGTAAAAGCAATACGCAATGCTCGGACAAATTTGTTGTGCCTCAATCGGATTCCCTGATTAATGAGACTTATTACGGTACCCGTAAAGCGAAAAATTCGGACATTGTATTAGATAAGCAAGGCATTTTCAGATTAAGGGTTAACTATTATCCTGAGCCTCACGGATATAAACCTAAAACCACCTATTCCAAAACCTTTGTTATAACTAACAAAAGAAGAAAAAAGAGATAGAACTGAATACTGAGTGATAGAAGATACGTTCTTGACGAAATAACATATCAATCGCGATAACCGACCTAGAATCATATGACAGGCAAGCACAAATCAGTAACAGTCCACAACTTGTACGCCTGCGGCTACTCCGGTCTTGCCTATCCCCACAGCGCCGACGCGAGGGCCGGGAAGACGGCACTCGCCGGTGCTGCCTACAAAGAGCATCCCGCCACCGTGCGCCATACCTGTTCAAGCACCTCCGAGGCGCTGCGGCGCGTTACACGCTGGCTCCTCAGTCCGTCCTGGCTGCCCGTCAGAAACGGCACCTACGGAGCGGGCGAGCTGGACTGCGACGTCACCACCGACGGTGACGGCAGGCAGACGCTGCTGTTCACCGACGCCGCGGGACGCACCGTCCTGCAGCGCTCGGTAGCCGACGGCGGCGCGTATGCCGACACATACTACATCACCGACAGTTGGGGCAACCCGCTGATGGTGATACCTCCCGAGGCGACGAAAGCGTTCGCCGTAGCGGGCAGCGCCGCTCAGGACGCCGACATCGTCGACAACTACTGCTACATCTACCGCTACGACAGCCATCTGCGCGTGACCTCGAAGAAACTGCCGGGCGCCGGAGAGCACGTCTTCGCCTACGACAGCGAGGGGCGCCAGGCTTTCAGCCGCGACGGCAACCGGTATGGCCGGGACCGCCGTGCCTTCGCCCTCTACGACGCCCTGGGGCGCGTGGCCGTCACGGGCACATGCCAGGACGCCGCCGACGAAGCCTGGTGGTCGCAGCCGTCATCGTCGCGCCCGGCCATAACGGCCCGGCGCAGCGGCAGCGTTTACGGCGTACGACTCGCGGCTGAGGCGTTTTTTGCGCAGGCCGGCGCAGGCCTGGGGTATAGTGGCGTTTATAGCGGTGTGGACGGTGGCACGCAATGTATTCTGGTCGCTGTGAAGGAGGCGGGTGTCCGGGTGTTTTGAGGGGCTTTAAGGACCCTAAGGGCCTTTAGGGTCCTTAAGGATGTCTGAGGATTTCAGGGATGAAAATTTGATTAAGATTTGGTGATTTGGCGCGCGGGGTTGTGTTAATTTAAAAAAAAGCGTTATATTTGCACCTTGATAGATGACTTTGACGGAGCCGCATCGGCGACATCCGGAGCGGTTGTCTTCCTCAACAGGAGCGCCGGCGCTTTTGCCGGCACCGGCAACCGAGACAATATACCGAAATAAAAACACGGAAAAAATAACTTAATGCGAGTAAAGATTCATCACGAAGGCGCAAACATTCTGGTGGTACTGCTGCTGGTGGTACTTGCCATCAACGTGCCCCTGTGGCTGTGGGTGCGGCCTCTCATCTGGCCCATCGTGAGCACCACGGTCTTTGGCGTGCTGTATATGCTCGTCGTTAACTTTTTCCGCTCGCCCCGCCGCGTCTATACCGGCAATCCCAACCGCGCCGTTGTGTCGTCGGCCGACGGCAAGGTAGTCGCCCTCGAGGAGGTTTACGAGCCCGAGGTGCTGAAGTGCCGCTGCCTCCAGCTGTCGGTGTTCATGAGCATTCTCAACGTGCATGCCAACTGGTTCCCCGTCGACGGCGAGGTCACCTTTGTCAAGCATCATCCGGGCCGTTTCCTGGCCGCATATCTTCCCAAATCGAGCACCGAGAACGAGCGCAGCACCGTCGTCATCCGCACCCCGGACGGCCAGCAGGTGCTGATGCGTCAGGTTGCCGGAGCGATGGCGCGTCGTATCGTCACCTATGCCCATCCCGGCGTTGAGGCCCGCATCGAGGACCACATGGGCTTCATCAAATTCGGCTCGCGCATCGACCTGTACCTGCCCCTGGGCACGGAAGTCAACGTCGCCCTCGGTGACAAGACCATCGGCGGCATCACCACCGTGGGCCATCTGCGTCCCGACCTCGATCCCGCCCTCACGGGCAAAGAGGCCTGACAGGCCGTCTCACTGCCGGTGTGAGCCACATTAAAGCCCGCGGAAGAGTGCCTGCCGGGCGGCATAACTAAGATTAAAATATGAGCAATAACAAGATTGTAGCATCAATTCCCAATACCATAACCTGCCTGTCGCTTGTCAGCGGCTGCGTGGCCGTCATCATGGCCTTCAGGGGCATGGAGCAGGTCGGCTCGCTGGCCGGATGGCAGTGGGCTTGCGTTTTCATGGGCTTCTCGGCTGTCTTCGACTTTATGGACGGCGCGGCCGCCCGGGCGCTCAAGGCCTACAGCAAAATCGGCGCCGAGCTGGACTCGCTGTCCGACCTCGTGGCTTTCGGCGTGGCCCCGGCGATGATGATGTTCAACCTCATGCAGTATCATTCCGTGGCTTCGGGACATCCCGAACTGCAGTGGATGAGCTGGTCGGCGCTGCTGGTGCCCGTTTTCGGCGCCCTGCGTCTGGCACGCTTCAACGTCGAGGACGTCGGCACCACCACTTTCCGCGGCCTGCCAATTCCCTCGGCGTGTATCTTCCTCATCGGCGTGGCCGGCTGGATTGCCAGCTACGGCTATCCCGGCAGCGCCGTCGTGACGGTGCTCATACTGCTGACATCGCTTGCCCTGGTGGGAAAATTCAAGATGTTCTCGCTGAAATTCAAGAACTTCGACTTTCAGGAGAATTTCCGCCGCTATGTGCTGATAATCTGTGCTATAGCTTTTGTTCTGATTTATGGTCTGAGCGGACTGGCCTGGACCATCCTTTTCTATCTGCTGCTGTCGGTGCTCTCCAGGCGAGAGGTCTGACACATCGTGCGCCGTCCCGGAAATGGGAGGCGATTAACGCAGGTCTAACACACAAAACGTACACATGTCATTTTTAGCAGGAATATTGTTTCTGATGCTTTTCGCTGTGCTCTTTGTCATAGCGTTTATCATCGGCACCTATCTGAAGATAAGGCGCAAAGTCGCCGATGTTTTCGGGGGCAACACGCGTGGCTCCGGAGCCCGTGGCGATAATGGCGGAGGCAATGGCCCGCAGCCGCAGCCCGCACGCCCGTCAAAGAAAATTGACCCGTCGGTGGGCGAATATGTCGAATTCGAGGAGGTTCAGAATTTCGAGAGCACCCGGACCGACGGCCACCGTGAGGTAAAGTTCGAGTCCGAAGAACAGATAACGGATGTGGAATGGGAGGAAGTGAAATGAAGGACTTGTTTGACTTTTTCGACCGCCTGGCGGTCAACAACAACCGGCCCTGGTTCATGGAGCACAAGGCCGAATATGATGACCTGCGTGCCCGCTGGATTCAGGGCGTGGGAGGCATCATAGCCGCCCTCTCCGACGAGTGGCCCGAGGTGCGCTGGCTCGACCCCGCCCGCGCCACCTACCGCATCTACCGCGACGTGCGCTTCTCGGGTGACAAGACGCCGTACAAGACCCATCTCAGCTCGTCGATAGCCCCTCCCGCCATCCTCAAGAGCCATATCGGCCTTTACATCGAGGCCGGCCATGTCAAGGACAACACCGGCATCTACGGCGGCATGTGGTGTCCCGACGCCGCTGCCCTGCGCAAAATCCGCAAGGCCATCGCCGACAACAGCGAGGAGTGGCTGGAGATTGTCAACAGTCCCGAAATGCTGCGCATCTACGGCAAAAAATGGTACGGCGACGCCCTCAAGACCGCCCCCAAAGGCTATGACCGCGACCACGAACTGATAGAATACCTGCGCCTCAAGGACATCGGCAAATTCACCTGCCTCAACCGCAGCCTCTTCAACGACCCCGCCTGGCCCGAGCGCATAGCCGACCTCTCCCGTCCCCTCATCCCCCTCGTCAAATTCCTCGCCTACACCCTCTACGAGGAGGAGTAAGCGATTAGTAAGAGGTTACTCCAGCAACTTCTCGATTTCAGCTTTAAGCCTTGGGATATGGTTGATTACGATTGCCCACAGTATGTCGGGTTTAAGGGAATCGTAGGCGTGGGCGACGTAGTTTCGAGTATCAACAATTTTTTGTGCTGAGGTAATATCGATAGCAGGTTGAACCTTTAAAATTCGGTTCATGGCTTCCCCTATGATTTCGATGTTGCGTTCTATGAATTTTCGGAAAACAAAGTCATTTTCGAAAACCTCATATTGGCGGCCCTAACGTTCCACTGCCACTTCAATCTCAGAAATAGCCTGAAGCATGTCTCCGAAATATTTCCTTACACGATTATCCATAAATCAATCGTTTTGATAGGTCAAGTTCTTTGCGGAATATATCGTTTTTTACGGCATCGTCGCAGACAAGGTCAATACGTCGGCCCAGCAGACTCTCGAGTTCGTGCATGAAATCGAAAAAAACATCAGCCCAATCAAGCCCTTCACGATTTATTGTTTCCGAGTCAAAATTGACAGAAAAATCGACATCGCTTTCATCGTTGAAACGCGGGGTGAGGATTGAGCCGAAAACCCACAGCTTGGCCACCTTGTACTTTTTGCACAGGGCGATAATCTTGTCGATATTCATCTCGATAATCTTCATGTCGCAAATATAGTCATTTATAACGAGATAAAAAACGGAATCTCGACACATTAATTACAAAGGATGCGGCTTCTCTGTCAGATTTGTGTGCCGCAGTAGGGCAATTCCTTCAAAAGGGTGGCTTTAATGGCCCAAGCCGAAATTACGGTGCATGGATTTTTTTAAAAGTGTTAAATTTGCATCATGAAAACTGCAGATGCAATATGGATGTGCCTTCC
>JBJEDC010000099.1:0-96804 GCA_051871645.1 Muribaculaceae bacterium | reverse complement strand
CCATCCAGCCGAAGATGTCGATGTTGTCCCAGCCTTCCTTGTTGTCGTTGCGGGGAGGATAGTAGTTGATGCGTACCTTGTGGTAGTAGCCCTGGTGGTCGTTGTCTTCGCCGCCGCAGTTGACGCCGTAGAGATCGGGCTGGTCTTCGGGAACGAGGATGCTCTCGAGGGTCGACAGTTTCGAAACCTCTTTGGTGCGGAAGTTGGCGGGCTCGTCAAGCACGAGGCCGTCGCGGTTGCCGAGGATGTTTGTCGAGAACCAGCCGTTGAGGCCGAGGCAGCGGGTGCCGATGATGGGAGCGAAGCCCGATTTCACCAGTGTCTGACCGGTTTTGAAGTCCTTGCCGGCGATGGGCATCTTGGTCTTTTCGGCCAGCTGCCACATTGCGGGGATGTCGACGGTGGTGTTGGGGGCGCCCATGATGAAGGGAGCGCCTTCGGTGAGGGCTGCGTAAGCGTAGCACATCGAGGGTGCGATGTTCTCCTTGTCGTCAGCTTTCATTGCGGCCTCGAGGTCGGCCAGCTGATAGTGTACCTTCTCGTTGGGGTGTACATAAACCTCGGTGGAGGCGGCCCAGAGGACAACGATGCGCGAGCAGTTGTTGGCGGCCTTGAAGTCGCGGATGTTCTTCTTCAGCTCCTCGACCATCTCCCAGCGGGTCTTGTTCTTCATGACGTTCTCGCCGTGCAGACGCTTTGCGTAGTTGACGTCGAAAGCTGCGGGCATGGGAACAATCTTCTCAAGCTCGTCCTTGACGGGGAGGATGTCCTTCTCTTTGAGAACCTCGGCGTGCATGGCGCTCTGGAAGGCGTTGGCGGGATAAACGTCCCAGGTGCCGAATACGATGTCGTTGAGGTCGGCCAGGGGAACGATGTCCTTGTAATGCAGGTATTTCTTGTCGGCGCCTTCGCCAACGCGCATTTTGTCGTACTGGGTCATTGAGCCGACAGGTTTGGCAAGGCCTTTGCGTGCCATCAGCACACCGGTCATGAACGTGGTGGAAACTGCGCCGCAGCCCACTACCAGAACGCCGAGTTTGCCGTCGGCGGGCTTTACGTTAGGATTGCTCATTTTTGTCGTAAGTTTTTGATAGTTTTATTAGTTTTAAATTTTTATCATGGTTTTCAGCCGCTGCCGTCCGAGGGGAAAATCAGACGCCGCAGGAGCCGCGGACCCCGTAAACGAAGCCTCTGGCTCATGCAGAAATCGGCTGTATCATTTTTTCAGCGCTCAAAATTACACATTGTTTTTGAATTGGAGTAAGATTTTGACACTAAAAACACGTCCACTTCGCAAATAAACGTTAATAAATGCATGTAAAAGTGAACTATTGCCCTTTTTGACCATTTTTGGAGTCAAAACAGTTAATGAATGCAAAGTACGCATATCGGCGCTGAATTTTTTTCTACTTTTGTCTGTGCGCAACCGAACCATCCGGCGCGCCCCATTGTTGTAGTTGTGATGTGCAGACTGCTACAACAGCCCCGGACGCCGGGCCACGCCCGTGTCCGCCGACAGCACGGCAATCAATCAACACATATATTAATAAGACAATTATTAATAAGACAATCATGACAGACGAACAGACACAGAAAATCACTCCCGGCAAATACGTCGAGATAACATACAACCTCTACACCCTTGACGGCGACAAGGCCACGCTTGTGCATCAGGTTGATGTCGACAACCCCGAGCGCCTCGTCTTCGGCGTCACCCAGGGCATGATAGAGCCCCTCGAAAAGGCGCTGGACGGCCTCGCCCCCGGCGATGACTTCAGCGTAAAGGTCACCTCCGACGAGAGCTTCGGCCCCCGCGACCCCGAGAAGGTCGTCACCCTCGACAAGGAAATCTTCCTCATCGACGGCAAATTCGACAACGACCGCATCTTCGTCGGCGCCGCCGTGCCCATGATGACCGCCGAGGGCTTTCGCCTCACCGGCATCGTTAACGAAATCACCGGCGACAAGGTCACGATGGACTTCAACCACCCGCTGGCAGGCCGTACCCTCCGCTTCGACGGCAAGGTGCTCACCGTGCGCGACGCCACCGAGGAGGAGCTACACCCCGCCCAGGGCTGTCAGGGCTGCCACGGCGGCGGATGCGACAGCTGCGGCGACGGCTCCTGCGGCGACAGCTGCGGATGCGACGGCTGCGGCAATTAAGCCGTTTTTAAAACAAGAGTATAAAGACATAACTACATAAGTCATTTTTATTAAAACAATTATGAAAAAAGTATTATTTTTTGCTGCCGCTCTGGCAGTAGTATCGCTCACATCATGCGGTTCAGACAAGAAAGACGCCGAAGCCAAGGACACTGTTAACACTGAGGTAGGTGGCGAACCCGCTGCCGCTGCTGCTGCCGGCGCAGCCGCTTACGTTGACACCATCGTTACCGCCGAGGGCGTTGTGACCGGTTATGTTGACGCCAACGGCGACACCACCCTGGTTGCTGAAATCGCCGAGACTACCGAAGTAGCCAAGTAATTTCACATTACCTTAAAAAACGCACGGAGGAAAACAAACCGCTTCCGTGCGTTTTTTGTTGTAATATGGCGCATAAATGCCGATAAACCCGTAAATTTGCACCAAAAGGACAAAAATACCGGCATACAGTATGGCCTGTGTAGGGACGTGCCTTTGGCTCGTTTAGCCTGCAGACTGGTAAGGACTGACATCGCAAAGCGATGTCCCTACATAGGGCCGGACGCAACCGTCATGTTTGACAGACTCACTTAAACATCAATAAATATGTCGTTTATCAAAGATTTCAAGGCCTTCGCCCTCAAGGGCAATGTGATTGACATGGCCGTCGGTGTAATCGTCGGCGGTGCTTTCGGCAAAATCGTCAGCTCGCTGGTCAACGATATCATCATGCCCCTCATCACCATCATCACCGGCAACGGGGGCTTCGAGAACATGAAGTATGTCATCAAGGAGGGCACCGCCGCCGCTCCCGGTGTCGCCGCCGTCGAGGAGGTCGCCATCAACTACGGCGTCTTCATCCAGAACATCGTCGACTTCTTCATCATCGCCCTCAGCATCTTCGTGGCCCTGCGCGTCACCATGAATTTCATGAAGAAGGAAAAGGAAGAGGAAGCCGCCGCTCCCGCTCCCGCCGGTCCCAGCACCGAGGAACTGCTCACCGAAATCCGCGACCTCCTCGCCAAAAAGGAGGGCAAATAACTTGGCCGCCTCAGACCCTTCAAACATACAGACTGCCGCCCTTGAGCGCCCGCTCTTCCTGACGGGCTTCATGGGTTGCGGCAAGACCACCCTCGGCCGTGCTGTCAGCGAGCGGTGCGGCGTGGAGTTCGTCGACCTCGACGAGGCCGTCGAAGCCCGTGCCGGCCTCTCCGTCAGCGAGATTTTCGCCCGTCACGGCGAGGCGCATTTCCGTCGTCTCGAACGCGAGGAGCTGGAGCGGCAGAGCCGCCATCCCGTGCTGATAGCCTGCGGCGGAGGCACACCCTGCCAGCCCGGAATGGCCGGGCTGATGGCCTCCCTCGGCACCGTGGTGTGGCTCCGCGCCGACACGGACGTGCTGGTGCGCCGCCTGCTCGAGTTCGGCGCCACCCGTCCCCTCGTCGCCGGCAAGAGCGAGGCCGAGCTCCGCGCCTACATCGCCGACACCCTCGCCGTCCGCGAGCCCTTCTACGCCCGCTGCGCCCACATCTTCGACTCGTCCCGCCTCGACACCCCCGCCCAGATCGACACCACCGCCCGCGCCTTCATCGACAGGTTTTTCGGGTAAAAAAACGGGCCATGTGATGTAGGGACGTGCCTTTGGCACGTTAATCCTGCCGGGCCGGCCATCGGGGCAGGCTAAACATCGCGAAGCGATGTCCCGCATTGGCTAATCCGAAACATTGGCCAATCCCGAATTTGTCACAAAAACAAACAACCTATGACACTGACATCATCCGAGCGCATACCTCTTGAACAGCTCTTTGCCGTCGCCACGGGCAAACGCGCCCTCACCGTGGGCATCCCCGCCGCCGAGGGTCCCGCGCGCCGTTTCCCCCTCACCCCCGAGGGCGCGGCAATGCTTGTGGCACGCGACATCGACGTGCGCATCGAAAAGGGCGCCGGCGCCGCAATCCACTATACCGACACACGCTATCTGCAGGCCGGAGCGCGCATCGTCAGCCGCGCCGAAGCCTTTGCCTGCGACATTGTCATCTGCCTGTCGCCGCTCAATCCCGAGGATGCGCGCCGCCTGCGCCGCGGAGCCCTGCTCCTCACCGTCCTCGACGCCCTCATGGCCTCCCCCGCGGTGACGCTCCTGCTCGAGCGACAGGTGGTCACCGTGGCTCTCGACCTCATCGCCGACGGCGACGGCCACGCCCCCTTTGCAGACGTCCTCAACGAGATAGACGGACGCGCGGCAATGGCAGTGTCATCGGCCCTCCTTGCCGACGCCGAAGCCGGCAAGGGCATCCTCCTCGGCGGTGTCGCCGGCATCATCCCCTGCGAGGTCACCGTCATCGGCGCCGGTATCGGCGGCATGTCCGCCGCCCGCTCCGCCATGGGCATGGGCGCCCTGGTGCGCATGTTCGACTCGGACGTCTACCGCCTGCGTCGCGTCGCCGAGCGTCTCGGTCCCGGCGTCGTCACCTCGTCCATGCACCCGCGCGTGCTCGTCAACGCCCTGCGCACCGCCGACGTCGTCGTGGCCAGCCAGACCAACCCGCCCCACGCCTTTGACAGCGACGTCGTCGAGGGCATGAAGGAGGGCGTGATAACCATCTGCCTCGACGGCTACGGCATGCCCTCGGCCACGCCCGTGTTCCCGTCCATGCCCGTCGCCGACCTCGCCGCCGCCCGCCGCCGCATCCGCCAGGGCGACGAAGCCGACAGCCCCCGCGTCTGCTACGTCAACGCCGCCGGCACCGTCCCCCGCACCGTCGCCATGGCCCTCAGCAACACCCTCAACGGCATGTTCTCTGACATCGTCGGCTGCGGAGGCTCCACCTCCAACACCCTCAAAATCAACACCGGTATGCGCCGCGCCGTCTGCACCTTCCTCGGCAAACCCGTCAACGTCGTCGTGGCACGCGCCCTGGGCATGCGCCCCGTCGACATCAACCTGCTCCTGCAGTTCTCCTGACCAATCATCGCAATGGCAAAAAGCAAGAAATACTACGTCGTATGGGAAGGCCGCGCCCCCGGCATCTACACCGACTGGGACGAGTGCAAGGCTCAGATTGAAAACTGGCCCGGCGCCAAATACAAGTCGTTCCCCGACCAGGACGCCGCCACCGAGGCTTTCCGCAGCGACCCCGGCGCCTTCCTCATCTTCAAGGCCATGGCCCGGCACGCCAAAGAGGAGGCTGAGGCCGGACGAGCCGTCAGTTACGCCTCTAACCCCGCCATCGCCTCCGGAGCCTGGGCCGTCGATGCCGCCTGCGCCGGCAACCCCGGCCCCATGGAATACCGTTGCGTGCGTGTCGATGACGGCACCGAAATCTTCCACCTCGGACCCCTCGATGACGGCACCAACAACATCGGCGAGTACCTCGCCATCATCCACGCCGCCGCCCTCCTGGCACAGCGCGGCGACACACGCACCCCCATCTACAGCGACAGCCGCACCGCCCGGTCCTGGGTGCGCAACCGCGGCTCCCGCACCAAGCTCGAGCACACCGCACGCAACGCCCGCATCTTCGAGCTCCTCGCCCGCGCCGACCGCTGGATACAGACCCACACCATTCCCAACCCCATCCTCAAGTGGGACACCGACGCCTGGGGCGAGATACCCGCCGACTTCGGCCGCAAACACTAATCGCGATTATCGCGGGGATGCAAAACTGTTGACAAAGGTTTGTGACCGCATTAACTTTGCGGTCAGAAACCTTTATCAACTATTATGACGAATCCTGAACTTCTCAAAGAAAATGCCGACCATGCCCTTCGCCACGGTATCGGCGAAGTGTACAATCCTCTGACCGGCGAGGGCGCTACCGGCCGTCGTGTGGCCGTTATGGCTCCCGACGGCAGCAAGTGTTTTATCCCCGAGGCTATGGCCCGCGCCGATGAATTCGGCACCTCCTCGGCCTCCGTCGAGGCATGGGAGCGGCTGCGCGTGCGCCACGACTTCGAATTCTGGTGCGCGCGGTGCATCGTCATCAAGGACAAGGTTAGCTGCCGCGATGTGCCCTTCGTGCTCAACCGTCCCCAGCGGCGTGTCGCCGCCCTGCTTGAGGAGGACCGCCTTGCGGGGCGTCCCCTGCGCCTCATCATGCTCAAGGCGCGCCAGTGGGGCGGAAGCACGCTGGTGCAGATGTATATGGCGTGGATTCAGCTTGTGCACCGCCGCGGCTGGAACTCGCTCATCTGCTCGCACGTCAAGGACACGTCCGAGACTATCCGCGCCATGTACGAGCGCCTGCTCGAGGACTATCCCGAAGGCCTCGCCGACGCCGACGGACCGCTTGCCTTCAAGCCTCTCGGCCGCGCCGCCAATACCCGCGTCATCGCTGGCCGCAACTGCCGTGTCACCGTGGCCTCGGCCGAGCGTCACGACTCGGTGCGCGGCGCCGACTACGCCATGGCCCACCTGTCCGAGACGGCTTTCTGGCCCGACACGCCCATGCACTCGCCCCTCGACCTCATCCGTGCCGTCTGCGGCGCCATCGCCTACGAGCCCTACACGCTCATCGCCATGGAGTCCACCGCCAACGGCGTCGGCAACTATTTCCACCGCGAGTGGCAGCGCTGCGCCTCGGGGCAGGGCGACAAGCGCGCCGTCTTTGTTCCCTGGTACGAAATCGAGATTTACCGCCGCCCCTTAGACAGCGAAGACGAGGCAATGGCCCTGTACACGTCGATGGACGCGTACGAGCGCGGGCTGTGGGAGCAGGGTCTGACCCTGGAGATGATAAAATGGTACCGGCAGAAGCGGCGCGAGTATCCGGACAGCCGCGGCATGCAGGCAGAGTATCCCACCACGCCCGAGGAGGCTTTCTGCAACACCGGCGCCGGTGTCTTCGACATCGCCAAGGTCAACGCCCTGCGCGAGGGCTGCCGTGCGCCCCTTGTCACGGGTGACCTCGACAGCTCCGGCAGGATAGCGGAGGACGCCAAGGGCTGCCTCGACGTATGGGAGAGGCCGAAGGCGCTTGAGGATTACATAATTTCGGTGGACATCGGCGGTCGCACTCCCAAGGCCGACTGGTCGGTCATCTGCGCCATGGCCCTGGGACGCGGTGCCGACCGGCCCCGTGTGGTGGCACAGTGGCGCGGGCATACCGACCACGACCTGCTCGCCGCCGAGGCCGTGGCCATAGCGCGCTTCTACAACAACGGCCTGCTGGTGGTGGAGAGCAATACTCTCGAGCAGGAGTCGGGACGCTGTGCCGACGAGAGTCTGAGCGTCCTCGCCCGCATCGCCGACACTTACTCCAACGTCTATACGCGCCGGGTCGAGGATGACCTGCACGGAACGACGTCGACGCGCGTGGGCTTCCACACCAACCGCCAGACCAAGCCGCTGGTGATTTCCGAGCTTATCCGCCGTGTGCGCGAGCTGTCGTACGTCGAGCGCGACGCCCGCGCCTGCGACGAGCTGGCCACCTACACGCAGACGCCCCGCGGCTCCTACGAAGCCCGTCCCGGCTGTCACGACGACATCCTGATGACCCGCGCCATCGCCCTCTACGTCGCCGTCCGCCACACCTTCACCAGGTTCGCTTCCACCCCCGATGACCCGTTCCCCATCCAGCAGAGCTATCTTTAAGCGACAACCCGCAGGCGTCAGGACTCCTGCGGGTTGTATGCTGGTTGTGGGCCAAATGCCTTTTACTTGAACATCTCGCGTGCCTGGGCGGCGATGCCCTCGGCGGTGAGGTGGCTGCGGTCCATCATGGTGGCTACGTCATAGCGGTCGTGGAACTCCTTGGGGAGGCCGAGGTTGCGCACCAGCATGGGCGTGTCGGCATAGAACGAGGCCACCTTCTGGCCGTAGCCGCCGTCGATGATGCCGTCTTCGACGGTGAGCACGGCGTTGTGGTCGGGTGACAGCGATGACAGCAGTTCCTTATCCACCGCGTTGAGGAAGCGGGCGTTGATGACCGTCGGCGTGATGCCGTCCTTCTTCAGCAGCTCCACGGCCTCGAGCGTGCGCGACAGCATGTTGCCGACGGAGATGATGGCCAGGCCTTTGCCCGACACTATCTGCTGCGAGGTGTTGACATCGGCGTAATTGGTGTCGAGCTCGTAGTCGAAGTCGAAGACCTTCTGGGCCGGCACGCGCACGGCCACAGGCCACTCGCGTTGCTTTATGGCCCAGTCGGCCATGGCCAGGTACTCGCGGCGGTCGGCCGGTGCGAGGTACAGCAGGCCGGGGATGTTGGACAGCATGGCGATGTCGAACCAGCACAGGTGCGTGACATCGGTCATCGTCTCGCCGCCGCCTCCGAAGACGAGGATGGTGGCGGGATTGCCGTTGATGCAGATGTCCTGGCTGATCTGGTCGTAGGCGCGCTGCACGAAGGTCGCCCAGACACCCCATACGGGGTTCATGCCGGCCTTGGCGAGGCCCGACGAAAAGGCTGCGGCATGCTCCTCGGCGATGCCGACGTCGACAAAGCGCTCGCCGGCCTCCTCTCGCTTGTCGCGTGTGAAGCCCATGACGGTAGGCGTGGCCGAGGTAATGGTGACGACGGTGGGGTCCTTCTTCATCTTCTCCAGCAGGAAGCCGCAGGTAAGGTCGCAGAAGTTCTCCACGGGGTGCAGGTCGGACAGCACTATGCCCGAGGGCACCTCGAACGGTCCCTCATAGTGCCATTTCTCCTTGTCCTCCTCGGCGGGTTTGTAGCCCTCGCCCTTTTCGGTGACGATGTGTACGACGACGGGCTTTCTGGAGCCGCGGACGTCACGGAAGGCGTCGATGAGCGACTGCAGGTCGTTGCCCATGGGCACAAAACGGTAGTCGTAGCCCAGCGAGCGGAAATAGTTCGTATCGGATGTGCCGTTTGTCTCGCGCAGGCGGCGCAGGTCATCGTAGAGGCCGCCGTGGTTCTCGGCGATGGCCATGTCGTTGTCGTTGACGACGACGATGAAGTTCGAGTGCAGCTCGGCCGCGGCATCCAGGCCCTCGAAGGCCTCGCCGCCGCTGAGCGAGCCGTCGCCGATGACGGCAATGATGTTTTCGTCGCCGCCCTTGAGGTCGCGGGCCTTGGCGAGGCCGCAGGCCAGCGAAACTGAGGTGGATGTGTGGCCGACGGTGAAGAAATCGTGGTCCGACTCGCGCGGCTCGGTGTAGCCGGTGACGTCGTGGTAGTGCGCGGGGTCGAGGAAGGCCTGCACGCGGCCCGTCAGCATCTTGTGGGTGTAGCACTGGTGCGAGACGTCAAAGACAATCTTGTCCTTGGGCGAGTCGAAGACGTAGTGGAGGGCTATCGTGGCTTCCACCATGCCGAGGTTGGGGCCTACATGGCCGCCCGTGCGCGAAAGTTTGGTAATCAGAGCAGTGCGTATGTCGGCGGCAACTTGCCGCAACTCGTCGATGCCGAGTTCCTTGATGTCGGCCGGCGAGTGTATGTCATTGATATTCATGGTTAAATGGTTATGTAGTTATGTAATTTCTGAAAGGAAGCCGATACTATAACAACGTTGTAGGACGAACGTTTTGTATATTAGTTAATAATAGTTAAATATTGGCGAAATTCTTGACAACGGTTGTCTGATGTTGTATCTTTGCGTCGTGAAATTAAAACAAAACACCAATACAAAAACAATAAACGCAAAATGGAAACAATAATTGAGAATGCGGAGGAACTGAACACAACCGTCCCATCCCCCGAAGAAACCGTCAGCGAGGAAACCCTGTCCACCAACATCACCCGCCTCGCCGACGAGACCACCGAACCTTCCCCCGTCCACGCTAATGCCCTTAAGGTCCCTGATGACCCTAAAGACACAAAGGACCTTACAAAGCCCGCTACTCAACAGCCGCCCGCCTATATGCCGCTGCCCAACACCGAAACGACATCCCGGCCCATCTTCCTCAGCCGCATACGCCCCGGGTTCTGGGACCTTCCCGAAATCTCTTTCGGCTGACAACCTTCTTTCCGATTAAACCTTTACCCTGAAAAACCAACTCGGCTTTTGCCGATTTTACAATTATCACCATTTTTTAATCTAAACCTTATCAACCATTATGATTACTACTACCGAGAATGGAGCGAGTGTAAACAACGAAGTCCTCACCACCGCCGTCAGCGACCAGGCTGCTCCCGGACTGCTCCGCAACGCCATTGACGAGCGTATCGTCAAAATCCGTCCCATGGCAACCCCCATTGACCAGCTGTCGCGATGCGCCGGCGCCCGTAGCTGCGGTTCGATGAAAGTCGACTATTACGCCGTCGATGTCAAGGCTGTCAGCGCCCTCACCACGGCTGAAATCGCCGATGATGACTTTGAGGCTGACGCCGCCGGCAACCAGGTTACCGTCCGTGTCGCCACCGATGCCAACGGCATTTTCTCGCCCACCGAGACTGTCCTTCTCCCTGAAATTCCGGCCGACGGCACTCCCGGTCACGAGCCTCTGATGCTCTATGTCACTGAGGCCGACAGCAAGGGCTTTACCGCCGTGGCCGTGGGCTATGACGCCGAAATCGCCGCTCTCCCCTGCGGCAGCATCGGCAAGGGCGCCCGCCTTGTGCGCATGGGCCGCGCCGCCACCGAGCTGGATGTGCAGACCGCCCAGTTTGAGTCGTTGCCCCGCAAGCGCACGAACTTCTGCCAGATTTTCAAAATGCAGGTCGAGCAGTCTACCTTGCAGAAACTCGCCAACAAGGAGGTGGGCTGGACCTTCTCCGACCAGGAGGAAGTGGCCATCATCGACATGCGCCAGGGCATGGAGAAGAACTTCCTGTTCGGCCGCAAGGCCAAAATCACCGACCCCGGCAAGCACGAGGACATCTACCTCACCGGCGGCATCTGGAACCAGACTGACAACACTTTCAGCTACACCCCCGCCACTCTTGACGGCGGCAGGCTGATTGAGCTGTGCCGCGCGGCATTCACCGGCACCGGCGGCAATACGCGCAAGATTTTGCTAGGCGGCTCGGGCCTCATCGAGGCCCTCAGCAAAATCCAGTACGACAAGAATGTCGAGGCCGGCAGGACTTTTGTCAAGTGGGGCATCGAGTTCAAGGAGATACGCTCCAACTTCGGTTCGCTCTACGTCATCCACAGCGAAATCTTCGACCAGTGCGGCCATGAGGATGACGGCTTTGTCCTCGACCCCGACTGCCTGACCAAATACTGCCATGTGCCTTTCCATACCGAGACCCTCGACCTGCGCCGCAGCGGCCAGCGCAACACCGATGCCATCGTCGTCACCGAGGCCTCGTGCATGGTGCTCCGTCATCCCAACGCCCACATGCGTGTGGTGGCTAAAGCCTGAACCCGCAAACGTTGCCTGAAATGAGACTCTCTTTTGACAGCATGATGTCCCAGTGGCGCAGTGCCCGCGGACTCGACCCCGAACGCAGCGACAGCTCCGTCGAGGTGTTCGAGGGCGCCGGCGCCGCCGGGCGTCTGGCAACGGAGATGCGCCAGTGGTATCTCCACATGCTCGACACGGCGCCCCTGCGCTACCTTGTGCTCACCGACATCGCGTCCGGGCTAAAGCCCTGCGGCGACAGCGGCGGCCCGTTCCGCACCTACACCCTGCCGCGCAATGTGCGCCGCGTCATCGACGTCACCATCGAAGGCTTCGGCCGTCCTGTTCCCGTCGCCGACGGTGCCGGCAGCGCCTGGGCGGGCATGATGGGCAACCCGTATGTCCGCGGCAACGCCAATGGCCCCAGGGCCTTCGTCAGCGGCGACACGCTCACCGTCGTCTCCGACACACCGCCCGTGCTGACGCGCGTCCGAGCCGTCACCGACCCCGGCGACGAGGAGTACATCTTTGACGAGAGCGCCCTCAGCCTGATACCGGGACGTATTTCAGAATGTGAACTATAAACCTAAAGCTGAAGCTCCCGGGCTTAAAAATCCCGAATTGAGGACTTTTTGTCCAGGCTTTGGAGCTTCAGCTTCAAATTAACTTTTACTTATGTCAATAACACTATTGAACGCGGCCCGCGAGGCCTGGGGCCGCGGGCACGAGATGCGGACACGGCGCGAGCGCTTCAAGCGCTTCACCTACGGCGACCAGTGGGGCGACATCGTGCGCGCCGCCGACGGCCGTTACATAAGCGAGGGCCGCATCCAGGAGGAACACGGGCATCAGCCGCTGACCAACAATCTGATACGCCGTCTTGTCAAGACCATCGTCGGCCGTTACCGCACCCTCTGCACCGAAAAGGGCCGCTATGACCTGCGCGACACCTTCACCGCCGTCAACGAGCTGCCCGAGCTGGACAGCCGCCTCCTGGAGGAATTCCTCATCTCGGGCGTAGCCGTACAGCGCGTAGTCCCCGACATACGCCCCGCGGGAGCCGCCGTCTGGGTCGACAATGTCAGCCCGTGCTATTTCTTCACCGGCGAGTTCGCCGACCCGCGCGGCAACGACGTCGAGCTGGTGGGCATGCTGCACGACATGAGTCCGGCGCAGGTGATGGCACGCTTCGGCGGCGGCAGTCCGGCACAGCGGCGCAGGATTGCCGATATCTTCAGCCGCGACGACATCGCCATGCAGGGGCTGACGGCGGTAAACCGGCAGGCCGCCGACTTCTTCTGTCCCTCCGTCGCCGGAAAATGCCGCGTCATCGAGCTGTGGACACTCGACGCCGTCGAAGGTGACAGACCGGCCTTCCGCTGGCAGTGCCGCTGGCTCGCTCCCACAGGTGACATACTCGCGCAGTACGCCTCGCCCTGGGGTCACGGCCGCCACCCGTTTGTTTTCCGCTATTATCCCTACACTGACGGCGAGGTGCATCCTTTCGTCGAGGACGTAATCGACCAGCAGAAGTACATCAACCGCCTCATCATGCTCATCGACCGTATGATGGGAGCCTCGGCCAAGGGCGTGCTGCTGTTTCCGGTCGACCAGAAGACCGACGACGTCTCGTGGAACGAAGTCTGCCGCCGCTGGAGTGCCGCCGACGGTGTCATCCCCATCACCGGCGCAAACGGGGTGATGCTGCCCCGGCAGGTCACCGGCAACGGTGCCGACGCCGGCGCTCACCGTCTGCTCGAGCTGGAGTTGAAACTCTTCGAGGATGTCTCCGGAGTGAGCGACGCTCTGCTGGGACGCGCCCCCTCCGGCAACGGCGGCGCCGGTCTCTACGAGAGTCAGATACAGAACTCCACGGCCGCCCTCGCCGACGTCTTCGACACCTTCAACTCTTTCACTGCCCGCCGCGACACGCTGGCCAAGGCCCTGAAAGCCCCGGTAATTTTCTAAAGTCCTTAAGGTCTTTAAGGTCCCTAAGGTCCCTAAGGTCCTTAACGACCCTAAAGTCCCTTTTCAAAAAACTTAAAAACCAAAACACTAAAAATCAAAAACTATGAACGATAACGCAATACTCAAACAACGTGACGCAGACTTTATCCGCCGTGCCCGCCAGATACTCGAAAGCGAGCGCAAGCGCGGTGTCGAACCCTCGGCCCGCCGTCTGGCCGTCCTCACGGTCTTCAGCGGTGCCGACAGCTTCCACATCAGCTATGTGAGGGCACTCAACGAGATTTACCGCATGCTTCGCGAAGGGCAGACCGTCAAGACCGAATGGGCGCAGCCGCGCGAGTTGCGCATCGCGCACATCTCCGCCCGTGTTGCATCGGCAATGGCCGCCGACGGCTCGCTGTCGGTTCCTCAGGCCCTCATGCAGGTACTCAGGGAAGGCAATGCCCCGCGCTTCTACATCGGCATCCCCTACGCCATGACCCTTCTCCGCGTCGCAGGCATAGTCTCCTCGACCCGTACCACTGTCAACACCCGAAAGGAGGCCGTATGACCGTCACCGTAGACATCAGCCGCGTTATCGACGCCCTCTATGCCATTGACGGCGTCCGCGGCGTCCTCGCCGACCGGGCGACCATCCTCGGCGAGGAACTGGAGCCCGCCCTCTGCCGCCTCATCCCCCAGGCCGCCGCCATCCTCGCCGCGCGCGTCCCCGCTCTCACCTTCCGGGGGCTCTCCGGCGATACCCTCACCTTCAGTACCGCCGCCGCATCTCCCGCCGCCAACGCCGACACCATCGAGACAGCCCTCTCGTGGCTCCTCCTGGAAATGTGCCGCCCGGGTACCTCCGCCGCTTCCCCGACCTCAGGAGTCCTCGCCGCCCTCGGCAACACCGCCGGCGACTGTCCCGCCTTCCGCACCTCCCACTGGCAGTAACGGCGCCATCTCAAATGCGAGGAAGACCAAAGACCCATAGTAGGGATGCACCCCGGTGCATCCGCGAAACCTGTACTGAAATTCAGCCGATTTGCAGATGCACCGGGGTGCAACCCTACTTGGATATTATGAAATTTTTCTTCCTGAGACCCTGCGGTTTACTGAATGAGGATTTTGGTGGCAGTGGATCCCTGGCGGCGGATGTAGACGCCGGGGGCGGCGGTGGCGGGGCGCACCTGGTGGCCCTGCAGGTCGTAGTAGCGGGCAGGGGCGGCGGGGTCGGCGTCGGCGGTGATGTCGCTGACACCGGCGTCCTCGGCGGGGATGACGGTGTAGACGGCGTTGGCGGACTGTACGCGGAAACTGCCGGTGGTCTGGGCTGCGCCGGAGGGGTAGAAGGTCAGCTGGGTGAACTCGGCAGGATAGTTGCCGATTTCATTGACATCGATAAAATCCTTGATGGCCAGCAGGTAGATGTTGTCCTTGTTGGCTTCGGGAGCGGCGACCTCGATATGGGTGGCCTTGCCGCCTTTGGGGGAGACGCTCAGGCGCATTTTGGAAATAGTGCTCTCGCCGGGGTTGACGACGACGCGCAGCGAGTCCGGAAAGGCACGCATGTCCGAGTTGAAGCGGATGGTGCCGCTAGGGCTGCGGACGGCGCTGATGGTGTAGCTGACGTCGAAGGCGCCGGGGGTGCCGTCAACGGGGGTGATGCCTGTAAACTTGATATTGTTGGCGCTGGTGGTCCAGTCGGCGATTTTGGCCGGGTCGGCGGCGGGGATGTAGCGGCGGTCGGGGATGTCGACGGTGACGGGAAGCGTCAGCGAGATGTCACCGATTGTGCCGGTGACGTTGGTCTTTCCGTCGGCCAAGCCGTGGATTTTGCCGTTCTCGTCGACGGTGGCGATGGCGGCGTCCTCGGAGGACCAGCTCAGGGCGATGTTGTCGATGGGCATCGAAAGACCGTTGACTTCGGTGATGACCTCGGCGGTGTAGTCGCGGTACGAGTCGACGAGGACCTCGCTGAGGCGCAGATGGGGTGAACCGGCGGCTACGGTGACCACACACGAAGCCTTGGCGCCGTTGGGCAGTGTGGCGGTGAGGGCGTGCGTGCCGCTGCCGCTGGCAAAGAGGGTCTCGCCCTCGTTGCGAATCTGGCCGAGGGCCTCGGGAGCCGAGAGGGTGTAGCCCTTGACTGCGGCGTCGACAAGGACGCCGTACTTGTTGTAGCCGTAGACGACGGGGCGGTAGAAGCCGTAAGCGGGGAGGTCGACGACCTGGCGCTCGAAGGCGATGGAGACGACCTCGTTGTCATCGGGGGCGGTGGAGACGTTCCAGATTGAGTTGGTGACGGCGCGTTCGTTACCGTCGGAGGGATGGTTGATGACGCCGAGGGCCGTGCTGTAGAGCTCGGTGGAGCCGCCGCCGTCGAGGTTGATGGCGTCGGTGCAGCCAACGGCCTTCATCATGTCGGCTTCCTCCATGTACATGGCACCTCCGCTGACACCGGCGTTGCGGCCGTCGACTACCATCAGCACGACAGTCTTGCCGCCGTCGCCGTAGCCGATCATCGTGCGGGGATGCAGGGCCGACGACATGCTGTCGAAGTTGGCGGTGTTGAGGGTGACGCCCTTTTCGAGAATGCGGCAGTTGCCGTCGACAACCTGACGGATGTCGGCGCCGTTGAGACCGCTGTTGGCGTTGAGCTGGACTTCATCGCCGACTTTGAGTTTCATGATTTTGGCGTTGGCGGTTCCGTGTCCGCTGAGGACGTATCCGCCTTCGGGAATGGCCGAATTGCCGGTGGCCTGGGGCTCGCTGACGACGCGCAGTGTCGTGCGGCCGGCAAAGCCGACCTTGCCCGAGACAGGCTCGACCACGCACTCGGCGCACCATTCGTTGGTGCCGGTCGTGGTGCCGGCGCAGCGGTCGAAAATCACCGTCTGGTTGGTGCTGACGGCGGCGTTGATGCCGTTATAGGTCGACATGGTGCCGTCGGGGTATGAGACGGTGCCGCTGAAACCCTCGTACATGCCAACCTTTTTGGCGGCGTCGACATAGAACGAGGTATATTTGCCTGCCTTGGCGCCGCGGAAGACGGTGCCGTCGCTGACGCAGTTGCCTACGGGAGCGAGGTTGGCGAAAAAGTTGGCGTTGATGCCGGCGAAGTAACGCGCGCCTTCCCTGTCGTTGCGTCTGGCCTGGCGCGACATAATCTCGCAGCCGGTCGTCTTGCCCTGGCCCTTGACGACGCGGAGGTCGTTATAGGGATTGGTAAGGTCTGTGGTGGTGTAGAACACACGCAGAGGACGCTTGCCCTCGCTGAGCACAAGGCTGGTGAGCGTGGTGCCCGGGCCGATGACGGCGTGATAGGTTGTGTCAACGTGATAATTGGTACCCTGGATGTTCCAGGTGGTCCCTTTTGCCCAGCCCGAAAAGACTGCGGCGACGGCCAGCGCGGCCACTAAGAGTTTTTTCATGGGAATATCCTTTGTTGTAGGGCAGTTTCTGCCCGTAGGTTTACCGCAATGGTTTTGATTTAGCAAAGTTAATGATAGAAAAGCATTTCGACAAATAAAATGGCGCAAAATTGCGTTAATTTGAACATTGGAGGCCTGCGGGGCGTTTTCATTGCAAAGGGACAAGAATAAAACAGTCTAAGGCAGTAGGCCGAATATGAAATTCACCCTGACGGGCATCTGAAACGATGCCGCTTGCTGCAGAGCAACAGAAGCTTATTCTCATCTCTCCTCTCTACGAAGGCAGGCCCCGCCCTATGGACGGAAGCGCCGCCCAAAAAGGTACCCACTCGGGATGCTATGTAAGACGGACCGGCCGATCGGCCGGCCCGTCTTTACGTTATAATAAACAAACATGCTGCGCCGTATGGCACAGCATGCTGTAAGTTTGGGCTTTTGGGGCGGAATACCGCTCAACTGTTATTTTTCGTCCTGGGTGAGCTTGAGGAGGTTGTTCTCGATTTCGCTGTTACCGAGGAGGAAAGCGTTGTTGTTGAGGACATTGTTGATGTACTTCTGCTGGAAGGCCATCTCGTCCTGCTGGGCCTGGTTGGCGGGAGCCTTGTCCTTGATGAGGGTGGACTGACCGGCTACGATGACGTAGACGTTGTCGCCTGCGCGGAAGGGACCTACTACCTTACCGGACTGTGCGCCGGCTACAGCGCCCTGGAGGACACCGAGGCCGAAGCCGATGTTGTCGACCTGCATGTCGCCGAAGACCGAGGTGGCACCCTGGACGGGCGACTGCATGGCGGCGGCGTATTCGGCAAGGGTCTTCTTGCCTTTCAGACCGGCGATGACTTTCTCGGCCTTTTTGTCGAGGAGGACTTCGGGACGGATCTGCTCGCGGACGTACTCGGAGGTGGCGGGCATGTACTTGCCGTCGTAGATCTCGTCAACGGCGACAGCCAGGAGGTAGTCGTTGGTGCCGTCGTTCTTGCTGAAGACGGGGCTGACTTTGCCGGCCTTGTTGTCCATTGCCCACTTGACGGCGCCGCGGCTGTTGGGGAGGCCCATGCTGGTGTAGCCGTCAAAGCCGATGTTGGGGGTGGAGTTGGAAATGAGGGCGTGGCGTACGGTGTACTCGCTCTTGGCGGCGTTGTCGGTGAATGCCTTGGCGTTGCCGTTCTTGGCGAGGTAAGTGTGGAACTTGTCGTTGAGCTCCTTGACGGTCTGTGCGCTGGGCGCGAGGGTGTGCTCGATGACGGTGACGTTGTATACCTCGACGGGGAGGTCACGCTCGCTGATAAGCATGGCGTATGTGATGGGGGTGGCCTTGCCCGAAGCCGATGACTCGGCGGGGACGGTGTCGTTGATGAAGGTCACCTGGCCGACGGGTGTTTCGGTGAGGGCGTCGAACATCTTCTTGTCCTGGGGACCGGGTTCGATGTTGACGAGCGACATCTCACGGCCGGCGATACCGCCCATCTTGTTGGCGATGGAGTCGAAGGTGGTGGCGGTGAGCTTGCTCCTGATGCTGTCGATTTCGGCGCTGGGAGCCATAATCATCGAATACTTGACCTTGTCGACGCCTGTTGTCACGTCCAGTACCTTTGCGGCGCGGTATGTGTTGTTGGCGCCGATGCCGAGGGGAGTGACGGTACCTGCGGCGAGGGCGGTGCTGTCGATGAGCATGCCGCGGAGAACCTCGTCCTTGGCCATGGAGGCGCGGCTGTATTTGACGGCCTTGCCGGCGTGGAAGTCGGTGGTCTTTGTGAGGGCCTTGACGCCTTCCATCTCGCGGAGGTCGGCGACTACTTTCTCAAATTTCTGCTGAGCGTCGGCAAAGTCTTTCTCGCTGGGGGTGACGGGCACCTCGATGTAGGAGATGTAGCGTTTTTCCTCGTTGAGTTTGAACTGGCCCTTGCGCTTGTCGTATATCTTCTGGTAGTCGGCGTCCTGGAGCTTGACGTCGTCGTCGGCTACCGAAGCCAGCGACTTGCCGGCGTACTGGAAGCCGCGGCGCTCGTTGTTGTCGTTGTAGATGGCCTGACGGTCGATGTTGCTGGAGGTGTAGAGGACACTGAGCATGCGGCCGTAGGCGTTGGCGCGGAGGTTGTTCTCGGCGTCGTCCTCAAGGCCGAGCCAGGCGTCCTTCATGGCCTGACCGATTTCGGGGTTGAGCTTGTACTTTGCGGGGTTCTCCATGGCCTCGGCATACTGTGCGAGGGTGGTGATGCCCATGCTCTGCAGGGCCTCGGGGCTGGTGCCTATGCGCTGGGCGAGTGCGCCGAGTGCGCCCATGCCGTTGTCCTGACCGTAGAACAGGTCGTGGAGCTGCTTGTCGGTGATGGCGATGCCGACACGGTCATATTCCTGTTTCATGAGCTTCTCTCTGAGCAGGTCCTCGATTGCCATCTGGCTGAGGACGTCGGGGTCGACTTTCTGACCCTGTGCCTGGTACTGGGCGGAGAGCTCCTGGGATCTCTTCTGGTATTCGTCAAATTTCACTTTGACACCGTCAGCGGATGCCACAGTGTCGCCGGGGCCGAAGAAGTTGCGGCCCGAGGTGAGGAAGTCACCGAGGATGAAGGCGAGCAGCGCGACAATGATAACAGCGAAAAGCATCACTGACTTGCTGCGGATTTTCTCTAAGGTTGCCATTTAAAATTTAAGTATGTGTTGGTTTATATTTTTGCGATTGATTTAATGCTGTGATTAAACGGCTGAATGACACCGTATTGGTGTCACCAAACCGCGCCCGTTCCGGTCAGGAGCGGGCAATAATCGCACAAAGATATGAAATTTTAGGGACTTACACAAATTATGGGCGTTTTTACAACAACGGCGCCCCGCCGTGCTGGGCGGGGCGGGGCGCCGTTGTAGCGGTGTTGCGGGTCTTAACGGCGGCGTTTGGCCTGCTGTTTCTGCTGGGCGCGGAGGTAGGCCTCCTGCTTTTTCTGGGCTTCTTCGAGACGGGCCATGAAACCGGATTTCTTGCGCGGCTTCCTGGCGTTTTCGAGCAGCTGGGCGCGCACCTTCTCCTCGTTGGTGCAGAGGCGGAAGATGACGGTCTGCAGGATGGTGACCAGCAGGAAGACGAAGTAGTACAGCGACAGGCCTGCGGCGTAGTCGTTGAAGAAGAACAGGAACATCAGCGGCATCAGGTACATCATCCACTTCATGCCGGGCATCGACCCGGTGGAGGGCTGGTTCTGCATATTAATATATGTGTAGATGATGTTGACGACGGTCATCAGCAGACAGAAGAGGCTGAGGTGGTTGCCGAGGATGGGGATGGAGAACGGCAGCGTGAAGATGTAGTCGGGTGCCGAGAGGTCGTGTGCCCACAGGAACGACTGGCCGCGCAGCTCGATGGCGGTGGGGAAGAACGAGAACATGGCGATGAGGACGGGCATCTGCAGCAGCATGGGCAGACAGCCCGAGAAGGGACTTGCGCCCGTGCGCGAGTACAGCGCCATTGTCTCCTGGCTGCGCTTGGCGGCGTTCTCCTGGCCGGGATATTTTTCGTTGATTTCCTTGATTTCGGGGGCGAGGACGCGCATCTTGGCCTGGCTCTTGTAGCTCTTGTAGGTGAAGGGGAAGAGCACGAGCTTGACAATCAGGGTGATGAGGATGATTATGAGGCCGTAGTTGCCGATGAAGCTGCCCAGGAACTGGAACAGGGGGATGACGCACCAGCGGTTGATCCAGCCGAAGATGCCCCAGCCGACGTTGACGAGGCTGTTGAGGTCGAGGTCGACGTTCTCCTCGCCTTCGGCGGCGTAGGCCTTGTCGATTTTATCGTCGAGGTCAGACAGCAGGGGATAGCTGTTGGGGCCGAAGAAGAAGGTGAACTGGGCGGGATTGGCCTTTGCCGAGGAGTAGTTGAAGACGGCGTTCATGTCGAACTTTTTGAGCTCTGAGGCGCTTTTGAGCACCTTGCTGTCGAGTTCGGCGCCGGTGAAGCGGTCGCGGGCGATGACTACGGACGAGAAGAACTGGTTCTTGAAGGCGACCCAGCGGAGGGCGCCGTTGACCTCCTCTTTCTTGTCCTCGTTTGCCGACATGTCCTCTGCGTCTTCGCCGTCAAACTTGTAGTAGAGGGCCGAGTTGCGCTCCTCGAAGGTGCGCCCCGTCTCGTTGCGGCCGAGGTTCTGGCTCCAGTTCATGCGCATGGTGGTGCGGTTGCCGGGGATGATGCGCTCCATGTTTTTCTGGCGCATGTCCATGGTAACCAGGTAGTCGGCGTCGTTGATGGTGTAGACGATCTCGAACGACGACTCGCCCATGGGCAGGCTCATCACCACCGTCTTTGCGTCGGGCTGGCTCATCTCGAAGTTGAGGTCGGCGGTGTTGTAGCGCTGCGTGGCGGTCTCGAAGGTGAAGCTGTATCCGCCGTCATGGTTTCCGCCGAAGATGGTGACGTCGGCGGGCGGTGTGGTGGTGTCGGTCTTGTAGCCGGGGAGCACGACCTTAGTGATGCGGCCGCCCTTGCTGTCGAAGGTGACCTGCAGGTTCTTGCCCTTGACTGTGAGCTGTCTGCCCTCGCCCTTGACGAAGGGAGCGAGCGCGCCGTGTTTGGCCACAAGCTGAGCCTCGGCGGCGGCGATGGAGGCCGAGTCGGTGCCGACGGGAGTGACCTCGGCGGCGGCGTTCTTTTTCTCGGTTACCTGCGTAACCTTGTTCTTGTCGTTTTTCGCGGCATCCTGAGGCGGGCGCTGGCATACGGTGAAGCCCACGAACACCAGGCCGATCAGCAGGAGGCCGGTAAGAGTGTTTTTGTCCACTTATTTTTCTTGTTTATACGTTTGCGATTTCGGTTATTCTTTTCCTTCGGCCAGGTTGCGCTCGGCCTGATATTTGATGGCGGCCTTGACGAACGAGAGGAAGACGGGGTTGGGGTGCAGCACCGTCGACGAGTATTCGGGATGGTACTGTGTGCCTATGTACCAGCGTTTTTCGGGCAGCTCGACCACCTCCACCAGACCGGTTTCGGGGTTTGTGCCCGTACACTTCATGCCGGCGGCCTCGAAGCGGTCGCGGTAGTCGCTGTTGAACTCGAAACGGTGGCGGTGACGCTCGCGCACCTCGTCGGTGCCGTATGCCTCGGCCACGCGCGAGCCGGGGGTGAGGCGGCAGCGGTAGGCGCCGAGGCGCATGGTGCCGCCCTTTTCGGTGACACTCTTCTGCGTCTCCATCAGGTCGATGACGTTGTCGGCTGCCTCGGGCTCCATCTCGGTGGAGTTGGCCTGGGGCAGGCCGAGGACGTTGCGGGCATATTCGATGACCATGCACTGCATGCCCAGGCAGATGCCGAAGGTGGGGATGTCGTGGGTGCGGCAGTATTCGAGGGCGACGAACTTGCCTTCGATGCCGCGCTGGCCGAAGCCGGGAGCCACGATGACGCCGTCGAGACCGGCAAGTTTTTCAGCTATGTTTGACTCGTCAATCTTTTCGGAGTGGATGTATACCATCTTGAGCTTGCGGTCATTGTATGTGGCGGCCTGGAAGAGCGACTCGTTGATGGACTTGTAGGCGTCCTGCAACTCGACGTATTTGCCCACAAGGCCGATTGTCACCGTCTTTGAGGCGTGGGCCATGCGGTCGAGGAAGTGGAGCCAGGGCTCCATATGTATCTGACCCCAGGGCTCGGGGGTGTGGGTGCGTTTCAGCACCAGTTCGTCAAGATGCTGATGGTGCATACCCACAGGCACCTCGTAAATCGAGGGCATGTCGATGCTCTGTATCACGGCGTCGGGAGCGACGTTGCAGAACCGCGCAATCTTGCGGCGCACATCAGCGTTGACGTCTTTCTCGGTGCGCAGTACCAGGATGTCGGGCTGAATGCCTAACTCCTGCAGCTGTTTTACGCTGTGCTGGGTGGGCTTGGTCTTTATCTCCTTGGCGGCGGCGATGTAGGGGACATAGGTGAGGTGCACGCATACCGAGTCATCGGGGAGCTCCCAGCGCATCTGGCGCACGGCCTCGAGGAAAGGCAGGCTCTCGATGTCGCCGACGACACCGCCGATTTCGGTGATGACGAAATCGAAGTTGCCGGTGATGCCTAATTTTTTCACGCGGTTCTTGATTTCGTCGGTGACGTGGGGAATGATCTGTACGGTCTTGCCCAGGTAGACGCCCTCGCGCTCCTTCTTGATGACGGCCTGATAGACGCGGCCGGTGGTGACGTTGCTGGCGCGGGTGGTCTGGATGTCGGTGAAGCGCTCGTAGTGGCCCAGGTCAAGGTCCGACTCGTATCCGTCCACCGTCACATAGCACTCGCCGTGCTCGTACGGGTTGAGCGTGCCCGGGTCGATGTTGATGTACGGGTCGAATTTCTGTATGGTCACGCGGTAACCGCGGGCCTTGAGCAGATTGGCCAGCGACGACGAGATAATGCCTTTGCCCAGTGACGACACAACGCCGCCGGTGACGAAAATATACTTTGTATTCACGGTCAGAAAAACGTATTAATTGACAAAGAGTGAACCCGTTGACGCAAGGGCACACAACAATGTCGCAAAGTTACGAAAATTTTTTGGACATGGCGGAGAAATCGGTGTATGTTTTGGACTTGCAGCTTGCAGGTTTTTGGGGTTTTGGGGTGATATTGGAACTCAGAGCAATTTCTTCAGGTCTTCAGCATCCGGGAGTGCCTCGCGCAATTTTTCCGGCATATCCTCACGGAAACGATATGTGGCAACGCCCATAGGCTTGGCATAATCCTTTATCTGTTGTTGGAGATAACGAGTGTCCCATTTATTCTCAAGAGACAGTCTGATGTATTTCCACCTCTTATTAACATCTTTTACACCGTTGAGAATTCTAATATGGTGGGTAAAACTCAGATTCCCAAAGAGTTCTAAATCGTCAATCGTGATTGTAGATTTTAGCGAGAGCAGCGTTGTCGTCTCTATTTCGCCAATCATGATTGGCGAAATGGTTGATGTGGGATCCGAGGATTCCA
The DNA here is from genome assembly GCA_051871645.1 of Muribaculaceae bacterium. Lineage (GTDB taxonomy): Bacteria > Bacteroidota > Bacteroidia > Bacteroidales > Muribaculaceae > CAG-873. The sequence goes on along the minus strand of JBJEDC010000099.1, from coordinate 73,084 downwards.
AGACCGGGGACCACTCCTCATAAAACATCCTCATATTTTTCAAGCTACTCTCTGAAAACCCTCTCAGGCCCGGCAATTCCTTGCGCAGCTTCTCGGAGATTGTCCTTATGGCTCCGGTTCCCCGGAAGCCCTCGCGGGAGTTCGCTGAAATATATCGTCCTATACCGTAGTAGAGTGAGAGCATTTCACGATTGACCAGCTTCGCCGCCTGATACTGAGCGAAGTATCGCTTCTTTTATGGTCCGGACAGCGACATTATAATCTGCCTTGTCTTGTCGAATAATTGTTTCCTTTGCCATAATACTGCAAATTTACTGATTATTTGCCGGTTGGTCAAATTTTCTTCGGAATCGTGTACCGGACTAAAGATTTCGGCTGTATCGGATGATTTGTGTCCGCCGGGCATCAGGGACATACTTGACAGTCCAAATATTTTTAACACGGTGCGTTGATTTTTACTAAAAAATTATAAATAACCGTTGCAGATTGCTTGCGGATTTAAACTTTGCGTAGTTTTGCGGTCTATTTTACGTAGCAAAATTCATTTATTCTCTTTTCAACGACAATATATTCCAGCCCTATGACAAGCTTGCACCGCCTGTTTGCGGCGGTTTCCCTCTCTCTCCTGTTTGCCGTGCCGTCGCTCGCGTGGGTAATCCGCGGCACCGTTGCTGACTCGCAGGGCGAGCCGCTGCCTGGCGCCACCGTGCGCCTGCTCAAGCCCGACTCGACCCGTGTGGGCGCCACTGTCGCCGATGCCGACGGCCATTTCGCCGTCACCAACGTTCCCAACGGCCGTTATATCCTCATGGCCGAATATGTGGGCAGCGCTCCCGAAGGTCGCCCCATCACCGTAAAGGACGCCGATGTCCGCGTCAAGAAGTTTCTGCTCAGGGAAAACGCCACCACTCTCAAAGAGGCGGTGGTGGAGGGCATACGCACGCCCATGAAGGTCATGCAGGACACGGTCGAGTTTACCGCCGACACATACAAGACGCAGCCCAACGCCGTGGTGGAGGACCTGCTCAAGCGTCTCCCCGGCGTGGAGGTGGGCACCGACGGCAAGATTACCGCCAACGGCAAGGAGGTGACAAAAATCCTGGTCGACGGCAAGGAATTTTTCAGCGACGACCCCAAGGTGGCCTCGAAGAACCTGCCCGTCAACATGGTTGACAAGCTGCAGGTGGTGGACCGCAAGAGCGACCTGGCGCGTCTGACCGGTGTCGATGACGGCGAGGACGAGACGGTCATCAACCTGACGGTCAAGAAAGGAATGAAGAACGGCTGGTTCGGCCAGGCCGAGGCCGGCGCCGGCACCGACAGCCGCTATGCCGGCTCGTTCACCGTCAACCGCTTCTGGAACGACAACCAGCTGACACTTCTGGGCGCCATCAACAACATCAACGAGATGGGCTTCAGCGACGGCGGTTCGCGTTTCCGCCGTTTCGGCGGCGACAACGGCATCACCACCGCTCGCTCGCTGGGTCTCAACTTCAACGTCGGCAACAAGGAGATTTTCCGTGTCGGCGGTGACATCATGTACTCTAACACCAGCCGACGCACCACCATGCAGCGCGACCGCCAGAACCTCTTCCAGGACTCGACCTCATACGTCAACTCGTGGAAGAAATCGCGTGACCGCGGCCACAACGTCCGCGCCGACTTCCGCATACAGTGGAATCCCGACGAGGCCAATACGTTTGAGTTCCGTCCGCGCCTGTCGTTCAACGTCAACGACTCTTGGTCGGCCGACACGTCGCTGACACGGGCAGGCACGATGGAGCGAGTCACCTCCAGCCGCAACTCCGCATACTCGCACGGCAGGAGCTGGGAGTTCGGCGGTGAGGCCATATACAACCACAAGTTCCTCAGCCGTCCCGGCCGCTCGTTCTCGGTTCACGCCCGCCTGCAGACATCCAATGTCCGCGAGCGCGAGAATACCTGGTCGCGCAACGAGTTCTTCCTCCTCAACGACTCCATCGACCTGTACGACCAGGTCGACCGCAACCACACATGGAGCAACACCTTCAATACGCGTGTGAGCTGGACCGAACCCCTCGGCGACGTCAAGAACGGCAACTTCCTGACTTTCGCCTACAGTTTCCGCTACCGCTGGAACAATGCCGACAAGATGGTCTACGACGACCCGGAGCCGCGTCCCCGGGTGGACGGATGGATCGGCGACTACGCGGGCAGCCTCGACTCGCTGGTGTGGAACCAGGACCTGTCCAACCAGTTCCGCAACGACTATATGAGCCAGGATATCCGCGCCGGCTTCAAGCACGTCACCAAAGCCGCCAACCTCGACGTGGGCCTGTCGCTGGTGCCTCAGATGTCGAAGAGCATCGACCTCATCAACCACGAGCGCGACATACGCCGCAACGTCCTCAACTTCGCCCCCTATATGCGCTACCGCTGGCGCATTACCAAGACGCGCTCGTTCATGGTCAATTACCGCGGACGCTCCAGCCAGCCGTCCATCTCGCAGCTGCAGCCCGTGGCCGACATGTCCGACCCTCTGCGCATCGTCGTCGGCAACCCCGACCTCGACCCCACTTTCAGCCATAACATCCAGCTGCGCTTCAACGACTTCAACCCGCAGGGCCAGCGCTCGTTCATGCTCATGGCCAACGCCCAGGTAAGCCAGAACGCCGTGGTGTCGCGCATGACCTTCAACCACGAGACAGGCGGCCAGACGACGACCTACGAAAACGTCAACGGCGTCTGGAACATGATGATGATGGGCATGTTCTCCACTCCACTGAAGAACAAGTCGTGGACGGTCAACGCACATGCCTTCGCCCGCTACTCGCACGACGTGGGCTTCAACAACGGCAACCGTGTGCTCACGCGCAACCTCAACCTCAACATCATGCCGTCGATAGCCTTCCGCCCCGACAACCTCGAGCTGGAGCTGCGCCCCCGCTATTCGTTCCAGCAGACCCGCGCTTCCATCCAGACCGGCAACAACCGCGCCATACATACCTACGGCGGCATGTTCAACGGCACTTACTACGCACCCTTCGGCCTGGTCATCTCCACTGACCTCAACTGGGCAAAGACCAGCGGATACTCGGCAGGCTACAACTCCAACCAGTGTCTGTGGAACGCCACCCTCTCGTATCAGTTCCTGCGCGACCGCTCGCTCACGCTGTCGCTCAAGGCCTACGACCTGCTGCAGCAGCGCAAGAGCATCATGCGCCAGACCACCGGCAACTACATCGACGACACCATGTACAACAGCCTCACCCGCTACTTCATGGCCACCGTCACCTGGAAGTTCAACACCTTCGGCAAGGGCAACGAGCCCGAGAGCCGCAACCGTCGCCGCTGGGGCGGCCCCGGCGGCGGTCCCGGCCGCGGCGGCCATCCCGGCCCCCCTCCCGGCGGAGGCCCAAGATAACAGACAACGCGTGCCGCCCCGGCTCTCCGGGCGGCACGCGTGTGTATGGGGGCAGTGTTGTGATGTATGTTGTTTATATTGCGTATGTTATTTATGTCAGGCGGGCGCCCACATACATTACATACATCACATATATCACATACATCACATAAATTACCTATAAATCAGTAGGTGTGGATTTCCTTGCGGGAGGCGTCGATGCGGAGGAGGATGAAGAGGAGGATGGTGAAGCCCCAGAGGGAGGAGCCGCCGTAGCTGATGAAGGGCAGGGGGATGCCGATGACGGGGCAGAGGCCTATGACCATGCCGATGTTGATGCAGAAGTGGAAGATGAAATACGACGCGACGCAGTATCCGTAGACGCGTCCGAAGATGTTGGGCTGCCTCTCGGCCAGCGCCAGCACCCTCATCACGAGGGCGACGTAGAGGCTGATGACGAGCATGGTGCCCCAGAAGCCTTCCTCCTCGCCTATCGTGCAGAAGATGAAGTCGGTATGCTGCTCGGGGACGTATTTGAGCTTGGTCTGTGTGCCGTTGAGGAAGCCTTTGCCCGTCAGGCCTCCCGAGCCGATGGCGATTTTGGACTGGTTGACGTTGTATCCGGCGCCGCGGAGGTCCTCCTCCATGCCCAGGACCACGCGTATGCGCTGCTGCTGGTGGGGAGCAAGGGTGTTGAAGGCGGTGTTGACGGAGAACATGAAGATGATGGCCATGAGGGCCGTGGCCACGGGCACGAAGAGGGCGTAGGCGTGGTTGCGCAGGCCCATGATGCAGAGGTACACGCAGGGGACGCCGATTATGGTCAGCATCACCGGCCAGCCGGGGACGCTGACGCCGAAGGTGCAGCAGAGCCAGGTGATGACGCCGGTGCCGGCGAACCATGCCATGACGTTGCGTGCAATCTCGAAGCGCCGGTTGAAGATGAACATCATCACGGTTATGATGGCGATGAGGCTGAGCAGCAGCCAGAACTCGCCTACGGGGATGCCCATCACCGCCGAGCCGGTGAATTTGATGGCGACGACGAAAATCACCACGGAGTAGAGCGCGGCAAAGAGCACCAGTCCGGACATGCCCTCGCGGTAGAGCACGAAGAACAGGGCCAGGAAGGTCAGCGCCGAGCCGGTTTCCTTCTGCAGCAGGATGAGTATGATGGGGACGATGATGATGGCGACGGCCTTGAGGAAGTTGCCTGTATTGGCCGTCAGCTGGAAATTATAGCCGGAGAACAGCTTGGCCAGCGCCAGTGCCGTGGCGAATTTTGCGAACTCGGCGGGCTGCAGGCTCATAGGGCCCAGGACTATCCACGAGTGCGAGCCCTTGATGTCGGGGGCGACGAAGGGCGTGATGAACAGCAGTATCAGCACCGCCGCGTATATCGGGTATGCGTATGTCTCGAACATGCGCGCGTCGGTGAGCAGGAGGACGAAGCCGAGGAGCATCGAGCAGGCTATCCATATCACCTGCTTGCCCGAAAACTCGCTGAACGAGAACATCGAGGCCTCGTCAAAATCATAGGCGGCGGCATAAATGCTGACCACGCCGAAGCCTACCATCAGCATGTAGATGAAGATAGTGGGCCAGTCGAGCGACTTAAATATTTCAAGGGCGTCGATGCGTCGTGCCACGGTGTATGCGGTTTTATCGGGTTTGTGTTATCAGTCTTTCTTCTCTTCGGCGGCCTTCGTTTCCTCGGGTTTCGTCGCTTCGTCAGGTTTCGGGGTGTCGGACTTCTGAGCCTCGTCGCGCTTCACCTTGACGGGCTTGACCTTCTGGCCACCTTTGGGCGGGTCGTAGTGCAGGTGGTCGGTCATCATCTTCTGCTCCATGGCCTTGCGCTCGGGGGCAATCTCGCCGTTGAGGTATTTTTCCATGACGAGCGAGCCGATGGGGACGCCGTAGGCGGCGCCGAAGCCGGCGTTCTCGATGTATGCGCAGACGGCGATTTTGGGTTTGTCGTAGGGCGCGAAGCCCATGAAGGCCGAGTGGTCCTTGCCGTGGGGGTTCTGCGCCGTACCGGTCTTGCCGGCTACCTCGACGCCGGGGAAGGCGGCGCGGCGGCAGGTGCCGCCGGTGACGGCCATGCGCATGCCCTGGGCGATGTCGTCGTACCAGTGCTTGTCGATGGTCGGGTCGTGGCGCTTGAGCAGCTCGGCGGGCATGACGGTGTCGGCGATGGCCTTGACGACGTGCGGGGTGATGAAGTAACCGCGGTTGGCGATGGTGGCCGAGAGGTTGGCAATCTGCAGGGGCGTGGCAAGGATTTCGCCCTGGCCGATGGCCACGGAGATGATTGTGTTGGCGCTCCAGCGTCCCTCGCCGTAGAATTTGTTGTAGAAACGGTCGTTGGGGATGAAGCCGCGGCCCTCGCCTGGGAGGTCGACGCCGAGGCGGTAGCCGTAGCCCATCGAGACGAGGTGCTTTTTCCAGACCTCGAAGGCATTGGCCGATGTGCCGTATTTACTGCGGCGGTCAATCATGTTCTTGAAGCCCCAGCAGAAGTAGGCGTTGCACGACGTCTGCAGGGCCGGCAACAGGGGCAGGGGGCTGCCGTGCGGGTGACAGCCCACGCGCAGGCCGCCGTTGACGTAGCCGCGGTAGCAGGGATATGGCGTGGACGGCGTGATGATGCCCTCCTGCAGAAAAATCAGGCCCTGCGTGGGCTTGAAGGTCGAGCCGGGGGGATAGGCGCCCATGAGGGAGCGGTCGAACAGAGGCTTGGACGGGTCGTCGACAAGCTTGAAGTAGTTTTTGCCGCGCTGACGGCCCACCAGCAGGTTGGGGTCGTAGGTGGGGCCGGAAACCATGCAGAGGATTTCGCCCGTCTCCGGCTCGATGGCGACGATGGCGCCTCGCTTGCCCACCATGAGGCTCTCGGCGTACTCCTGGAGCTTGATGTCGATGCTGAGGGTGAGGTCGCGGCCCGAGACGGGGGCGATGTCGCGGGCGCCGTTCTCGTAGCGGCCCTGGATGCGGCCGCGGGCGTCGCGAATCAGGATTTCGGTGCCCTTGATGCCGCGCAGATATGCCTCGTAGGATTTTTCGACGCCCAAGTCGCCGATGTAGTCGCCGCCGACATAGTACGGGTCTTTTTCGACGTCTCTGGCGTTGACCTCGCGGATGTTGCCGAGGACGTTGGCCGCGGCGGCGTAGTTGTACTGGCGCAGGACGCGTTTCTGGATGAACAGGCCGGGGAAACGGTAGAGCTTTTCCTGCAGGCGTCCGTAGTCGGCGGCGCTGAGGTGCGAGATGAGCTTCTGCGGCGAATATTTGGAGAAGCCCGGGTTGCGGCGCGGGTCGCGCATGGCGGCGAAGCGGTCGCGCAGCTCCTGCATGGTGATGCCGAGGGTGTTGCAGAAGCCCGCCGAGTCGAAGTCCTGGGCGTCGTGGACGATAATCATGACGTCGTAGGCGGGCTGGTTGAACACCACCAGCTCGCCGTTGCGGTCGTACATCAGTCCGCGCGAGGGATATATGGTCTTTTTGAGGAAAGCGTTTGAGTCGGCCGACTCCTTGTACTTGGAGTCATGCAGCTGCAGGTCCCACAGGCGCACGGCAAAGATGGCGGCGATGACCAGCAGGAATGCGATGATGACCCAGCGGCGCTTTGCAAGATTATAGTCTTTTCTCATTCAAGTGTCACAGACAGCGCGGGAGCGTCGGAGTGCGCGTCCGCGCTGTTCAATTATTCTTTTGTCGGCGCAGCGACAGCGAGTCGAGCGCGTAAATAATGAGCAGAGTGTAAACGGTGCTGGAGATGATGCGTACCAGCAGGCGCAGGATGTTGTAGACGCCGAATGCCTCGATGATGCACTCGACGGTGCAGTAAATCAGCACCATGGTGGCGGCATATTTCATGAAGGCGGGCACGCCCATGGTGTGCATGTCGGGGCACTGGCCGCCGAGGTCCTCGTCGCGCTGGACGTACAGGTGGAAGACCGGCTTGCGCATGAAGGCCAGCATGGTGCAGCTGACGGCGTTGACGCCGTAGGTGTCGGCGAAGACGTCGGCCAGGAGACCGATGAAGAAGCCGATGGTGACGCTCCAGTTTGTGCTCAGCGTCACCGGCAGGGTGATGATGGCGTAGATGAAGACCATGGGCACGGCCACGCCGAAGAGCACCAGGTTGTTGAAAACAACAGCCTGTGCCGCCAGCAGGGCCAGCGTCAGCAGCGTCAGGTTTATTGCGGTCTTGTTCATCGTCAGCGTTTATCTTTGTCGTCCGCCGTCAGGGCATGCTTACCTTGCCTTCGATGCGGGCGTTTTCTTCTTCAAGTTTGCGTATCTCGTCGGCGTTGTTGTTGACCACCACCTGGACGTTGTTCAGGCGGGCGAAGTCACCTAACAGCGTGACGTTTAGAGTGTAGTAGTTTCCGTGCGGGTCGTTCTTGTGGCCGGCCACGATGCCCACGGGGACGCCCTCGGGGAAGACCGCCGAGTGTCCCGACGTCACCACCGTGTCGCCGACGTTGACGTGTGTGTGGCGCGGAAGCTCCTCCAGGACAGCGGTGCGGGGACTTGTGCCGTCCCAGTATAGCGAGCCGAACGAGTCGTTGCCCTTGATTTTGCAGGACAGGCGGAAGTGCGGGTTCAGCAGCGACAGCACGCGAGCGTGGCCGTCCGACACGACATTGACCATGCCCACCACGCCGTTCTGGTCAATCACGCCCATCTCGGGCTTGACGCCGTCGCGCGTGCCCTTGTTGATGGTGATGTAGTTGAACGGGCGCGCGACGGAGTTGTTGATGACGCGGGCGGTGATGAAGCCGAAGTGGGCGAGGGCGGGGAAGACGGCGCCGGAATCGGGGTAGGTGCCCGAGACCTCCTGCATCTTCTGCAGCTGCTCGCGCAGGGTGATGACCTCGCCCTGGAGGACGGCGTTGCGCTTGTTGAGCTCCTCGTTTGCCGAGCGCAGGTTGAAATAGGACGTCACCTGGCCGGTGGCGTCGTATACCGTCCCGGCCACCTGTCCGGCGCTGGTGAGGTAAACGCTCTGCTGGTAGGGATTGCGCGTGAACAGCAGAAAGCAGCCGGCCGTCATCCAGAAGACGAAGACCAGCCATTTACTGTTCCGCACAAAAAAGTCGAGAATTTCGCGCACGCCCTGATTAAATAATTAGCGGTTTATTATCGGTTGGCAGCAGCCCGGGGACCAAGCCTGCAGTAGGGCCGCTTTTTAAAGCGTCCCTACAGGCCGTCCTGTATGTCGTTCATCCCTGCCGTCCCTGCCTGTTTATCGGATGAGGAACGAGAACTTGTCGATGTTCTTCAGGGCCACGCCGGTGCCCTTGGCTACGGAGAGCAGCGGGTCCTCGGCGACGTGGAACTGGATGCCGATTTTGTTGGTGAGGCGCTTGTCGAGGCCGCGCAGCAGGGCGCCGCCGCCGGCGAGCCAGATGCCGTTGCGGACGATGTCGGCGTAGAGCTCGGGAGGAGTCTGCTCGAGGGCACCGAGAACGGCGGTCTCGATTTTCGAGATGGACTTCTCGATGCAGTGGGCGATTTCCTGGTACGATACGGGCACCTCCATGGGCAGGGCCGTCATCTGGTTGGGGCCGTGGACGATGTAGTCTTCGGGCGGGTTCTCCAGTTCGGTGAGGGCCGATGCCACGTGCATCTTGATGAGCTCGGCGGTGCGCTCGCCGACCTTGACGTTGTGGGCGCGCTTCATGTGGTTCATGATGTCCTCGGTGAGGTCGTCGCCGGCAATCTGGATGGACTTGTTGGAGACGATGCCGCCCAGCGAGATGACGGCGATTTCGGTTGTGCCGCCGCCTATGTCGACAATCATGTTGCCCTCGGGAGCCTCGACGTCGATGCCGATGCCGAGGGCTGCGGCCATGGGCTCGTAAATCATGTACACGTCACGGCCGCCGGCGTGCTCCGAGCTGTCGCGTACGGCACGGATCTGCACCTCGGACGAGCCGGAGGGGATGCCCACCACCATGCGCAGCGAGGGGGAGAACCAGCTGCTCTTGGACGAGGCCTTCTTGATGAGGCCGCGGATCATCAGCTCGGCGGCGGTGAAGTCGGCGATTACGCCCTGGCTGAGGGGGCGGACGGTGCGGATGCGCTCGTTCTCCTTGCCCTGCATCTGCTGGGCTTCCTTGCCCACGGCGATGAGTTTGTCGGTGCGTTTGTCGAGGGCGACGATACTGGGTTCGTCGATGACAATCTTGTCGTTATGTATGATAATCGTATTGGCCGTACCCAGGTCAATGGCGATTTCCTTTGTCAGTGAAAAAAAACGTCCCATTTTTGTGGAATAGTCTCAGAAGAGGGGGTTATTAGGTTTGTAACTGTTATCTCGTGTTTTCTCTCGTAGGCTCATGCGCCGGAATAGCCTGACGGGCAGACTTTCTGACACACTTTATTTGCCGGCAGGGGGCGGCTTTGCGCCACCGTCGGCTATTTCAGCGCAAAGGTAATAAATTTTATTGACATTTATATGTCCGCGGCGGCGCGTTTTTACGCAGATTTTCGACGTTAACTGTTTTATTGTGTTTTTGAGAACTTTTTAGCCATTCTGTCGCGTTATTTTTGTATCTTCGCAACACAAACCGCGAAGCAGGCAGACTGTTCCGGCTGTCATGGCCGGTCTGGCTGCCCCGGCTTCTCTGATACCGCTTTTAACTAACTTTTCAACCATAGCTTCTCCATGACTGACTTCCCGTTTAAACTGCGCATAGCCGTCCTGACGGCCGCAATGGCCTCTGTGGCAATGTGCTGGTCGGCTCCCGACAACAAACTGGTGATAATGCACACCAACGACACCCACTCGCAGATCGAGCCCTCCGATGACGGCCTGGGCGGTGTCGCCCGCCGCAAGACCCTCATCGACAGCATCCGCGCCGCCGAGCCCAACACGCTGCTTGTCGACGCCGGCGACATGGTGCAGGGCACCCTGTACTACTACCTCTACAAGGGCGACGTGGAGAACGGGGTGGCCGACCTGCTCGGCTACGACATGCGCATCCTCGGCAACCATGAGTTCGACAACGGCGCCGAAGACTGGGCGCACCGCATCAGGAATACCAAGTCCACATGGCTTTCGACAAACTACGACCTGCGCGGCTCGAAGATGGCCGACAAATTCGTCCCCTACACCATCCGTGAGGTTGACGGACGCCGCATAGGCTTCATGGGGCTGAACCTCGATCCCAAAGGCATAATTTCGCCCGGAAACTACAACGGCGTCAAGTACAACGACCTGTACGAGGCCGCCAACCTCACGGCCAAGTTCCTCAAGGACGTCGAGCACTGCGATATGGTGGTGGCTCTCACGCACATCGGCTACGCGCCCACCAAGACAGGCACATCGGACCTTGAGCTGGCGGCAAAGAGCAAGGACATCGACATCATCATCGGCGGCCACTCGCACACCGTAGCAGGCCCCGTCCCGGACGGCAAGCCCTGGCGCATCCCCAACGCCGAGGGCGACACTATTCTTGTCACGCAGACCGGCCGCAGGGGCTATAACCTCGGTCTCGTCACAATCGACCTCGACAACCTCAAGACCGACTACAGGCTCATCCCTGTAGACAAACGCCTCGACAGCGTCAGGCAGCCGGCCGTCGACTCTCTGCTGGCCATACCCCGTCAGAGCGTCGACTCGCTGATGCGTCTCCCCGTCGGCAAGAGCGCCATACGTTTCGACCAGAGCGGCGAACCCGCCATCAATCTCCTGTCGGACCTTGTCGACCGCCGCGGCAGCGAGCTCACAGGCCGACCCGTCGACCTGGCCATCCTCAACAGGGGTGGTATACGTCAGTCCCTGCCCAAGGGCACCGTCACCGAGGGTGAGGTAATCAATATGGTGCCGTTCAGCAACTACATCGTCGTGCTCGAAATTTCAGGCAAAGACCTTTACGACGCCTTCGACAACATGGCGGACACCGTCGGCTTCGGCACCTCGTACAAGGCCCGGGCCACTTACAGCCCCAAGACGAAAAAGCCCATAAGCATCACCATCAACGGCAAGCCCCTCGACCCCGACAAGACCTATACGGTGGCCACCATAGACTATCTGGCCAACGGCGGTGACTACATGGACCCGCTGACAAACGGCCGCGTGATAGCACGCTCGCCCAACTATCTCTACACGGATTTCCTGAACTGGATCCGCAACGACATGAAGGGCAAGAAGCTCAAGGCCGATGACGTACAGCGCATGCGCCCGGTAGATTAACCGGATTTTTCCCGCACCTCCCTTAAACCAATCACCCATGCATCTGAAACACAAAATCGTACTTATACTTACCGCTGTGGCTGCCGTGGCCATTGCGGCCCCCAAACAAACAAAAGCGGACAACGCCACCTTCACACCCTCGCCCATCATGGCTGTCGCCGAATCGCCGGCGGCGCGTGCCTGGGCCGACTCGGTGTACAATACCCTCACCGAGCGGCAGCGCGTGGCACAGCTGATGTGTCCGAAGGTGGCCACCGCACGCGGCCAGAAGACCCTCGACCAGGTGCGCCAGCTCGTCAAAACCGAGGGCGTAGGCGCCCTGCTGTTCACCGAAGGCACCGCCGCCGAGCATGCCGCGGCCGTCAACCTGGCCCAGTCGCTGGCAAAGGTCCCCGTCATCATCACCGTCGACGGCGAATGGGGCCCGGCCATGCGCGTCACCGACATCGCCTCCTTTCCCCGCAACATGGCCCTCGGCGCCATAACCGACGACAGCCTGATCTACGCCTACGGACGCGAGACGGCGCGCCAGTGCCGCGCCCTGGGCATGCAGGTCAACTTCGCCCCCGTCGCCGATGTCAACTCCAACCCGCGCAACCCCGTCATCGGCTCGCGCTCGTTCGGCGATGACCCCGACAACGTCACACGCAAGGTCATCGCCTACTCGCGCGGCCTCGAGGACGGCGGCGTGCAGGCCGTGGCCAAGCACTTCCCCGGCCACGGCGACACCGAGAGCGACAGCCACAAGACGCTCCCCTACGTCGGACGTTCGATGAAGGAGCTGGAGCAGGTCGAGCTGAAGCCTTTCCGCGACTACGTCAACGACGGCCTCTCCGGCGTGATGGTGGGCCATATCTCGGTTCCCGCCATCGACAAGAGCGGCATCGCTACCTCGCTGTCGCCCAAGACCTACGGCCTGCTGCGCGACAAGCTGGGCTTCAGGGGTCTCATCTACACCGACGCCCTGGGCATGAAGGGCGCCGCCGACCCCAAGGGCCGCAACAACGCCCTGATGGCCCTGCGCGCCGGTGCCGACATCCTGGAGTGCCGGAACGCCCAGACAGACATCAACGCCATCATGGCCGCCATCAAGTCGGGCAAGCTCAAGAAGTCCGTCATCGAGGACCGCTGCAAACGTGTCTTAGCCTACAAATACGCCCTCGGCCTCACCCGTCCCTATACCGTTGACGCCAAAAAGGCCCTCGCCACCGGCAACGACGCCACCGCCGACGCCGTCAACCGTAACGTCACCGCCGCCTCGATGACCTGCCTGGTCAACAAGGAAGACATGCTGCCGCTGCGCGACCTGGAGAAGCGCGCTATCGCCGTTGTCTGTCTGGGCAAACCCGAGGGCGACGCCTTCCCCGCCTACTGCCGCCGCTACGCCCGCTGCGAGGTCTTCAAGGCTCCCGACGGCGTGGTCACGGCCGCACAGCTGAAGCAGATAAAGAAGTACAGCACCGTCATTATCGGCGTCTTCGGCCACAAGGCCGCCTACAAGACGTCGTTCCATACCCTTGCCAAGCTCCCCGGCTCGGTAGGCGTGCTCTTCAACGGCCCCCTGCGCGACGCCTCCTTCCTCAGCCCCTCCACAAAGTGTCAGGCCGTCATCGAGGCCTACGGCAATACCGCCCTGGCCGGTGAATACGCCGCGCAGGCCGTCTTCGGCGGCATACGCACCCACGGACGTACCCCCGTGGCCATCCCCGGTATCGCCGAAAGCGGCGAGGGCATCGTCCTGCCCAAGACACGCCTGGGCTACACCTCCCCCGAGGCCAAGGGCTACCCCGCCTGGCTCACCGACTCCATCGACTCGCTCTGCAACGACATCATCAGCCGCGGCGGCACCTACGGCATCCAGGTGGTGGTGGCAAAGGGCAACGACATCATCGTCGACGGCGCTTACGGCAAGCTCGACAAGGACGGCCCCGCCGTCAACAACGAGACGATGTACGACCTGGCATCCGTTTCCAAGGCCCTGGGCACTCTCCCCGGTATCATGATGGCCGTCGACAGCGGATACATGGACATCGACGCACCCATCTCGAAATACATCCCCGGCATGCGCCGCGATGACAAAAAGGACCTGCTCGTCAAGGAATTCCTTTTCCATGAGACGGGCATGCCGCCGTCCATAAGTCCTTACGACTACGTCTTTGACAAATCCACCTACAAGGGCAGGCTCATCACGTCCAGAAAGGACGCCGATCACCCCACATGGATTATGCCCGACGCATGGGGGCACAAGGATGCCAAACTGCGCAAGGACCTTGTCTCGACGGTGCGCACCGACACATTCAACCTGCCCATCGCCCGCGACCTGTGGGGCTCGCAGGCCACCGTCGACACGCTGATGAACGTCATCTACGGCCAGAAGCTGCGCGACAACAAGAATTACCGCTACTCATGCCTTAACTTCTGCCTCCTCAAGGACGCCGAGGAGCGCGCTACCGGAGTGCCCCATGACAAGTGGGCCGACACGCGCCTGTGGGAGCCCCTCGGGGCCTGGTCCATCACCTATACCCCGGCCACCAACGGCTTCGACGTCACCAACATCGCACCCACGGAGGTCGACACATACCTGCGCCGCCAGCATCTGCAGGGATATGTCCACGACGAGACGGCGGCCTTCCTCGGCGGCGTCTCCGGCAATGCCGGACTCTTCGCCAACGCCGGCGACCTGGCCAAGATATGCCAGATGTGGCTCAACGGAGGCACCTACGGCGGCGACACGCTGATGTCGCCCGAGGTAGTGCGCCTCTTCACCACCACCAAGTCGCCCACCTGCCACCGCGGCCTGGGCTTCGACAAGCCCAACACCGAGCGCCCCGAGTGGTCATCCACCATCGAGGAGGCCGGGCCACAGGTCTACGGCCACACCGGCTACACCGGCCCCGTCTTCTGGGTAGACCCCAAGAACGACATCATCTACATCTTCCTCACCAACCGCGTCAACCCCACCCGCGACTCAAAAATCTTCAACCGCTCCGGCATCCGCGGCAACATCCACCGCCAGATACTCAAGGCCCTCGCCCCGGACAGCCTGTAAACAATATAAGGTCCGCGGAACTTATATTACATAGATTGGCTATACCGATAGTCCGATGTAGGGACATGCCTTTGGCATGTCGATTCTGCCGGTCGGCTCCGCCGGCCACTCCAGGCAGGCTGAACATCGCAAAGCGATGTCCCTACATGGGGCCTGTTCCACAATACAACCCGCTCAAACATCCAACCTCACACATTAATTATGAAACTATCACACCTCCTCCTCTCCGTCTCGGCCATGCTCATGCTGGGCGCCTGCAGCTCCAAAGCCGCCGACACAAAGGCCGACGATGACAGCGCGGCCAAAACCGCCGGCACCCTCTCCTTCGAGACACGCACAGCGACGTCACTCTACAAAATTGACCTGCCTGCGGAGCTCAAAAACGGCGAAAGCTCCGACCCCATCTACCGTCAGTCCGTGTCGCTGGTCATCCCCACCGCACTCGGTGATGCCGACATCAGCGAGCTCAACGACTCAATCATCTCCATAGCCCTCGGCTGTAAGGACATGAAACTCAACGACGCCATCCCGGCCTGGCAGAAGAGAACGGCCGAGCAGACCGGCTACAGCGTCACTCCCGTCAAAGGTACGGCTGAGGAAATCTCCTGCTTCGACTCCGTCGACGGCACTGTCATCACCCTGACGCCCGACCTGCTCGTCTACCGTATCACAGCTTCCGGCTACAACTGGGGCGCCGCCCATGGCATGAGCATCAACAGCTATCTCAACTTTTCCATCAAGGACAAGAAACTCGTCACCCTCGCCACCCTCTTCACCCCCGAAGGCCTCGCCAAGCTCCCCGCCCTAATCGCCAAGGCCGCCAAAGCCAACGAAGCCGCTCTCGGTCCCACCTCCATCACCGCCCTACCCGAAGGCGGCAACTTCTACCTCTCCGAGTACGGCGAGGTAGTCTTCGCCTACCAGCCCTACGAAGTCGCCTCCTACGCCCAGGGCGAAATCAAAGTCGGCCTCTACCCCTACGAGCTTGACGCCTACCTCACCCCAGAGGGCAAAGCCCTGCTGGCCCCCGCAGAGTAAATAAAACACAGTCTTAACTAAAACACAGTCTTAACGACAGCCTGTGTACGATTCCTTTTCATATCGCTTGTTTTAAGTGAGGTGACTTTTCGATAAAACAGTTCGTTGTAATGTTCATGACAGCGGCGGCCATATCGTTTTTACGATATAACCGCCGCTGTCAATTGTCATCAAAGTAGCGTTAAAGGACGTAACCGGATAAAGCTATCCGGCATGCCTGTCATTTAAGCAGCATCTTTCCGTTTTTAGAAACCACAATTCCGCGGTAAGATGACGGCACCGGTCGACCCTGGAGGTCAAAATACATTTCGTTATTTTCAGTGTTATCCAAGCACGGACCTTCGACGCCGGAGGCGTTGTCGCTGACATCAAGAGCTGCGCTCCTGACCGGGGCTTCAGACGGTCTGCAGTGCAAAATTAATGATAAAATCTGAAATTTACATCCCCGGCATGGCGAAAAATGCGCAATGCCTGATAGATTAATGCGCAATGCGCATTAAAATTCAATTGAAGACACCCAGGAAATAGGTGGAGACCCAGACGTAGATCATCAGGCCTACGAGGTCGTTGGAAATCTGGATGAAGGGGCCGGTGGCGAGGGCGGGGTTGATGTGCAGGCGCTCGAGGGTGAGGGGGACGACGGTGCCGAGGATGGTGGCGAACATCGTCACTATGAACAGCGAGACGGCCACGGACAGGGTGACGGCGAAATTCTCGGGCAGCATTATCAGGTTGTAGACAAAGACAACGGCGGCGATAATGGTGCCGTTGAGGAGGCCGACAAGCACTTCTTTGCCGAGCTGGCGCGAGAACTGCTTGAGCTCGAGCGTACCGTTGGCGAGCGACTGCACCACGATGGCCGATGACTGCACGCCGACGTTACCGCCGGTGCCGCCGATGATGGGGATGAAGAGGGCCAGCGCTGCCACGGCCTGAAGCTTGGTCTCGAAGGTGCCGAGGATGAGCGAGGCCATGATGCCGGAGAAGATGCCGATCATCAGCCAGGGTATGCGCGCCTTGACCTGCTTGAAGATGGTGTCCTCGGCGTCGACGTCGCTCGAGATACCTGAGGCCAGCTGGTAGTCGCGTTCGCTGCTCTCGCGGACCTCGTCCATGACGTCATCGACGGTGATGCGGCCCAGCAGGCGGCCTATCGAGTCGACAACGGGGATGGCTACAAGGTCGTATTTCTCTATCTCGAGGGCCACCTCGTCGATGGGGGTGTCGACCTTCACCGCCACAGGCTCGTTTTCCATGACGTGCTTGATTTTCGACACCGACGGGTGCGTAATCATCTCTTTCAGCGGCAGGATTCCCTTGAGTTTGTTGTCGTCGTCAACGACATAGACGTAGTAGATCTCGTCCATGTCCTCGGCCTGCAGGCGCAGCTGCTTGATGGTCTCGGGCATCGACCAGTTTTCGTTTGCCACCAGCATCTCGGTGCCCATGAGGCCGCCGGCGGTGTCCTCGTCGTATTTGAGCAGGTCGATGATGTCGCCGGCCTGCTCGACATCGTCGATGTGGCTGAGGATTTCGTCGCGGTCATCCTCGTCGAGCTGCTGGATGAGGTCGACGGCGTCATCGGTGTCGAGGTGGTCGATCTGCTGGGCGATTTTCTCGGGCGTCATGGCCTCGAGGAGCTTGAGGCGCTCGTCCTCGTCCAGCTCCATCAGCACGTCGGCGGCGGTCTCGGGGTCGAGCAGGCGGTAGAGGTATTCAGCCTCGTCGATGTCGAGGTTCTGATACAGCTCGGCAATGTCGGCGGGGTGCAGCGACTCCAGTTCGGCGCGGGCGTCATCGGCGCGGTTTTCGCTGATTATGCGGCGGATGTGCTCCAGGTATTCCTCGGTATATTCCTTCATGACAGCGTAATTTTTATTGCCGTAATGCGGCCACCATGTTGGTGAGTTGAACGAACTGCTGCACCGAAAGCTGCTCGGGCCGCAAAGCAGTCAGTGCCTCGGCTTCGGGACCTGTGAGGGATTTCCCCGGCGGCAACAGGCCCCGCAGCGAGTTGCGCAGGGTCTTGCGTCGCATGCCGAAGGTGGTCTTCACCACCGTGCGGAAGAGCGCGGGGTCGCAGCCCAGGTCGGTGACGCCGTTGCGGGTGAGGCGCACGACGCCGGACTTGACCTTTGGCGGCGGGTTGAAGACTTTCTCGCTGACGGTGAAGAGGTATTCGACGTCGTACCACGCCTGCAGCAACACGCTCAGAATGCCGCGGGCCTTGGTGCCGGGGGCGGCGGCGAGCCGTTCGGCCACCTCGCGCTGGAGCATGCCGGAGCAGCATATGACGCGGTCCTTGAAATCGAGGACGCGGAAGAAAATCTGCGACGAGATGTTGTAGGGATAGTTGCCGATGACGCAGAACTGCGGTACCTCGGCGGGCGGGAAAAGCTGGTCGATGTCCATGCGCAGGAAGTCGGCCTCGACGATGCGCTCAGGCTTCAGTGCGGGCATGTTGCCGCGCAGGTAGTCCACCGACTCGCTGTCTATCTCCACTACGGTGACGTCGTGGCCGTCCTCAAGCAGAAACTGCGTGAGCACGCCCATGCCGGGGCCTATCTCAAGCACCGGCAGACCTTTATACGCGTCGAGGGTGCCGGCTATGCGCCGTGCCACCGACATGTCGGTCAGAAAATGCTGTCCCAGTGCCTTCTTGGGTTTCACCTGTGCCATGGTAGTTCTTGTTTATGCGGCCGCCCGCGTTATGACTCGCAAAAATAAGCAAAAAAAATCAGACTACCGCCCAATCGACGCCCAAAATTACTGACGGAGGGCGGCCGTGGTCTTTATGCCGGGGCGGACGTGGAGGGTGAAGGCGGCGAAACGGTCGCCGATGTGGCTGGTCCAGCGTATATGGTAGTATTCGGGTCCCATGAAGTTGAAGATGAAGACGGCATCCTGCACCGGCGGTGTCGCCGTCGAGCGGCGTCCCTCGGTCAGATGCTCCATAATCTCCAGGTCGAAGCCTTTCTGCGTCACCTGCAGCGTCATCGCCCCGGTGTCGCCCACGCCCGTAACGTCAGTGCGCCTGAAGATGACATTGCCGTTAGGCAGACATTCGATTTCGAGGCGCGGGTCGGCGTGCGTCCCCTCCGGGTCGCCCTCGCAGATCCATCCCGACACCGTGCGTGTAACGACAGCGCCCCTGTCCGCCGGCTTCAGACAAAACGCGAGCACCCCGGCCGCCACCACCGTCATGATAACGTAAAACTCCACGCTATGCAAAAACGGCCAGTACCGCGCACAAAAAATCATCACCATATCCATACCGCCAAATATCGCAAATTTTTCTATTAAAATATCATTAAGTCTTTATCGTTCCGGATTAATCGGGAACTCCTTTCCAAAAGCCTCAACTTCCGCAGCTACGATTTTCTTTAATTCTTCCTGTGGAACAATCAATTGATAATCAGCCACGCCAATAGGCTTGCCCATGTCTTCAAGTGCCAGCTCCACTTCTACATGGTCTTTTTCGGCACAAAGAATTATTCCAATTGACCGATTTTCATTCTCCCTGCGCTCCAGACGGTCAGGAAGCGACAGATAATAGTTCATTTTGCCTGCATATTCCGGTCTGAATTCTCCTATCTTTAAATCTATGGCGACCAGACAATGCAAGTCGCGATGGAAGAAAAGCATGTCTACCTTGCTCCTTTTTCCGTTATATTCGAGTACATGTTGGTTGCCTACATATGTGAAACCCTTGCCAAGCTCCAAAAGGAATTGCTTCACTTTCTCTACAAGTCGCGTTTCAAGTTCTGTTTCAAGAATTGGTCTTTTTACTCCGAGAAAACCTAAATTGTAACTACTTCGGAATACTTCGTTGGCAAATGTAGCCTGAGTTGCCGGCAAAGTTTGGCTAAAATTATTATCAGGGTTTTCATGTTTTTTGAGATGCATTTTCAGGGATATGGCGCTTGAAAGGTATTCACGGTTCCATCCTTTAGAGATTATCTCATTGGCATAATATAAAATAGCGTTGTCATCGTCACCGAATTTACGCATCAGGGTTAATGTATGTCCCCAGGGTAAAACTGCGACAGCCTGTCGCAGTTTTATATCGCTGTCACAAAAACGGGCATGGAATTTTTTCATGTCCCAAAGATTTCTTGGAGAAACGCCCAGTTGTGGATAGCGTTGTTTCAAATCATTGGACAGTCTGTTGACCACGCCACTTCCATATTTACTGTCAATTTTTTTGTCGTAAAGTAATTTTCCAATTTCCCAATGTGTCGAACCGATGGCAGAGCATACAGCGGTTGCCACCAATGCTCTGTTTCTGTCAATAACTGCGACAGCCCGTCGCAGAATTCCATCATACTCGGCTTCTTGAATATGAATGATATCGCTCATGGTTTGTTCTGTTTTGAAATGTCAATTTAAAAATAAGGCCACGGAGCCGTGTCCTGTGGCCTTATTTTATGATTTGGCAGTTGTGAGCTTGTGTCAGCGGATGACGACGAGGTTGAGGGGGTCGGTGTAGGTGTAGAGGGTGCCGAGGCGGCCGCGGACGACGGCGCGGTAGTTGCCGTCGGTGACGGGGGCGTCTTTGGCATCCTTGAGGTTCCAGGTGTAGGGGAAGGACGGGTTCTCGACTTTGAGGACGGCGTTGCCCTTGGGGTCGGTGATGTAGAGGGTGACGTCGCTGTCATCGGCGGTGGCCTCGACGAGGTCGCCGGTGAAATCGATGACGGCTTCGGTGCGGGCTATTTCTTTTTCGATGCTGAGGCGGGGACGTTGGTCAAGTCTGGCCGAGACGAACGACAGGTTTGCCGTGGCAAGCTGTCCCAGATTGTCGAGGACAGACAGTGTGAGGGTGTGGCGGCCTGCCGTCAGGTCGGAGATGGGGTAGGAGAGCGAGGCAAAACCATCTTCGTCAATCACCATATCCGTAGACACGCCCTTGAACTTGCGGGAGCCGTCGAGAACGAGGCTGCCGGACTCGCCGGCGTTGTCGGATATGCTGAGGCCGCTCTCGCTGAGGCGCACCTTGGCGTAGACGGTGGCGCTGCTGCCGACGAGGGCACCGTCCCTGAAGTCGGGATTGTCGAGGTAGAATTCTTCGATGACGGGAGCGTCGGCGGTGCATGCTTCAGCGCTGCCGGGCAGTATGCGCAGCTGGTCGGTTGTGCCGATTGCAGTGGCTTTGTCCCCGCCGAGAACACCGACAGCTGTCATCACAAGTTTGTTGGTGGCATCAAGAATTACGGTGGTTTCTGTTCCTGCATCGTCTGTTACCTTGCACTTGTATTTAAAGTAGGTCGAATAGGGCATCACGATGTCGGCGGTCCATTTTCCGTCTTTGACATCAGCCATAGCCGTGGTGAGCTGGCGGTACTGTTGGTTGTGGTCTTCGATGGCTTCCTCACTCGGACTGTAGGTGCCGTTGCGCTTGGTCGACACAGTCTCCTGTCCGTCGTATATGCGCAGCTCGATGCGGCCGTCGAACGGTACGGATGTTTCGCTGCCCGTCTGGCAGATGTCGCCGGAAATGCGGACTTTTGTCTGCGGTTCAACTTCGGCGATGTCGGATGAGCCGTTAATATGTGTGTCGTTGATTGTCAGCACGCGTGCTGCCAGTCCGGGACGCTGCAGGGGAACAAGGGGGTCGCCTACAAGGCCGTAGCAGTGAGTGTTGAAGCGGTCGTTGTCATGTATGCCCGTTGTGCCGGCCGCTTTTGAGACGATATAGTTGAGGGCGTCGGTGTACATCTCGCCGATGGTGGTGTTTCCTTTTATTCCGGCGTAAGACCGGCCTACAGCCTCGTTAAATTTCTGGTTCGAGTCCTGGAAAACAGAGCGTGTGGCGCCCACAGCGGCAATCATGCCTCCGTTGGGATTGAAAACCATTGCCTGCGTGATTGTGGCGCTGCTTTCGATGTCGATTTTGTTGGTGTCGCACGACGAAATCATGGCAAAGGGATATGTGCTGTTGTCCAGGGAGGTAACCGTAGTCAGGTCCAGCAGGTCGTTGTCGGTAAACGAGTCGGGACGGCCATGACCGCAATAGCTGTAGAAGCCGACACCGGTTTTGAGAGCGTCCAGAAGCAGTTTCTTCGCATCGGGCGCAGCGCAATTGGGACGATTGAAAAAGTTGACCTGGCCCATGATGAACGTCATTGCCGGATTGGTCTTGGCCATGGCATCCTTGAGGTCGTTGCTGTCCTTGAGATGCGAATTGGAGTTGCCGTCGTCCGAGGTCAGCAGCACGCGTGGGTAGTTGCCGAAGGCGCCGGGATTATTAAGGTAACGCTCGATTTTTTTGTTGACACCGCCGGCGGTTGCCGCATCGCCTACGGGCAGACGTCCCACGGCAACGTTTACGGTGCTGCTGTACATTGTCTGGGGCGTGTATGCGCCGTCGAGAATGCCGAAATAGTGGTCGGTGCCGATGTGAATTTCGGGGTGTACGGCGGCCATTGTCATAACCTCGCCGAAAGGAAGGGCTTCGTAAACCAGCAGTTTCTCGGCATCATATTTATGGGTTATCTGACGGTTGTCGTTTACCGACTGACCATAGAGGAGAATGCCTTTGAAAGTACCGGGATTGCGGTCATACAGCATTTTTGCCAGGCGGCGGTATGCCATGGCGTCGGGAGTACCTGACGAGAACTCGTTGAAAATCTGCTGCTGAGTTGCAACCAGTACATTGCTGCCGTCATAGTCATTGTGGATCTTTGCCAGCTCGAGAGCCTTGTCGTACAGTTTTTCGGTGGTGATGATCAGCATGCTGACGTTGTCGTTTCCGTGGAGGTTCTGGTTGGGCACCTCGCCGAGGAGCTCGACGGGCAGCTGCTGAGCCTTGGCGTCGAACGCTATGAGGCGGGCGCAGCCCGAGCCGTTGTCGATGTTGCAGATGATGCCGGGGGTAATGCTGTAAATGCGGTTCTCGGAGTCGTAGCGGCCCTCGAGGCCGCGTATGCGGTAGTTGTCGGTGACATCCCATACCTGCATGCCTTCGCCGGCGCTGTTTATGCGCACAATCATACCGGCGTCGAGCCTGTTGTAATACATCAGCATGCCGCCGGGATTGGCGGCGTAGTTGTTTTTGCGCGGATAAATCAGCCATCCCTTGTCAAACGCCTGGTAGAAAGGTTTCGGCGATGCTGTCGTGCCGGGAAGATTGATGGTGGCGGTGTATTTGCCGTCAGGAACACTGTTGGCATCTTCGGGCGTGAGGTTGTAATAGCCGGTGAAAGTGCTGTAGGCCGTGAGGGCGGGGCTTTTGCTGATACCGAGACTAAGGCCCAGCGATGTACTGCCGGCTGTGGCCGGGTCAATTTTCAGGCCGGTCATGCCGGTTACGTCATAAGTCTTGTAGTTGCAGTACCTTGTCCAGCCTATGGCGACGCTTAACGCCATTTGTGCCGGGGTCTGCGACTCCATGTCGTAGTCGGTGACGTCGAACGAAACGTCGGTGCTGCTCTTGCCGGTAATCTTGCCGGCGTGCATTACGGCCGAATTCATTGTCATTACGCTGCCGTTGCTGATTGTGCTCTCGGGCTGGTTTATCTCGTCCTCTATATAGCTGATGCAGAGGTGGCTGTCGAGGGCTTCGCCGTCTGAGCCGGGCACATACGGGGCCTGCACTGCCGTCGAGCTGATGTCGGCGTCGGTGAGCAGGTAACAGCCGTGGGTGGCATAGTAGTTGCGGTGCGTCTCCACATTGTACTGTTTGGTCTTGACAGTGTAGCTGCTGCTGATTTTGTGGCTGTAGTAGTCGCTGATGGCGTTGACCACGTCGGCCTGGGCATAGAAAATTATGCGGCCGTCGCCGGTGTGGATGAACTTGGTGGCGACAATATCGTCCTGGTCGGTCATCCTGAACCTGTCGTGCCATAACGAGGCGCCGCCGAAACCGCATACCTTGACGTTTTCGGGATTGCTGAAGCCCAGCTGGCGCAGCTGGTCGTATGTAATCTGGTGTATACCTTCCTCGTTGACCTTAATGCGGGCCCAGTGACCCTGGCTCAGGGCCGACTGAGTGGTGTAGTAGCTCAGGGGAAGGGAATTGTAGGCCCCGGCTTCCGGAGCCAGGACAATGCCGGCGCACACTACGGCAGCAGTGACGAATGACTTGGCGATGAATTCCTTGTGGTGCTTGAACATCGTTGTTGACTGGTTTATTTTTGTTTGCATCCCCGAGGGGGATGCGGAGTAGATTTTTAAAGTTGCCTTAATATATGTAACGTTTACACTTGTGTCTTTATTTTTTGAGGAGGGACGTTTAACGCACCTTAAAATGCAGAAGACGTCCCGAGGGCCCTGTCGCTGTTAGGTCGGCACGGGTGGCGGCCCTGACGTCGAATTCCGCTCCAAGCGGCACGGCGACGATGTCACCGGTGCGCAGTGTGGCATAGTGCGAGGCGCGGGCTATGGCGGCGTCGAGGTCGGGCATTTCCGGCCCTGCTTTTATGGCCACGGCCGGCTCATTGCCGACTGTCAGCTCAAGCGCGATTTCATCGCCGTTGCCGACGGGCTCGCGGCCTGCGGTTATGCTGCCGTCGCGCAGGATGGCGGTGACGCTGTCATCGCAGGCGGCGACGGTCTGCATCAGCAGGACGGTGCGGCTATGGTAGCGGCCGGCAAAGCGCGGCTGTATGTTTTTGCCCAGGCGCTCTATGACTGCGCCCGCAAGCAGGCGGCAGTGCAGGTCGGCGCCCGGTTCGTCGGGGCAGAAGAACGGCGTGCCCGAGGCTATCACCGCCGAGTCGGGAGCACACGGCAGTGAACTGCTGTCCGGGTCGGCGATTATCACCTTCATCGGGCGTCCTCCCCGGTTTTGCCCCCGGCGTTGCGGAGGCGGTTGTACATTACGGCCAGGTGCGAGTACAGCGATGTGTTCTGCGCCACTACGCCCTTACGCACGCTGATACGGCGCGGTGTAAAGTTCCAGATGGCGTTTATGCCGGCGTCCATGATTTGGTCGGCCACCTCCTGGGCGTATTCCACCGGAACGGTGACGATGCCGATGGTGACATCGCGGCGTCGTGCAATCTCGCGCAGGCGGTCCATGCTGTAGACGCGCACACCGGCCTTGTCCGTGCCGATTACGGCGGGGTCGGTGTCGAAGCCGGCCACGATGTTGAGGCCGTACGGATGCAGGCCGCGGTCGGCCATCAGTGCCGAGCCCAGGCTGCCTGCGCCCACCACTACGGCGTTGTGGCGCTCGTCAAAGCCCAGGAAGACGCGCAGGGTGTGCTCGAGGGCGGCCACCTCATAGCCGATGCGTGTCTTGCCGCGTATGTTGAGGAAGGACAGGTCTTTGGCAATCTGCGACGAGTCGACGCCCACCTCGGCGGCTATGCGTGTCGACGAGACGTATTCGACGTCGCTGTGGCGCAGTGTCGTCAGAAAGGCCAGGTACCATGGCAGGCGCCTCAGCGTAGGCTCGGGCAGCTGTGAAAGACTTTGGTCACTCATCTTTTATAATTCTTTTGTCGGTCTGTTGTCAGTCGGTGACGGCGATACGCCTGGTTCCGCTCTCGCAGGGCTCTCCGCCGGGCTCCGAGACGGTGGCGCGGTAGAGGTAGATGCCGCGTGGCACGCGGCGTCCGGCCTTGTCGGTGAGGTCCCAGGTGACGGGAGTGCTGCGCTGCATGTCGCTCACGCCGGTCACCGAGTCGCTCCACTGCTCGCGTCCCATCAGGTCGTAGACGGTGACGGTGACGTTGAGGCGCTGGTCGGGACGGTCGTGCTCGACGTAGAAGTTGGCGCTGACGCTGGCGGGGTTGGCGTCGCAATACAGGCGGAAAGTCTGCACGGCGACATTCTCGCCTACGTTGAAGCTTATCGTGCGCTCGCTCATGTTGTTGTGCGAGTCGGACACGCGCAGTGTCAGCTCGTGCGGGCCGGGCTGGAGGTCGCTCATGGGATAGTTGACTGTGCCGGAGGGGCTGCCGTCGGTCGAGGGCGTGAAATACTGCGACAGATTGGTGAAACGCTGGTTGCCGTCGAGGATTGCCACCATGCGTCCGCTCAGGCCGTCCTCGTTGAGGTTGACGGATGTGTCGTCGCTGATGCGCGAGATGAGCATGGGACTGGTGTTTACCATGTCGCCGTCCTTGAAGTCGGCGGTGTTGAGGTACATTGTCTCGATGGTCGGGGGCAGAGTGTCGGGCAGAGCCGTCTCGTCGATGCCGTAAACGTAGAACGAGCGGTTCACGCCCACGGCGCGGCGTCCGGCGATGCTGTCGGGACCGGTGGCGGTGACGTCGGCGGTGGCGTACATGTTGAAGGTGGCGGTGCGGTAGTTGTCCTCGATTTCGGTGGGCACTACCACGCGCATGCGGAATTTGCCGTTCTCGACCTTGGCCGAGCCTGCGAAGAGCTTGCTGCCGTGCAGGTCGACGGGCTGAGCCTTGCCCTCCTCGCCGTTGCCTTTCGAGACAATGGTCTTGTCGGCGTCATAGAGAGTTGCGGTGACGGTGCCGTTGAAGTCGCTGACCGGGTTGCCGGCGTTGTCTGTCACCGTGCCGGCGAAAATTGTCGGACGCAACGCCATGACAGTCGCGGGCTCGCTGACGGCATCGGCGTCGACCGGGACGCCGTTTATCGAGTCGAGCCGCATGTGCAGCGCCGGCGTGGGTAGTTTCATCGACGGGTCGCCCATGAGCACATAGCGCAGGCGGTTGGTGCTGCTTATGGGCTTGTTGTCCCTTGGGTCGCGTATGTCGTTCTTGGCACGGCGGTAAATCTCGCCCAGCGTGTTGATTTCGCCGTTTTCGTCGCGGCTGCCCAGCCATCGTCCCATTGCGCTGCTGAGCAGGCCGTTCTCGTAAATCCAGGCGGGGCGGGTGGCGCTGATGGTGGCGATGGTGCCGCCATAGCGCTCGTTGAAGAGGATTTCGCCGCCGGACTCGGTGTTGCTGTCCCAGCGGAGGAAGTCGCATGTGGCGGCATAAAGCACGGGCACATGCTTGAAAAGCATGTTGTTGTTGATGTCGTTGTAGGTCAGCTGACCCTCGGCCGTAAGCGAGTGGTTGTTGGCGTGGCCTATGTAGGTCCACCACACCGTGCCTGCGTTGAGGTACCTGAACATGTCATCGCGGGCACGGGGGTATACGCCGTTCTGCATGTCGTAGGCGTCCAGGTATACCTTGTTCACCATCATGGGCTGCCCTGCAATCCGCATCATGTAATATTCCAGACTGTCGGCCTGCGACATGTGCGTGCCGTTGTCCTGGTCGTCGGCGAGCAGAAGCACCTGGTTTTCCCACCCGGTCATGGGCCGCCGGCGGTCGTATTCGATAAGCTTGTCGACATAGTTGCTCGCCGATTTTTCCGAGGTCGAGGGGATGCGTCCCACGGCTATACTGAGCTTGTCCATGCCTTTGTTGAGGCCGGAGCCGTCCTCGAGCATGGCGAGGAAATCATCGGTGCCGAAGCCATCGGTGTCGCTGAGGGCTTCGCGCATAGAAGTGCCGTACCAGGCGGGCAGGGTGGGGGCGGCATTTGCCATCTCGGAGGTGTTGTGGCGGTTGTCGTAGGTGCCGCGGGCCATGAGCAGACAGTAGCGCAACTGCGTGCCGGGGTCGCCGGCGCCGCGGTCGTACAGCATTTTCAGGTAGCGCCGCAGGCCGCCGATGTCGGGCGAGCCGCTCGAAAATTCGTTGTAGATTTCTTCCGGAGTAATCACGCGGACGGTCAGTCCTTCGGCACGCCGCATGGCGGCTATGCGCTCGGCCTGCCGGAGCCATGCGCGGGGAGTGATGATGACCATGTTGACGCCGGTGTGGCTGTGCAGGTCCTGGTTTGCCACCTGTCCCTCGAGTTTGGGCTCGGGCAGGCCCGCGCCGTTGTTGAATGCCACATAGCGGCGGTCGCCGCCGATGGATGCCGACCACCGGGCCTGACCGCCGTTGAGGCTGTAGCAGACCTCGTAGGGCTTTGTTTCGCCGGTGACGTCCCAGATGCGTACGCCCTCACTCGCGCCTCCGAGGCTGAGGGTCTGGCTGCCGGAGTGGAAGAGCAGGGCTCCGCTGCGGTCGCCGGCGAGCGTGAGGCTGCGCTCGTAGTTGACGGCGATGTAGTTGAGCCAAGCGCCGTAGACGGTGCCGCTGCGGGTATGGCGGAGGTCAATCTTGAGGTCGTTGCCGCTGATGTTGTCGAGCTCGCGGCGCGACACGGCTTCGGTGCCGTGCGTGTGTGAGTCGCCCGAGGAGGCGGGGATGTAGTCGCTGCCCAGCTCGGACTGTTTTATGCCGTTGATGGTATATTCAAGCCTTGTGCCGTTGCCGATGGTGTGGCATACAAAGGAGGTCTCCATCCACACCTTCGAGCCCTCGACCCGTCCGGGCATCTTGAAAGTGAAGCTGCGGGCGGGTGTGAAGCGGAAGTCCTCGCCCACGAGCTGGGCGCCGGTCTCGGCCGGGGTGACGAGGTCTTTTTCGTAGTGCAGGCGCTCGTTGAAGGTGGTCACGCCGCCGTCGTTCATGGCGGTGCCGGTCTTGGCCATCTCCTCGATTTCGCCGCCGCCGGCATCACTGACATAGTAATATGCCGCGTTGGTGAATATGTTGAGCGATGCCGAATAGCGGCCGTAGGAGGCGGTGTTCCACGTCTCGGGACCCTGGGCGAAGAAGACGATGGTGCCGTCGGTGTCGCGGGCCATGGGTGCCTGCGGCAGGTCATCGGTGTAGGCGGCGCGGCTGAGTTCGTCGCTTATGCGGCGCGCGCCGTAGCCGTATACGCGTACTTTGGACGGGTCGCTGAAGCCCATGCGGCGCAGTGTGGCGGGCTTGAGGGCGTAGAGGCCCGACTGGCTTACGCTGACCTTGTACCAGCGGCCTGTGGACAGCCGCGACGAATCGGCGTAGATTTCGACGGGCAGGGCATGGGCGCCGGTGCAGAAGACGACGACGGCGAGCAGTGTCGCCGCCACGCGCGCGAGGATGCCGTAGCCGGGTATTCCGATATGTGTGATTTCGTTGGTTATTTTCATCGCCTGAAGCGTGGAACTGTGATTATTGGTCGGTGAGGAGGGATGCTCGTGCCGGATGGGCACAATCCATCAGTATATTAACGCCCTGAGGGCTGATTTATTGTGTAATTATTGTGTCGGTGCTGTCCCTTTGGACGGGAGGCGCCGCGGATGCCGCGGATATCGGTTCGGCTATCGGCGTCGGGTCGGGGATGGCCATCCACTGCCTGAACTCGTCCCGCGTGCCGTTGAAGGTGTTGATGTCGACAGCCTTGCCTATGCCGGCAATCTTGCCTATGTGGCTGTGCTGCCATAGCTTGCGCGGGTCGCCGGCCTCGGGTTCGCGCTCGGTGGCGAGCCACAGGTCAAGGTCGTCGAAGTTGCCGCGGATGTACTGCTCGTAGTCTTTTGTGTTGCAGTATATCATTACGCGCCGCCCGTGCCGCATCAGGTAGCCCGACATGTCGCGCAGACGGCCGACAATCAGGTAGTAGTCAAGACCTTCGGGGTTGGCCGCTGTCTCGAAGTCTATCACCAGCGGCAGATGTGAGTCCAGCCTCTCGACGGCCTCCAGAAAGTTGCGTCCCTGCCTGACGCCGTCGCGGTCGAAACGGAAGAAGTGGTAGAAACCGGTGAAAAGTCCGGCCTTGCGGGCCGACTCGTAATTGGCGCGGTAACGCGGGTCGGTGTGGTCGACACCCTCGGTGGTCTTGATGTAGACGAAGTCGATGGTGTCGGCGGCGACACGGGCAAAGTCGATGGCGCCGTTGTGGTGGCTGACGTCGATGCCGCGGACGGGAAACTTGCCGCGGTCGGGCACTACATTGAGCGACGATACGGGCGGAGTGCCCGTAATCAGACCTGCCAGGCGGCGGTAGAGCGACGGACGCACGACAAGCACCACCGCGGCGGCCAGTGCCAGGCCTGCGGCGGCGATGCCAAGGATTTTTATCAAGCGTCTGCCTCTCCCTTTTTCCATAATGCAGTCACAAAGTTAGCGCTTTTCCGCGATTTTTCAATTACCGCGGACGCCACCGCCCCTCACATTGCGTTTTTTTAACAACCTCCCGGCCCGGTAAACAGCGCTATAATTGTTTATTGCAAATTAATATCGTACCTTTGCATGAGTTTTGCCGGAGTTTACGTTTCCGGCATATCGCAAGTGGATAAAATTCCGAATTTCCAATCATAACCACATAACGTATAACGTAATGTTAGAGAAAACCAACGTAAAAGTTCTCGACAAAGTTGTCGTGAGATTTTCGGGTGACTCCGGCGACGGCATGCAGCTGGCCGGAAACATCTTCACCAATGTCTCGGCCGGCGTCGGCAACCAGGTTTCGACTTTCCCCGACTACCCCGCCGAAATCCGCGCCCCGCAGGGTTCGCTGTCCGGCGTCTCGGGCTTCCAGGTCAGCGTGGGCAAAGGCGTCCACACCCCCGGCGACCGCTGCGACGTCCTTATTGCCATGAATCCCGCCGCCCTCAAGCAGAACATCCGCTTCCTCAAGCCCGGCGGCGTAATCATCGTCGACATCGACTCGTTCAACGAGGCCGACATGAAAAAGGCCCTCTACGTCACCGACAATGCCTTCACCGAGCTGGGCATCACCAGCCAGGTGCTCGAGGTCCCCGTCACCTCGATGACAAAGGCCGCCCTGGCCGACTCGGGCATGGACAACAAGAGCATGCTCAAGTGCCGCAACATCTTCGCCCTCGGCCTCGTATGCTGGCTCTTCGACCGTCCCCTCCCCGCCGCCGAGGAGTTCCTGCGCAACAAATTCGCCAAAAAGCCCGCCATCGCCGAGGCCAACATCAAGGTCATCGAGGCCGGCTACAACTACGGGCACAACATACACGCCTCGGTGTCGACCTACCGCATCGAGAGCGACGACCCCAAGCCCGGCGTCTATACCGACATCAACGGCAACACCGCCACTGCCTGGGGCCTCATCATGGCCTCCGAGAAGTCGGGCCTGCCCCTCTTCCTCGGCTCGTACCCCATCACCCCCGCCACCGACATCCTGCATGAGCTGGCAAAGCGCAAGGACTTAGGCGTCAAGGCCATCCAGATGGAGGACGAAATCGCCGGCGTATGCTCGGCCATCGGCGCCTCTTTCGCCGGCAGCCTCGCCGTCACCTCCACCTCCGGTCCCGGTCTGGCTCTCAAGAGCGAGGGCATCGGCCTGGCCGTGATTGCCGAGCTGCCCCTCGTCGTCATCGACGTACAGCGCGGCGGCCCCTCGACGGGCCTGCCCACCAAGACCGAGCAGACCGACCTCATGCAGGCCCTCTACGGCCGCAACGGCGAAAGCCCCGTGGTGGTCGTGGCTCCCGCAAGCCCCACCGACTGTTTCACCATGGCCTTCGAGGCCTGCCGCATCGCCGTCGAGCACATGACCCCCGTCATCCTGCTCAGCGACGCTTTCATCGGCAACGGCGCCTCGGCCTGGCGCATCCCCGAGGACAACGAATTCCCCGAAATCCATCCCAACCGCGTACCCCGCGAGCTCTGCGAGAGCGGCGAGTGGAAACCCTACATGCGTGACCCCGAGACCCTCGTCCGTTACTGGGCCGTGCCCGGCACCGAAGGCCTCCAGCACCGCCTCGGCGGCCTCGAGAAGGACGCCGTGACATCGGCTATCTCCACCGACCCCGCAAACCACGAGAAGATGGTGCAGACGCGCCGCGAGAAGGTGGCACGCGTGGCCGACGACATCCCCGAACTCGAAGTTGCCGGCGACAGGAACGCCGACACCATCCTCGTAGGCTGGGGCGGCACCTACGGCCATCTGCTCACCGCCGCCGGCGAGCTCAACCAGCAGGGCGTGCCCGTGGCCTTCGCCCAGTTCCGCTACATCAACCCGCTGCCCAAGAACGCCCTCGACGTCCTCAAGGGCTACAAGAACATCATCGTGGCCGAGCTCAACACCGGCATGTTCGCCGATTACCTGCAGGCCAGGCTCCCCGGCAAGGACATCCGCCGCATCAACAAAATCCAGGGCCAGCCCTTCCTCGTGGCCGAGGTTGTGGAGGGCGTAAAAAACATTCTCAACAAGTAAATCGCTATGGAACAGAACAACAATAACGCCGAACAGGCCAAGCAGTTTGCCCCCGGCGATTTCAAGAACAGCTCGCCCGTACGCTGGTGCCCCGGCTGCGGCGACCACGCCATCCTCAACACCCTGCACAAGGCCATGGCGGCCCTCGGCGTGCCCCCGCACAAGACAGCCGTCATCTCGGGCATCGGCTGCTCGTCGCGCCTGCCCTACTACATGAACACCTACGGCTTCCACACCATCCACGGACGCGCCGCCGCCATCAGCACCGGTTTCAAGGTGGCCAACCCCGACATGACGGTGTGGCAGATTTCCGGTGACGGCGACGGCCTCGCCATCGGCGGCAACCACTTCATCCACGCCTGCCGCCGCAACATCGACATCAACATACTGCTGTTCAACAACAAGATCTACGGCCTCACCAAGGGTCAGTATTCGCCCACCAGCGCCCGCGGCTTCGTGTCCAAGTCGTCGCCCTACGGCACCACCGAGGACCCCTTCATTCCCGCCGAGCTGGTCTTCGGCGCCCGCGGCAACTTCTTCGGCCGCTCCATCGACGTCGAGCTGGCCACCTCCGTCGAGGTCATGACCGCAGCAGCACGCCACAAGGGCACGTCCGTAGTCGAGATTCTGCAGAACTGCGTAATCTTCAACAACGGCATCCACAATCCCATCACCGACCGCGCCGTTCGCGCCGACAAGACCATCCATCTGCGCCACGGCGAGAAGATGCTCTTCGGCAAGGACAACGAGAAAGGCCTCGTCCAGGACGGCTTCCTCCTCAAGGCCGTCACCATCGGCCAGGACGGCTACACCCTTGACGACGTCCTCGTCCACGACGCTCACACCCCCAGCAACTTCCTGCACCAGCAGCTCGCCATGATGGACGGCGACACCCTCCCCCTCGCCGTCGGCGTCATCCGCGACGTCGAGTCGGCCACCTACAACGACGGCGTCACCGAGCAGGTCGCCCAAGTCCGCGCCAAGAAAGGTTTCAAGACCCTCCGCGACATGATTCTTGCCGGCGAAACCTGGGAGGTCAAATAACCATCGAATAGAAGGGTACAAAAAAGCACCTGAAAAGGGCGTACGCCAACCCGGCGTGCGCCCTTTTTACGTCCCCGGCCCTTTTATGCGACAATGTAGGCTCGCGGCATGCCGCGGCCTCGAAAACATCGCGAGACACGAGCTATAAAAAACACCTCCGCGATAAAATTTACGGGGTCCATCGGGCGGTGGGCTTGGCGAGGCGGGTGTCGGGACGGGCAGTGCCTTCGATGCTTACCTCGACGGATAGGGCGGGACGGGTGGCGAGGCGGAGGAGGATGGGGGATTTGAGGGCGCCGGTGACGCGGTAGGTTTTCAGTGGGGCCTTGCGGCCCATGTAGGAGCGGGAGACGGTGACGCGGAGGTCGGCGCTGTCGGTCCAGAGCGGCACTTCGACCGCCAGGGGGCGGGGGCGCTCGGCGGGGCGGGGTGTTTTGGGGGTGAGGATTGCCGACCAGCTTACGGGAACGGGGGCGTTGGTGCGTCGGCTGAAGTCGACGAGGCCGTCCGTGGTGGAGATGAAGACTGAGGGGCCGGACTGGAGCCAGCCGGAGCCGCGCAGGACGAGCGGAGTGGTGTAGACGCTCGCGGTGCCGACAGGGAGGGAGACGGCCTCGTTGTCCTCGGTGGAGGCCAGCAGCAGCTCGTCGCGGTCGGCGCAGTAGGCCAGGCGGTCGTGGAACCACTCGCCGGGGAGTGACGTCAGGTGCGAGTTCTCGAGTTTCAACAGGCGTCCTGCCGACAAGAGGTACACAGTAGCCCCGGCCTGACAGATCTGCATGGCATCGGCCACGACTGCTTTGGACAGCAGATTCAGCGACGTCGCCGTAGCGGAGACGGCCAGCATGCGTATGCCGTCGGCGCCGAAGAGGTAGAAGCGGCTGCGGCCGAAGTCCCACGCGCCGCCGGAGGCGCGGGCGGGAAGAATAGCCACCGGTGACTGCGACAGCATCATGGTGTTCGTGACCTCGCCGTTGACGGTGATTGCGAGCAGGTTGCCGACAGAGCTGAAAAAGGTGTCTGCTGCAGCAGACACTCTTTCGAAATCGGCGGTCAGCGCGACAGGCTTGCCCTTGGGAGCGGTCCAGACGGCGTAAGTGCCTGAGGGGTCGGGGACGAGGTCGACAGTGAGGCCAATGTCGCCGGCGGTAATCGTCAGCTTGCGCGCCGACGGGTCGGGGTAGCTGATTACCGGCCCGACAAGCGACGGCGTGCCCTTGCCGCTGACGGCAGACACATGTTCCGTGCCGTCGGCCATGACCACGCGCACAAAGCCCTGCCATGACCCTTCGCCGTCGAGCTGTGCGGCAAAGGCGGCGGCTCCGTATCCGCGCCACATCCGGCGGGACAGGCCGCTACAGACGCGACGTCCGCCGTTTTCGGCCGTCATGGCGGCGGTAAACGAGTGGGGCAGCGACAGCATGACATCGGCGTGCTTGCTGCGTTTGTATAGCCTGCCGAGGGCTTTGCGGAAAGCCTTTGCCGAGGCCACGACATCAGCTACCTGCGGTGCGCCGATGACCCAATTGCCCGGCGAATTGGCGCCGAAAGGATTGTCAATCACCGCTATGCGCTCGCCGAGACTGTCGAAACGGCATATCGCGTTCAGCAGGGCGGCGCTCCCGACGCCGTTCTCCCTGCCCGGCAGAAAGACGTTGGCGGTAGTCTGTAACCCTGCCGCTCCCGACCGCTGCGTGACCGTTACGCCGGCCTTGCCCGCCATGTCGCAGCAATGGAACTGCGGCGTGGCCAGCACCTCGATGGCCTTTACGCGCCTGCGCCACGCCTGCGGGATGTCGCCGTGGAGGGAGACCAGGAGCCGGAAGCCCGTCGCCGACACCGCGCAGCCGCTGTGACTGCCCTCCGAGACGGTGAGGTGGAGAGGGTCGGCGAGCTGACTGCCCGGGGACGGGGTGACGCACACCGGGGGCGTGACGTGCAGCACGCGTCCGTCCTCGCCGATGAGCAGACACCGCGCCACAAACGGCTGCATGAACTGCCCGAGGGTGTTCAGGTCAGCTGCAAGACTGCGGTAGGTGTCGACGGCGGTCACGGCAAGCCCGTCGACAGTTCCCGCCGGAATTGTCGTGCTCAAAATCGTGCCCTCGGCGGTTGTCAGCGAGATGTCGGGCCAGTCGGGGACAAGGCCGGGCATGTCATAGCCGTCGCCGGTCCATTCCAGTATCCATGCGCCTTTTTCGGTCATCACGGTGATGTCCGCGCCCTCGGCGAAGGCGCACAGCGGCCTGGCGGGCAAGGTGGCAATGACGGTGACGGCGGGTGTGACTTCGGGCACGTCGTTTTCGAGGGTGACCCGGCCGATGCTCAGGTTGTCCGGTCTGTACACGAGGAGGCGCGGGCCGTCGGCAAACAGCGGCATCCAGCCCTCCGGGGCAATCACCCGGGGTGCGCCGGTGACTTTGAGGATTTCGGAACGGCCCTCGGCGGGACGGAAGTTCATGCAGTCGGTAACGCGCATGACATCAGCATTTTCAGTAATGTTTTTCAGCATAGTAAAATCAGATAAAGGTTGAAATTTTTGCCAAAGTTAGTGTAGGGCAGGCAAGGCTGTCAATAAATTTAACACAAATTAGCGTTTGTCCGGTGCCCTGTCGTTTTAATAAATCAATTATTTTTCATATTTTTTCTATAATTTTGCGAATACAAAAACCTTAAAATCAAATTATGAATACCAAGATAATCGGCGTGGCCGCGGCATCCTTGCTCACTGCCGCATCGGCACAGGCACGTCAGGAAGTCCTGCAGGGCATAACTTTCAATGTCGACACCGTCGCACATTATTATATAGGTCCGGGTGTGACGCACACGCAGATGCTGTGGACGCGTGCCGACGGCACATCGCGCCATTTCCGTTCGTACTCCATCGACATCGACCGCACGGCTTCCGGAGCCGACAAGGTGCGTCCCAAGGTGGAAATCGGCAACGACCAGGTGCGCATAGCCGAGCGCGTCACCGACATCGCCAAACGCAAGACCACCGACGACGCGCAGTACATCGCCGCCATGAACGGCGACTTCTTCATCACCGGCGGCTTCAGCAGCGGCCATGAGATGGGCGACAAAATCTTAGGCTATCCCAACATGACCTGCGCCGTCGACGGCATGCTCGCCGCCCCGGACATCATAGACATCGGCAGCCGCGAGAACGCCCTCATCCTCGGCACCGACGGCCAGATGTGGATTGACGCCACCGACATGCACTACCGCATCCTCAACAACGACGGCTCGGCGGTGATAGATGCCTACGCCGTCAACTATCCCCGCAAGGCCGACCAGCTGGTGCTCTACAACCGCTTCAACGGCACGAGCACGCGCACCGACGACACGGGCCGCGAGCTGGTGCTTCGCCGCGCGGCCGGTCAGGCGGCCGATGTCATCAACAAGTCAACGAAATACGAGGTTGTGGAGGACTGGCGCCAGGGCGGCGACACGGCCATTCCCGAGGACGGCTACGTCGTTTCGGCCGGTCCGCAGTACTCGCACTCAAAATACAACGACTGGCTCAACTCGCTCAGGAAAGGCGATGTCATCAAGGTGCGCATCAACTGCGACCTGCCCGCCTTCGACAATCTGCGACCCGAAATTCAGGAAATCTGCGGCGGCGACGTGCGCATCCTCAACAACAACGCCGTCACCACGGAGGCCATCCGCTGGATTAACACCCCTTCGGCGTTGTACTCGCGCTCGCTTGTTGGCTACAGCCGGGACCACAGTCACCTTGTCTACTGCTGCGTCGACGCCGGCCCCGGCGGTGACTCGGGCATCTCGTACTATGAGGGCGCCGACCTGATGCGCGTCCTCGGCTGCTGGGACGCCCTCGACCTTGACGGCGGCGGCTCGACGGCGATGTGGACGCCCACGCACGGCTTCCTCAATAATCTCCGCGACGGCTCGGAGCGTGCCGTCGGCAACGGCCTGTTCGTGCGCATGGACACGCCCCGCGATACCGAGGTGGCCTCAATCCGCTTCGCCGACTGGGCTCAGACGCTGCCCCGCTACGGCCAGTACACGCCTGTAATCTACGGCTACAACAAATACGGGCAGTTGGTCGACACTGACGTCACCGGCTTCACCCTCACCGCTCCCGAGGCGCTCGGTCAGATTGTCGGCGACGGCAAAACGCTGCTTGCCGACGGCGAAGGCACCTACGCCCTCACCGCCACCCTCGGCACCGCCTCGTGCACGCTGCCGGTGACCGTCATCGCCGGCTCGGCCGACGCCCGGGTGCGCTGCCCTGACGTCCTGCTGGACGGGCATTTCGAGTATACCGTCGAGATTGAGAGCAAGGTGGGCGAAAAGACAATGTCCATCTCGCCGTTAGCCTACTCATGGACAACGTCCGACGCCGCCGTGGCCACCGTCGATGCCGACGGGCACATCCGCGGCATTGCCGACGGCACCGCCGTCATCACCGGCGCGCTCGACGACAAGACGCTGACGGTCAACGTGACTGTGGAAATACCCAAATCACACTCCGCATCGCTGCTCGCCACTCCCGCCGACTGGACCGTCACCAAATCCGGTCTGAGCGCCGTGCCAGAGCTGAAGCCTGCCGCCGCCGGAGGCTATGACATCGAATATAATGTGACCTCGACGCGCTCGCCCAACTTCACCATGACGAGCAACCGCGCCATCTGGAGCCGTCCCGACGAGCTGGAGCTTGAAATCGACGGCGGCGACAGGCCTGTGCGCTCGGTGACCCTCAACCTTGTTCCCGCATACGCCACCAAGGCCGTCATCACTACCGTGCCCTTCGAGGAAAACAAAAAAGTCACCCTCAAACTCGCCGACATCACCGGCATAGACTGGACGCGCGCCGATGCTTATCCTTTGACTGTAAAATCGTTGCGCATACAGCTCAAGACCGGAGTCTCCGGCGCCGGCAAGCTTGGCCTCAAGGCCTTCAACGCCATCTACAACGCCGTCGACGCCGGTGTCACTGACATCACCGCCGACGCTGACGCCGGTGCCTGGCCCGTCGAGTATTACACCCTCCAGGGCCACCGCGTCGCCGTTCCACACCCCGGCACCTTAGTCATCGAGCGCCGCGGCCCTCACGCCCGCAAAATCGTCATCAGATAGACTCGCATGAAAACCAAAGCCCCAATAAGGAAAAATTTCCTTAATGGGGCTTTAAAATATCTTGTTTGTTAAATTTTCTTTGTATATTTGCAGCCGATAAACAAGGCAGAGCCGAAAGGCGTTAAAGTGAAGAACCACAAGGCTCGGCAAAAGCGGCGAAGCTGCCGTATATAAGTCTCTGACATAGAACGTTGACAAAACTCAAGTATTTAACAGCGACATAAAACAATTTATAAATTCCCAATATTTTTTTTCAACTATGGATATAGAAGAAGTTGTGAAGGCACGCCTTCCCAAAGTGATTGAAGACCTGGAAAAGGCCGGCATCAAGGACATCAAATCGGTACAGTACAACCCTACCTACGAGAAGCTCTTTAAGGACGAGACCAATCCCGCCCTCACCGGCTACGAGAAAGGTTATGTGACCGAGCTCGGCGCTGTCGACGTCTTCACCGGCGTCTACACCGGCCGCTCGCCCAAAGACAAATTCATTGTCAAGGACGAAAACAACGCAGACAAGGTGTGGTGGACAACCCCCGAGTTCAAGAACGATAACAAGCCCGCTACCCAGGAAGCCTGGAAGGCCTGCAAGGACCTGGCTCTCAAAGAGCTCAGCGGCAAGGACCTCTATGTTGTCGACGGTTTCTGCGGCGCCAACAAGGATACCCGCATGGCTGTCCGCTTCATCGTCGAGGTAGCCTGGCAGGCTCACTTCGTAAAGAACATGTTCATCCGTCCCACCGCCGAGGAGCTGGCCGACTTCACCCCCGACTTCGTGGTCTACAACGCCTCCAAGGCCAAACTCACCAACTACAAGGAGCTGGGCCTCAACTCGGAGACCGCCGTCGTCTTCAACACCACCAGCTGCGAGCAGGTCATCATCAACACCTGGTACGGCGGTGAGATGAAGAAAGGTATGTTCTCGATGATGAACTACTTCCTCCCCCAGAAGGGCATCGCTTCGATGCACTGCTCGGCCAACACCGACCTCAACGGCGAGAACACCGCCATCTTCTTCGGTCTCTCCGGCACCGGCAAGACCACCCTTTCGACCGACCCCAAGCGTCTCCTCATCGGCGACGACGAGCACGGCTGGGACGACAACGGCGTCTTCAACTTCGAAGGCGGCTGCTACGCCAAGGTCATCAACCTCGACAAGGACAGCGAGCCCGAGATCTACAACGCCATCCGTCGCGACGCCCTCCTCGAGAACGTTACCGTAGACGACAACGGCAAGATTGACTTCGCCGACAAGAGCGTTACCGAGAACACCCGCGTCTCGTACCCCATCTATTTCATCCCCAACATCGTCAAGCCCATCTCGCACGGTCCCGCCGCCAAGAGCGTCATCTTCCTGTCGGCCGACGCATTCGGCGTTCTGCCTCCCGTATCGGTACTGACCGAAGAGCAGACCAAATACTACTTCCTGAGCGGCTTCACCGCCAAGCTCGCCGGTACCGAGCGCGGCATCACCGAGCCCACTCCCACCTTCTCGGCTTGCTTCGGCCAGGCATTCCTGGAGCTGCATCCCACAACCTATGGCGAGGAGCTGACAAAGCGCATGGAAGCC
This sequence comes from Muribaculaceae bacterium, assembly GCA_051871645.1. Lineage (GTDB taxonomy): Bacteria > Bacteroidota > Bacteroidia > Bacteroidales > Muribaculaceae > CAG-873. The sequence continues at coordinate 33,699 of JBJEDC010000099.1, read as the reverse complement.
AGCGGCGCCAAGGCTTACCTGGTCAACACCGGCTGGAACGGCACCGGCAAGCGCATCTCCATCCGTGACACCCGCGGCATCATCGACGCCATCCTCGACGGCTCAATCCTGAAGGCTCCCAAGAAGACCCTCCCCATCTTCAACTTCGAGATTCCCACCGAGCTCCCCGGCGTAGATCCCAAGATTCTTGACCCCCGCGACACCTACGCTGACGCCAAGGAGTGGAAAGTAAAGGCCGAAGACCTCGCCGCCCGCTTCATCAAGAACTTCCAGAAGTACGAGAATCACCCCGCCGGCAAGGCCCTCGTAGCCGCCGGTCCCCAGCTCTGAGAAATTCTCTGAATAAATCAGAACCGGTATGATGCGTGACCTTGCGCGTCATACACTATAGGCAACGGCCCCCCGCGCCCCGGACAATACCGGCGTGCGGGGGGCTGTCGCGTTTTATTTTTTTGTCAAAAACTCCGTTTTACCGCATAAAACGGGAACTTTTGGGGTGTCGCTCTTGTTAATTTTAAAAATCTTGGCTAACTTTGCAACGTAAAACGGGTAGCGAACGAGCTGCCGCATACGACAGGGCTGCAAGGTAGGCCCGAGAATACCGACCGGTGCCGGTGATTTTGCCCCGGAAACTACCCTTTCTATTTTGCCGGAAATTCGCAGGCCCGCTTCAACAGGGCAATTCCGGCGGTTATATCCTCACTCCGACAAATTCCCAAAACCAAAGCCCGAAAGTTTCAGGACAACGGCCGTCCACGGTGACGGCATGCATTGTCGAGCGGGTTTGCCTCACATTCTTTGCTGTCAGTGTGCCCGAGATGTTCCGTACAGCCGCAGAAGCGCCGTACATGCCTGACATACGATGTACAGCCGCATAAGACACCTGACCCGCCGGAGAAACGTTTTGACAATATTAAGATCCAACAATATAACATGCCCGCACGAAGCCTCTCCTAACCCCGCTTCGCGGCATGAACATCCTAAAAGATAATGTACAACATCACCGAACTCGAAAACATGGAGGACGCGCAGCTGCACGCCACTGCCGCCGAGCTGGGTATCGAAAAGCCCGAAAATGTAGCCCGTCAGGAACTGATTTACGAAATCCTTGACCAGCAGGCCATTGTCAAAGCCGCCGCCGACGCACAGCGTCAGCCCAAGAAGCGCGGCGCCAAGGCCGCCGAGGCCAAGGAACAGTCCGCCGAAGGCGCCGATCAGCAGCCCAAGAAGCGCGGCCGCAAAAAGAAGAGCGAACAGCCCGCCGCCGAGGCCGCTGCCGCTCCCGCCGCCGTCACTCCCGCCGAAGCCGACACGGCAGCCGCACCGGAGGCTCCCGTGGTAGAACAGCCCCGCAAAAAGCGCGGCCGTCCCAGCAAAAAAGAATTAGCGGAGCGCGACGCCGCCCTGCGCAAGGAGGCTGCCGCCGATGCTTCTGCCAATGAGGCTGCGGCCGCCATGGCTCCCGCCCAGTCCGAACCTGCCAAGGAACCCGCGGACCCCGCCGCCGACACTGTCGCCGAGGCTCCTGCCCGTCCCGCCGCCGAGCCTGTCCAGCAGTCCCGGAAAGGTCCTGATTCATCGTTCAACGCATTCTTCGGCAACAAGAACGCCGGCCGCACCTTTACACCCCGCTCGCAGCGCGAGCGTGAGGCCGCTGCCGCCGAGCGCCGCGAGCGCGAGGCCCGCCAGGCCGAGCAGCAGGCCATGGCTCCCGAGGCGCCCGCACAGGCATACGCCCCCGCGATGCGCACGGGCTTCAACGAGGGTCTGCCTCCCATCAACGTCACCGAGCCCGCCCCCAACACTCAGATTGTCGCCCTCCCCGGCCAGGGCAAGAAGAAAAAGAAGGGCAAAAACGCCCGCGACCCGCGCATGCTCGACGGATACGAGTTCCGCGACTTCATCGGCGCCATGGGCGTCCTCGACATCGACCCGCAGGGCTTCGGCTTCCTGCGCTCGGCCGACTACAACTATCTGCCCAGCCCCGATGACGTCTACGTCACCCAGCAGCAAATCAAGGCCAACGGCCTGCGCATGGGCGACGTGGTGGAGTGTACCATCCGTCCTCCCCGCGAGAACGAGAAGTATTTCCCCATGAACACCGTCCTGCGCATCAATGGCCTGTCGCCCCAGTTCGCACGCGACCGTGTGCCCTTCGAGCACCTCACTCCCCTCTTCCCCGAGGAGAAGTTCGACCTCACCGGCGGCGCCACCACCAACAACCTTTCGACCCGCGTCGTGGACATGTTCGCCCCCATCGGCAAGGGCCAGCGCGGCCTTATCGTGGCTCCTCCCAAAACCGGTAAGACCATCCTGCTCAAGGCCATCGCCAACGCCATCGCCGAGAACCATCCCGAGACCTACATCATGATTCTGCTCATTGACGAGCGTCCCGAGGAGGTCACCGACATGAAGCGCACCGTCAACGCCGAGGTCATCGCCTCGACTTTCGACGAGCCCGCCGACCAGCACGTCAAAATCTCGCAGATGGTGCTCGAAAAGGCCAAGCGCATGGTAGAGAGCGGCCACGACGTGGTCATCCTGCTCGACTCCATCACCCGCCTCGCCCGCGCCTACAACACCTGCGCCCCCGCCTCCGGCAAAATCCTCTCCGGCGGTGTCGACGCCAACGCCCTGCAGCGTCCCAAACGCTTCTTCGGCGCCGCACGCAACATCGAGAACGGCGGCTCGCTGACAATCATCGCCACCGCCCTCACCGAAACTTCGTCAAAGATGGACGAGGTCATCTTCGAGGAGTTCAAGGGCACCGGCAACATGGAGCTGCAACTCGACCGCAAGCTGTCGAACAAGCGCATCTTCCCCGCCGTCGACATCATGGCATCGTCGACACGCCGCGACGACCTGCTGCTGCGTCCCGAGACCGTCCAGCGCATGTGGGTGCTCCGCCGCTTCCTCGGCGACCGCAACTCCATCGAGGCCATGGACTTCATCTCCCAGCAGATGGAGCGCACCCGCGACAACGACGAGCTGCTGCGCACCATGAATTCGTAATCTAATAAGTAAGTTTCAAAAATTAGATGTAATATGAAGTAAGATTGATACTTATGATATTTTGAGCTCTTTTGAGCGCTTTCCGTGTTTTCATTCAGTCGTTTAGCGCGCTAAACTCCTTCATTCAAACCCGAAATTCATCTCAAAATATCTTCAAAATATCTATAAGCTATTTTTTTCAACTTACTTACTTAAAACACAGAGTTATGAAGAAATACTTGACCACCCTTGGCGCCGCATGGATATTTGCCATGACCGTTGCCGCCGGTTTTTCGGCATCGTCGCAGGCCCGCGGTTTCGCAGCCATCAAATACGGCGATTTCGACCACTGGTACACGCGCAACATCAAGGAGTCGAAACTGCTTGGCGGCGCTACCCGCCAGTGCTACGCCATCGCTCCCGACGGCACCGACAATACGGGTAACGCCTACACCAACCGCGGCGGCTCGCCCTGGGGCTCGTCCAACGTGCTGGCCAAGCCCGCCGGAATCGTCAAGGTCAGCAACGCCGTATATCCCGAGAACCGCCCCGGCCACGGCAAGTGCGCCAAGCTGGTGTGCCAGTACGAGCACTGCAAGGTCATGGGCATGGTCAACCTCGACGTCATCGCCGGCGGAACAATCTTCCTGGGTCAGATGATCGAGCCCATCAAGAGCACCAGCAACCCGTACTCCAAAATCGACATGGGTGTGCCCTTCACCTACCGCCCCCAGTCGCTGCAGTTCGACTATAAGGTTGCCATCCCCGAAGGAGGCAAGAAGGTCTATTCGTCGGGCTTCGGCAAGAAGAAGGAGTACTCGGGCACCGACCACGCCGAGGCCATGGTCGTTCTTCAGCGCCGCTGGGAGGACAAGGACGGCAATCTCTACGCCAAGCGCATAGGCTCGGGCCGTCAGACCTTCGGCACCACCATGACTCACTGGCGCAACGGCTACCGCATGCCCATCGTGTACGGACAGGCCGGCGCTCCCGTGCCCCTCTTCACGGGCGAGCGCGCCTACTATGCCCGCAACTCGAAGGGCAAGATGAAACCGGTAAAGGAAGTGGGATGGGAAGCCAACGGCACCCCCACGCATGTGATAGTGATGTTCTCGGCATCCAGCGGCGAGGCTTACACCGGTACCCCGGGCCTCACTCTGTGGGTCGATAACGTCGGCTTCTGGTACGACTGACAGCGGCGTGCGCCGTCCTTGAGACAAGATAGGCCGCGCACAGCAGCAGCACGATGATGGCCGAGCAGGGGACGTCGATGACCGTGCCGATGAAAAGGCCGGCCACGCTGCACGTCGCCGAAATTACGGCTCCGGCCACCATCAGCGGCCCGAAGCGGTGAAGCCACACTTCGGCAATCATCATGGGCAATGTCATCATCGACATCAGCAGCATGATGCCCACAAGGCGGATGGTGAGGACGATGCAGACTGCCGTCATCACCGTCACCGTCAGCGAGATAAAGCGCACGGGCAGACCTGCCACGGTGGCGAAGTCGCGGTCGAAGGCCACGGCGACAATCTGACGGTAGAAGCATGCGAAAAACAATATCAGCAAAAGCGTAAAGGCGGCAAAGATGGCAATGTCTTTGCCGCTTACCGTTAGTATGCTGCCGAAAAGGAACGAGTTGAGCTCGGGCACATATCCCGGTGTCAGGAACACGAACAGCACGCCTATGGCCATGCCGAGCGCCCAGATGACGGCGATGGCCGAGTCCTCGCGTACATGCAGCCGCCGCGACAGCCATTCGACGCCCAGCGATGACCCGATGGCGAACACTGCCGCCATGGCTATGGGGTTGATGCCTAAAAAGTAGCCGAGGCCGAGGCCGCCGAAGCAGGCGTGAGTGACGCCGCCGGACAGGGCGACAAGCCTGCGTGCGATGATATATGTGCCAATCATTGCCGCGGCGACGGCGATAATCACCACGGCCATCAGGGCCAGACGGAAAAACTCGTATTGCAGCATCGTAAAATACGTGACTACAGAAAAAGTGAGATATGGCACTCCCTGTAAACTGCAGGACGCCAGTGTAGGGATGCACCCCGGTGCATCCGCAAAATCAGAATTCGGTGAAGGCCAGCGGGAGGGTGGAGGCCACGCTGGGGAGCTCGCGGAAACTGTCTTTGCCGCAGAGGATTACGGGGACGGGGCGGCCGGCCAGCAGCTCGTATTCGAGTAGCGCCTGGCGGCAGGCTCCGCAGGGCGCCACGGGCTCGGCGACAAATTCGCCGTCGGTGCCGCGGGCGGCGATGACAATCTTGACAAACTTGCTTTCGGGGTAGCGCGCGCCGGCGTAGTAGCAGGCCGAGCGCTCGGCGCAGGTGCCCGACGGATAGGCGACGTTCTCCTGGTTCGAGCCGCAGACAACCTCGCCGTTGTCGAGCAGTATCGCCGCACCCACATGGAAGTGGCTGTAAGGCACATAGCTGCGGTAAGTGGCCTCGCGGGCCATGTCAACAAGCCGGCGGTCGTCGGCGCTGAGCTCGTCGTAAGTGTATTCGGTTATGGGAACGGAAATGTCAAATTTGCGCATGCTTTATGGTATTAATCAGTTATGAGGTTGCAGTTTCGCGGCTGCCTGTCGGGGCCGGGGGACACTGCGGCACTACAAATTTAACGCTTTTCAGCCGATAAAGTGCAAAAATCCGCGATAATATTTTTATTATTGACGGATTTACGTTAATTTTGCAATCTGAAAAATAGGGCAGACCCCGTGCCCCCGATAGTCCGTGCCTTGTCGCGCGACGGTATGAACTTGAAAAATATTATCACAATGGACAAGAATAATTCGCAAGAACCCAAACATCAGACCCTCGGCGGACTTCCCGGCGTAGAGGCCGTACAGGACGCAGGCATCGCCCGCGTAAACAAGAAAGTCATCATCTGGTCGGCAGTGGCCATCGTCGTTGTCCTGGCTATCGCCGGCGGCATGTACTGGAGCTACTACTCCGGCAACAAGAAGGCCAACGAGGCCATCGGCAAGGCCGACATGGAGCAGAACGACAGCCTCCAGTATCAGATGTACAAGAAGATTGCCGACGACGCCGACTACGACGCCAACAACCGCGCCCGCGTCATGGTGGCCGGTCACCTCTACAAGGACGGCAAGTATCAGGAGGCCCTCAACTACCTCGACAAGGCTGACCTGAACAGCGAGCGTCTCGAAGCCGGCATCTACCTGCTCAAGGGTGACTGCTACGCCAACCTCAACAAGCTCGATGACGCTCTCAAATGCTACCACGAGGCCCTCAGGAAGGCCGACAACAACCCCGCCATCGTGCCCTACGTCATGCTGAAGCTGGCCAATGTCTACCGCGCCCAGAAGAAGTACGACAAGGAATATGAGCAGTATCTGCAGATTCAGAGCCAGTATCCCGCGTTCATGAACGATATCGACAAATACGTCGAGCGCGCCAAAGTTCAGGCCGGTAAGTAATTAACCCCGCCTAACCCCATAAAAAGCGGAGCCACCGGCTCCGCCTTTTTTATGACCGGATTTTTAATTTTACATTTTTAATTTTCAATTTTCCCAAGGTGTCTGACATTACTGAACTGGCCACCGGAAAGGTCGGCCGACTGCTGTGGAAATACAGCCTGCCATCCGTGGTGGGCATGACGGTGGCGTCGCTGTACAATGTCATCGACCGCATTTTCATCGGACAGAATGTGGGACACGAGGCCATCGCCGGTCTGGCCATCACCTTTCCGGTGATGAACCTCTCCACGGCCCTCGGCGTCCTCATCGGCGCGGGCTCGTCGGCGCGTGTGTCGATGCTTCTGGGCGCCGGACGTCAGGACGAGGCCGAGCGCACGCTGGGCAGCGCCCTGCTGCTGACGGCGATAATCGGTACGATATACGTCAGCTGTTTCGGCATCTGGCTCGAGGATATCCTGCGTGCCTTCGGCGCCTCGGATGTCACGCTGCCGTATGCCTACGCCTTTATGAGCGTGCTGCTGCCGGGTCTGCTGATAATGAACTTCACGTTCAGCTTCAACAACATACAGCGTGCGTCGGGATATCCGCAGCGTGCGATGATGACGATGGTGTACAGCGCCCTCATCAATGTTTTTCTGGCCTGGCTGTTCATTTTTCCGCTCGATCTCGGCATCGCGGGAGCCGCCTGGGCCACGGTTCTGGCCACCACCTGCGCCTTTGTCTTCGTTTTTTGGCACTTTTTCCGCAAGTCCAGCATAGTACACTTCCGCCGCGGCATCTACACCCTGCGGTGGAAGACGGTATGGCCCATTCTGGCGATAGGCTCGGCGCCCTTTGCCGTCAACGTCGCCGGATGCCTCGTAAATGTAATCATCAACCGCAGTCTGCTGCTCTATGGCGGTGACGACGCCGTGGGCGCCGCCGGTATCTTCACCACGGTGACGCAGCTTGTGGTGATGGTAGTGTTAGGCATCTGCCAGGGCATGCAGCCTATCGTGGGTTACAACTACGGCGCGGGCAAGATCAGCCGTTCCATCAAGGCCTACTGGCTGGCGGTGGCGGCCGCCACCGTGCTGTGCGTGCTGTCATCGGTAGCCGGCATAGCCTTCCCCGAGACCCTCGCCCGCGCCTTCACCAATCATCCGCGCCTCATCGAGGTCACCGGCACCTGCCTGTCCACCTCCATGCTCGCCTTTTCGCTGGTGGGATTTCAGATTGTCTCCACAAACTTCTTCCAGAGCATCGGCAAGGCCGGCGAGAGCCTGCTGTTAGGTCTCGCCCGCCAGGTAATCTTCCTGATACCCCTCCTCCTGTGGCTGCCCACCGTCTTCTACCTCAACGGCATCTGGATGGCCTTCCCCATCTCCGACACCCTCGCCACCATAGTCACCGCCGCCCTGATTTTCTGGCAGCTCCGCCGCCTCACCGCCTCCCGCATCAAAGGATAGAGGCGTACGGGGGTTAGCCTTTGGGGGTGAGGGTGACGAGGGGGATCAGCATTTCGTCCATGGAGATGCCGCCGTGCTGGAAGGTGTCGGTGTAGTACTGGACGTAGTAGTTGTAGTTGTTGGGGTAGGCGAAGAAGTCGCGGTTGCCGGCAAAGATGTAGACGCTGGAGACGTTGGGCGAGGGGAGCCCGAATCGCTCGGTTTTTTTTATCTCGTAGACCTGGCGCGAGTTGTAGGCGAGGTTTTTACCTACTTTGTAGCGGAGGTTGGTGTTGGTGCCTTTGTCGCCGACGACTTTGACGGGGTTGGTGACACGGATGGTGCCGTGGTCGGTGGTGAGAACGACGCGCCAGCCCGCGGCGGCGGCGCGGCGCAGGAAGTCGAGGGCGCCTGAGTGGCGGAACCACGATGTGGACAGCGAGCGGTAGGCGGCGTTGGTGCCGGCGAGCTCGCGTATCATCTTCGACTCGGTGCGTGCATGGCTCATCATGTCAATGAAGTTGAAGACCACGACATTGAGGTCGTTCTCCTTGAGGGCGTTGAAATCGCGCAACAGTCGCTCCATGCCCTGGCCGTCATTGACCTTGGTGTAGCTGAAGCGGCACTGGCGGCGGAAACGGCGGAACTGCGTCTCCAGCAGCGGGCTCTCGTTGAGGTTTTTGCTTTCCTCCGAGTCCTCGTCGACCCACAGGCCGGGGAACATGCGCTCGATGGCCACGGGCATGAGGCCCGAGAAGATAGCGTTGCGGGCGTACTGCGTGGCCGTGGGGAGGATGGAGGTGTAGAGGCGCTCGTCGATGTTGAACGACTCGGCCAGGAGCGGCTGCACGGCGCGCCACTGGTCGAGGCGGAAGTTGTCTATCACCACAAGGCAGACCTTGTTGCCGGCGTCGAGGAGCGGGAACACCGACTCCTGCACCACGCGCGGCGACATGAGCGGAGTGCCGTCGCCGGGGACAGGCGGGACGTCGCCGCCGCTGACCCAGTTTTCGTACTGGCGGCGCACAAACTTGTTGAACTCCGAGTTGGCTTCGTTTTTCTGCATCTCCAGCATGCCCTCCATGCCCGTGTCGGTGTCGGTGAGCTCCATGTCCCAGAAGACAAGGCGCGAATGTATGTTGTACCAGTCCTCGATGGTGGAGGCGGTGTTAATCTGCTGAGCCAGCCGGCCGAACTCGCGGCTGTAGTCGCTGGTGGCGCGCGACGAGACGAGCTGCTCGGCGTGCAGGTGCTTTTTCAGCGCCAGCAGAATCTGGTTGGGGTTGACGGGCTTGATGAGGTAGTCGGCGATTTTGTTGCCGACGGCCTGGTCCATGATATTCTCCTCCTCGCTTTTGGTAATCATTATCACGGGGATATGCGGGGCGGTCTGCTTGATGGCGCTGAGGGTCTCCAGGCCGGTGAGGCCGGGCATGTTCTCGTCGAGGATGACGAGGTCGAAGGTGCCGTTCTGCACCATGTCGAGGGCGTCGCGGCCGTTGTTGGCGGTGGCGACATCGTAGCCTTTGCTGCGGAGGAAAAGAAGGTGGGGCTTCAGGAGGTCTATCTCGTCATCGGCCCAGAGAATGTTGAAAGCCAAAGTTACTTGATTTTTGGAGTGAAAAGAGAGAGATTAAGGCTCGTCAGTTTCGTCGTCGCCCTCACTGCCCGGGTCGTACTGCGGACGAGTTACGGGCGGCGGTGTCGGCTTGGCGGGCTGGGTGGCCGGTTTTTGAGCGGGCTTGGCAGGCTTGGCCGCAGGCTTTTCGGGCTTGGCGGGAGTCGCGGTAGTCTTGGTAGCCGGTTTGGCGGGAGCGGGCTGCTCAGGCTTGACAGGTTCGGCCTCAGGCTTAGTCGGAGCTGCCGGTTCGGGCGTTGCCTCGGATTGCTCGGCGGACTCTTCGGAGGGCTGTTGCGGTGCGGCCTCTTCGGCGGCGCGGGCGTCGGCCTCGGGGAGGGTCTCGATTTCGGTGTAGGGCAGGAGGTCCTTCTGGGCGTCGATGTAGTTCTGCTCGTCAAGGAAGCGGAAGTAGTCGTCGAGCGAGGCGCCGCTCTTGAGAAGGGCGTCGAAGTTGGCCTCGGAGATGACGATGGGACGCACTCCCGCGGGCAGCTTGAACCGGTCGCTGCGGGCCATGACCTTGCGGTAGTGGTTGAGCTCGTCCATGTTGTCGAAACTGCGTATCACAATCATGCCGAGGCGGCCGAAGTTGAGGTATTCGAGGTCGTAGTCCTTGACGACGAACGACGAGAAGTTGTGACGTGCCACGTTGTACAGCAGCTCGTTGGCCGAGACGGCGTCGGTGGGGAAGGACAGCACGAGGAGCTGGCGGGCGTCGGGCGAGATTTCCTCGAACTGCACGCCCTGGCCCTGGTTGGCCTGAGCCGTCGAGTCGGCGCCGAGGCTGATGTCCCATACCATGCCGCGCATGTTGGCGCCGGTGCCGCCCGACTGCAGCTTGCGGCCCCTGGCCATGCCGGCGAGCCATGCCGAGACGGTGGGCGTGAGGTCGGTGTCGGGGTAGCGCTCTAGCAGCGTGCGCAGTGTGGCGTTGAACTTCTCCGGCTCCTTGTCGGTGACGTAGGCCAGGGCCTCCAGGAACATGAACTTGGGCATCAGTTTGGACATCGAGTAGCGCTCGGACACGTCCGCGTAGATGCGGTGTACGCTCCTGTTGTCGTTGTTCATGTATGCCTCGTATGCCTGCTCGTACAGGAGGTTCTCCTCCCGGTCCATCTTGCGCAGGTTGTCGATGTAGTCGGGGTCGCGCAGGGCCATGGCCTCCTTCGACTCGGGGAACTGGCTGAGCACCATGCTGCGGTAGCGGTTGGCCAGGGCGGTGTCGCCCGTGCGCATGTACATCAGGTAGAGGTTGAAATATGTGTCGAGGCGGAAGACGTTGTCGGGGTAGTCGGTGAGCAGGCGGTCGAACTGCGTCTGTGCGGCGGGATAGTCGTCCATCTTGTCCTTGAGGATGACGCCCATGTTGTAGAGGCCCTCCTGGATGACGTCGTTGGCTGTGGCCTTCTGCTCGGCCGTGAAGGGAATCTGCTTGAGGTAGTATTCGGGATAGTGAGGGTCGTCCTCTCGCTTCTTGCGTTCCTGGTCTTCCTTCGACTCCCGGGTCTCTTCGGTGTTTTCGGTGCCCTCGGCGCTCTCGCCCTCTTCGTTCTCGCCGGACGGGGCGTCGAAGTCGGCGGTGTTGAAACTCGACTTGTTGCGGCGGCGCCAGTTGTCCTCGAGCTTGCGCGAGCCCCATCGGCGCTGGAACTCGGTGCGTCCGGCGGTGCGGGCGCTCTGGTTGTAGAAGTACCACGAGTTGTCGTTGTTCATCTGGAACTGCTGTGGTGCAGACGAGGCGTTGCCCTGGCTCGAGCCGTTGGCCTTCTGCTCGGCCATGTATGCCTCGCGGGCGGCCTCCTCGGCCTCCTTGCGCTCGCGCACCTTGAGGTTGTCGATGGCGGCGTTGATGACGTCCATGCGTGCCGTCGAGTCCATGGCGGCGAGTTTGAGCAGCGAGTCCTGCTCGGTGACGTTCTGCGAGTATGTGGCCAGTTCGTCCAGGACGTCCGAGCGTTTTTTCAGCGTGTCCAGTCCGGGATAGTCCTTAGGCAGCATGGGCACGGCCTCGGCGTAGCAGGGCTGGGCTTTCTCGTAGCGGCCCTCGTCGTAGAAAAGACCGCCGAGGCGCACGTTGAGGATGGCTTTCTCGATGCCGTTGCGGGTCGACTTGGCGGCGCCTTCCTCGTAGTTCCTGATGGCCTTGACGGTGTCGCCGCGGCTGAGGTAGAGGTTGCCGATGGCGTAGTAAATCTGGTCGAGAAAATCCTTGTTGCGGTCGTAGCGCGTCATGCGGCGCAGGGCCTGGACCTCGCTCTCGATATCGGGGCCGGTGAAGACCTCGCTCTGGCGTATGCGGGCATTGAACTGCGTGCGGTAAGGAGCCGAAGAGGCGGAGGCGGCGCGTCCGAAGGCCTTGTAGGCCTTGGCCTTGTCGCCGGCGCGCTCGTAGACCTGTCCCAGCAGGAAGGTCAGACGCGTTTTCTGCGCCGCCGAGCCGTGGCGCGAGGCGGCCTCGAGGAAGGGTGAGGCCTCGGCGTACTGATGCTGGCGTATGTGCAGCATGGCCCAGTCGAGGTCGTAAAGGTATTGCAGTGTTTTGTTGGTGAGCTCCTCTTTTTTGACGCGGATGAGAATCTGCTCGGCCTCGTACAGCCAGTCCATGGCAAGGTAGGAGCGTGCCTGCCAGAGCTTTGACTCGGTGACGGTGACGGGCAGCCAGCTGAAGTGGCGGCCGGTGTAGAAGAAGGTGGCGCTGGCGCCGAGGAAGTCGCCGTTCATGTACTGGCTGCGGCCCATCATCAGCCAGTCGTTGTGCAGAAACGGGTTGTACTCCTCGCGCTTCATCCACTCCTTGTACTTGGGGTCTTTGGACTTGCCGCGCTTGCGGGCGGGCTTTTTGGTTATCGAGCGCAGCTGGATGGCCTTCTGCGCCTTCTCTATCGAGCGGGTGAAGTCGCCGGTGGGCTGGGGCGCCTTCTCGTTGCCCTTGGCCTCGGCGGGATGGGTGAGGACAAGACCGGTGTAGTCGTCCTCGTATGTCTTCTCCATCTCGTCCAGCGTCTCGCGGTAGTGCTTGTCGCCGTTGTAGTGGATGTTGTATTTGGTGATGAAGGCCGTGTACTGGCGTGCGGCGGCAGTGTTGCGCTTGCGCGCGTTGCAGCCCGAGACCACCGCACACAGCAGCGCTCCCAGCACCAGCATCACAAAGGAATATTTACGGAAAAACTTCATCAAGGGCCCTTTGGTTTGTAATTAACCTTATTTAAGGTGTCAAAATGCGAATTTTCAATAATGCAGGGACATCGCTTTGCGATGTCTGGATTGGAAATCAGTTGATTGGCCTGACATGCCAAAGGCATGTCCCTACATTGGGATGAAAGTACCGCACAACCTTAACTTATAACGTTTTTGCGGCGCTATTATTGTCCGTCGGCTTAGGGCGTTTCGGGGCCTCGGGGTAGGCTATGCGCGAGTGGTACATGGTGCGCAGGCGCTTGACAAAGGCGGCCTTGATGGCGGGGACGTCGCGGTAGGTCAGGTTGGACTCGCTGTGCAGGCCGTCGGCAATCTGGCCGTCGATAATCTTGTCCACCAGCGCCGAGATGGCGGCGGGAGTATGCTCGGTGAGCGAGCGCGAGGCGGCCTCTACCGAGTCGGCCATCATCAGAATCGAAGTCTCCACCGACTGCGGGTTGGGGCCGATGTAGGTGTAGGGCTCCGGGTCGACGGGCTCGTCACCGGCCTGCTGGCAGGCGGTGATGTAGAAATACTTGGCCATGCCGCGGCCATGGTGCTCGCGGATGAAGTCCTTGATGACGGCAGGCAGGCCGGCCTTGTCGGCGCGGCGCAGGCCTTCGGGGACGTGGCCGGTGATAATCTTTGCGCTGCGCTCGGGGGTGAGTCCGTCGTGCGGGTTGACGCCGTGCTGGTTCTCGGTGAAGAAGATGGGGCTGCTCATCTTGCCGATGTCGTGGTACATGGCTCCGGCGCGTACCAGCAGGACGTCGGCGCCGACGGCGCGGGCGGCGTCGGTGGCCAAGGTGCCTACCGAAACGGAGTGCTGGAAGGTGCCGGGGCACTCCTCGCTGAGGCTGCGCAGCACGGGCGAGTTGACGTCGGTGAGCTCGATGAGGGTGAGGTCGGATACGAAACCGAAGACACGCTCGACGGGAAGCATGAGTACGTATGCCAGCGAGATGAGCAGGGCGTTGATGCCGAGGGCGGTGACGGCATACCACGAGAAGTCGCCGAACGAGCCGTTGTGCATGATCTCGAGCGCGGTGTAGGTCACCCAGTAGGAGACGGCCACGTACAGCGAGGCGCGGAAGAGCTGCGAGCGTCTTTCAAGGCGTCCCACCGAGTAGATGGCGGCGCAGATGCCCACGAACTGCAGGGCTATATATTCAAGCGGGAAGCTGGCCAGGCCGGCGCAGAGCATGACGCAGGTGAACGAGGTCATCAGCGCCAGACGCGCGTCGAAGAACATCAGCACCAGTATCGCCACGAGGGGCAGCGGTACAAGGTAGATGCCCTGGCCTGACAGCCATCTGTCGCAGGCCACGACGAAGATAAAGAACAGCGTGATGAGCAGCAGCAGAAAGACCATGGCGCGCATGCTCCCGTACACTTTCTTGCGGGCGAAGATGTAGACGTAGTACATGAACGCCAGCAGCAGCATAGCCACATACAGCGCCTGCCCGAGGGTGATGAGCAGGTCGTTGCGCAGCGTCTTGTCGCGCTGTTCCTGCAGCATCTTCTCGTAGGTGCGCAGGTTGGTGTAGTCCTGGGCGGTGATGATTGTGCCCTTGTTGATGATGGTCTGGCCGCGCTGTATCATGCCCATGTCGAGCGACTGCAGGGCGCGCTCGTTTTCGAGCAGGCGCTCGCTCTCGGTGACGTCGCAGTAGAGGTTGGGACGCACGACGGCTTCCAGTCCGGCGCTTTTTGCGCGTCGCAGGCAGTTGTAGCGCTGGGCCAGCGAGTCGATGCGGCTGAGCAGCCGGGCGTTGGTCAGCATTCCGGCGGTGGACTGCTTGACAAGGATGGCCTGCTGCTTGCCGTCGCTGCCCCTTTCGGCGCGGTAATAGCGGATTTCTCCGCGGTTCTGCGTGGCCGCCGACTCGGGCAGCGAGTCGGTGAGGACGCCGCGGTCGTAGGCGGCGTTGAGCATCCGGGCCAGGCTGACGTACATGCCCTCCGAGTCGTACGACAGGTCGTCGAGCTCAATCTGCACGTCGGCGTTGTCGATGCGCTGGCGTATGGCGCGGGCCATCGAGTCGGCGCTGACGTCGATGCGGGAGTAGACGGGCACAAAGGCCCGGTCGATGGAGTCGATGCGGGCGGCGACGGTGGCCGAGTCGGGCCGGATGGGCACGTCGAAGGGCGCTATCAGCTGGGCGTAGTTCCAGGGACGTCCCTGTTCGTATTTGTAGTGGCTGACGGTGGGGTGGGGGTAGAAGAACACCACCACGACCAGCGTCGCCAGCGCCAGCGAGATGTATATCGGCAACCGGTGACGGCTGTATTGCCCGGACAGTTTTTCGGAAAATCTTGGTGACATTTGAGTGCTTGTGTGTTAACCGTTTTTCAGGCGTTATGCCGGGTTTTACTGGATGCGTGTGGCGCGCTCTACGCCGGAGACTTCGGTGAGGGCGTCGCAGAGCTGGCCCACGACGTCGGTGTCCTCGACGCGCAGCCATATGTCGGAGTGGAAGACCTCGCCGGTGGCCTCGATGTCGAGGCGGCGCAGGTCGATGTCTTTCTGGACGGAGATTACGCCGGTGATTTCCTGGAGGATGCCGCGTCGGTCGATGCCTTCGACGCGGATGTGGGCCATGAACTTGTTGCCGCTGACGGCCCAGCGCGTGGACAGGATGCGGTTGCCGTAACCGGCCTTGAGGACGAGGGCGCGCGGGCAGTTGAGGGCGTGGACGACCACCTCGCCGTTGTCATCGATGAAACCCATTACCTCGTCGCCGGGGATGGGGTTGCAGCAGTCGGCCAGGCGGAAGTTGGCGCCGTGCTCGTCGTAGCGGAGGATGTATGTCTCCTTGGTGTTGATTTCGGGCCGTTTGACGGCGGGAGCCGTCTCGGCGCCGGCCTCGGCGGGCTGTCCGGCGGCTTCGGTCTCGGCTTTCTTGTCCTTGTTGTTGCGGGTGACGATGTTGAAGGTGGAGCGCAACAGGCGGTTGAGCAGCTTGCGGTCGCCGTCCTTTTTGCCTCCGCGCAGGTATGTGGCAAGGCTGTCGTCGAGGACGGCGTCGCCATTGCCGACCATATACCAGAGGTCCTCGCTGTTGACGGCGCCAAAGCGGGCCAGCAGGCGCGGGCGTGTCTGGTTGTTGTCGGCGAGGCCGTGCTGCGACAGGAAGTCGTCGAGCATCTCGTGTCCGCGCTGGGTCAGGGGCTGGCGCTCGCGGCGCAGGGCCTGGCGCAGGCGCGTCTTGGCCTTGGCGGTCTTGAGGAAGTTCATCCACTCGCGCTGGGGCTGCTGGGTCTGCGAGGTCAGCACCTCCACCTGGTCGCCCGAGCTGAGGCGGTAGTCGAGGGGGACGAGGCGGTGGTTGACCTTGCCGGCAATGCAGTGCAGGCCCAGGTCGGTGTGCAGGGCGAAGGCGACGTCGAGCACCGTCGAGTCGGTGGGCAGGGTGATGAGCTCGCCCTTGGGGGTGAAGACGACGATTTCGCTGGCGAAGAGATTGAGCTTGAGGGTGTCCAGGAAATCAATGGCGCTTGGCTCGGGGTTGTCGAGGATGTCCTTGATGGTCTGCAGCCAGACGGACAGCTCGCTCTCCTCCTCGCCCTCGCCGATTTTGTATTTCCAGTGGGCGGCAAAGCCTTTCTCGGCTATCTCGTCCATGCGCTCGGAGCGTATCTGCACCTCAATCCAGTTGCCGTCGGGGCCCATGACGGTGAGGTGCAGGGCCTGGTAGCCGTTGGCCTTGGGCACGCTTATCCAGTCGCGGGTGCGCTCGGGGTGGAGTCGGTAGAGGTCAGTGATGGCGCTGTAGATTTTCCAGCATGTCTCCTTCTCGCTGTCCTTGTCGCCCTTGAAGACGATGCGGACGGCGTAGAGGTCGTACACTTCCTCGAAGGGTATGTGCTTGGTCTGCATCTTTTTCCAGATGGAGTAGCACGATTTCACGCGGGCTTTTACCTCGTAGTCGAGACCCATGGCCTCGAGGCGCTCGCGGATGGGGGCGGCGAAGTCGGAGTAGACCGACTGGCGGCGCTCCTCGCTCTGCCGTATCTTTTCGGTGATTTCCTGCCAGGCCTTGGGGTGCTCATATTTGAAGCTGAGGTCCTCAAGCTCGGTCTTGATGGCGAAGAGGCCCAGGCGGTGGGCCAGCGGGGCGTAGATGTAGAGGGTCTCGCCGGCGATTTTGTACTGCTTGTTGGGAGCCATCGAGCCCAGGGTGCGCATGTTGTGCAGGCGGTCGGCCATCTTGATGAGGATGACGCGGATGTCCTCGCTCATCGTCAGCAGCAGCTTGCGGAAGTTCTCGGCCTGCGCCGAGGCGCGGTCGCCGAAGATGCCGCCGGAGATTTTGGTGAGTCCCCAGACGATCTGGGCCACCTTGTCGCCGAAGTGGGCGCGGATGTCCTCGACGGTGTACTCGGTGTCCTCCACCACGTCGTGGAGGAGGGCCGCGCATATCGACGTGGAGCCAAGGCCAATCTCCTGGCTCGCTATTTTGGCTACCGCTATGGGGTGCAGGATGTACGGCTCGCCCGAGCGGCGGCGCACACCGGCATGGGCGTCTTTTGCGAAGCGGTAGGCCCGCTCGATAATCTCCACTTTCTTGCGGTGGTTGCTGGCCAGATAGCCGTTGAGCATGTCGCGGAAAGCGTCGTCGACCATGCGGTCTTCCTCGGGAGTGGTAAGATTGGCTTTGTTGTCCATAAGGCGTTGACTTTTTGCGCGTTGCAGGGCTTTTTGTCGCCATGGTCACCGTCAAGGCGGACTTTTGCCCCAAATTAACCACAAATATAACGATTTTCCAGCAAAACCTTGCATTGATGGCCGCAAAAACGTGAAAAGGGCCGCCGAAACCGGTCGATGCCGGTCGGCGGCCCTTTGAGGGTTCGGTTTTAAGCTACGTTGTTAGCGTTATCTTACGGTAACGGTGTAGGGGAACTTGGAGAGGTCGAGGGTGACGGTCTTCTTACCGGCACCGGGGGTCTTGATGTTGTCGCCGCCCACGGTGAGGTTGTCCACGTTGCCGCCCAGGTTGTAGTCCCAGTTGTCGTTGAAGCGGATCTTCCATTCGCCGTTGCCCTTGAACTCGATTTCACCTTTGTAGATCATCGGGTTGGCGGCGTCCTGGACGAGGTTGGTCTGGCCGTCCCATCCGTTGGGAGTGGCGTCGCCGATGACACCGCAGGTGGTCATGAGGGCGGTGGTGAAGGTGAGGTTACCGAGGTTGGCGGTGACATAGTAGCAGCCGTTGGCGCCTACCTTGATGTTGTCGGCGCCGGGAGCGAGCTTGCCGTTGCCGGCGTCACCCCAGTTGACATCCCAGCCGAGGGTGGCACAGAATTTGAACTCGCCATCGGCGTGGATGAAGCCGTTGTAGTTTACGTAGTCGCTGGTGTAGACGGGGGTGGAGGCAGCCTGGCTCCACCCGTTGGCGTCGCCGGGAACGTAGAGCTGCGGGTAGGCCACGTAGAACTCGAATTCCTTTGTCTCCATGTTGAACTTGAACATCACGGGACCGACGTACATGCACGAGCCGGTTGCGCCTTCTACCATTGTGCCGCTTTCGCCCTCACCGGCCCACTTCACGTTGCCGGCGGCGTTGGTGACGTACCAGGGCAGGCTGTTGGCGGTGGTGACGATGTCCTTGACGACGCTGAAGTTGGGGTCGTCATAGACGCTCTCGCTGCTGTTGTGCCGGAGAGTGATGCGCTCGTCGCCGAGAACGAGGATGTAGGTGTCCTCGATTACGATGGCGGGGTCGAAGGGCTTGATGGTCAGTTTCTCGTCACCGAGGGTGTAGCCGGGGCCGCCGAGGAGGAACGAGCTGTTGCTCTCGGCCAGCTTGGCTTTCGGGGTGAAGTTGATGTCGACGGTAGCCTCGGAGGGGTCCTTGGTGATGGTGTAGAACTCGTCGTTGAAGACGTCGGGCTCGACATATACCGTGTCGTTGACGGTGGTGGTGGGCACCTGGACGGTCTTGCCCTTGTAGGTGACGTTCATCGTCAGGTCAAGCAGGTAGTTTGCGGGCCATTCTGCGGCGTGTGCCAGAGCCACGGGAACCAGTTTGCTGTTGGCGTTGGCTTCGGTGAGGTTGATGACTGCGCCGTCGTTTACTGACAGGGAAGCCACCGAGAGGTTGTTGATGTCGAAGGGAACCTCGGCGGGATTGCTTTGTGCCGGAGGATTGGGCAGTTCGTAAGTGCCTGTGCACGAAGCCAGGCCGGCCACTGCCATCACCGACAATGCGATTGCTAATTTTTTCATCGTTTTATAGTGAGATTTTTTGTCAGCCCCGTGGCGCCGCCGGGCGTGAGTGCCCGGCGGGCACGGCGGCTATTGTCGGTTACTGATCAGTTGTTGAAAGTTACGGTGAGCTGTTTGGTGTTGGTGTCGAGGGATACCGAGAAGGTGCCCGAGGTACCTACGCCGGGGAAGTTCCAGCTGCCCTTGCCGCTGACGTAGCTGCCGGAGAAGACGCCGTTGGTGACTGTTACGTCAACGGCCTGGTCGGCCTCCTGGGCGCCCAGCGATGCACCGCCGTCCCAGCCTGTCAGCTCCGAGTAGATGCGGAACATGGGGGCTTCGGTGTAGGTGAAGGGCTTGTCGGGACGGCTGACGTATACGCCGCTGCCGTCCATGTCGTAGATGCGCCAGTCGGCCAGCGAGCCGGCGTTGGCCTCTTCGGGGCCTTTCCAGCCGCTGACATTACCGATGATGTACATGCAGGGGAGCACGTCGTAGTTGATGTTGCCGGTGATGTCGATGCGTACCTTCATGTCGTTGAGGTTGACGGTGATGCCCACCATGGTCTCCTTGTCGAGGTTGAACTGGAACGAGCCCTTGCCGTCGACGCAGGCGCCGTCGTAAACGCCGTCGACGAAGTCGGCCTGGATGTTGACGGGGTTGTCATCGGGCTGCGAGCCTACCGATGCGCCGCCGTCCCAGCCTGTCAGCTCCTTGTAGAAGCGGAAGGTGTTCTCGCCCTGGGGCAGTTTGAACATGCCGTAGTAGATGCCGGTGCCTACGCCGGTCTCGTTGAGCTGCCAGGAAGCGAGCTTCTCTGCGGACTCAGCCGAGGGTGCGGGCCAGCCGTTGGGCGTGCCGACCAGATAGATAAATCCGGCCTCCTGGATAGCCAGGTAGAACTTGACTTGGTTGAGGGTGATGACGTTTGAAACGCACTGGGTGCCCTCTACGCCGGCAATCTCGCATGTTGCGCGCAGATAGATCTTCCCGGCGGGAAGGTCCTCGTAGCTGGAGGCTGTGAAGCCGTGGAGCTCGCACAGTGCAAGGGCGAGGTCCTGGTCGAGTATCTCGATTCGGGCCAGTCCGGGGTTGACGGGGTTGAGCGAGCGGTAGTCGGCGAAGTCTTCGGTGAGCGAGACTTGCATACCGTAGGTGGCGGTTGCTGCGTAGCCGTAGTCGGGCTGCGTGCAGGTTACCTCGAAGCTGTTGCCCTGGGTAAGCTGAAGGTACTGGTCGGCAAAAGCCGGCTGGTTGAGTACGAAGCTGTGGTCTTCGGGTATGGTGAGCTTGGGGTCGGTGTTCTGTTCACAGGCTGTGAGCCCGAACATTGCGGCCGCGCAAGCAAAAAATATCGAAAGTTTTTTCATTGCTTTTTCTTGTATCAGGTAGTTTGGTAACAATGTTTCGGGTTATCAGTAACCGGGGTTCTGCTTGTAACCGGCCTGTGTAACCACTGCCGAGGGCAGGGGATAGAGGTTGAAGTTGGAGGCGAAGTCGGTACCGGCAGGTACGCCGCCTTTCCAGTTCCAGGTGTAACCGCTGATCCATTTGCCGTAGCGGATGAGGTCGGTGCGGCGGTTGCACTCGGTGTAGAGCTCGCGGCAACGCTCGTCCTGGAGGGTCTCCAGGGTGAGGTCGGCGGCGCTCCAGGGTTCAATGCCGGCACGCTCGCGGATGTAGTTGACATATTTGAGGGCGAGGGCGCGGTCGCCGCCACCCTGCAGGGCTGCTTCGGCGTACGAAAGATAAATCTCGGCCAGACGTACCATAGGATAGTCAACCTTGAACTGGTTGGGGATGGCGTTGCCGGAGGCCTCGGCGTCGATGTTGCCGTAGTCGTCGATTACCCAGTTGGTGAACTTGATGGGCAGGTAACCGTTCTTACCCCAGTTTGCCTGTACGAAAGTGGCGTTGCCGATGGCGAAGCCCTGGGCGCTGGTGGCCCAGAAACGTACGCGCTGGTCGGGGCTGGACGAGCACTCGGCGTCGTCCCACTGGAACTTGCGGACGAACTGCTCGCGGGCGGTGGCGCACTTCCAGCCGTCGGAGACGTTGTAGTCGGCGAGTTTTACGCCGTAGTCGTCGTTCTCACCGAGGAAGGCGTCGATCATCATTGTCGAGTTGCCCCACGAGGTGGTCTTGTCGGGGCAGCTGGGGATGGCCCAGAGGATTTCCTGGACGGCATCGCCGCCGCCGGGGGTGAACTTCTGGTTACCCTGACCGAAGAGCTGGCTGTAGTTCATGCACAGACCGGAGTTGTCGAAACCGGCGCCGGCGTGACGGTCAATGATGTTCTTGGCGTGTGTGCAGGCGTTGGTCCAGTCGGGCTGACCGGCGAAGACACCGGCGTTGAGGTAGAGCTTGACCAGATATGCCTCTGCGGCGTCAACGCCGAGATAGCCGTAGTGAACGGGGCGGTTGGCGGCCTTCATCTGGGCGACGACGTCCTCGAGGTCGGCCACTGTGCGGCGGTAAACCTCGGCGCGGTCAAGCTGTGCGGGGGTCGAGCCGATGGGGGTGGACTCGTCGGCGTAGGGGACGTTGCCGTAGCAGCTGAGCAGATAGAAGTAGCAGATGTTGCGCAGTGCGCGGGCCTGCAGGCAGTAGTCTGCGGCCTTGGCCTGGAGTTCGGGGGTATCGAGGTGGAAGTCGCCGTTGTTGACGGCGTTCAGGAACTGGACGCACAGGGCGACGTTGGTCATCAGACGCGAGTAGCCGGCGGTGGCGCCGGTATTGGTGGCGTCGACGATACCGAAGGTCATGCGGCCGAAGTTGGTGTCCTGCTCGGCAATCCAGTTGGCCTCGTCCGAGGGCACTTCCTCCATGTTGAAGATAGCGCGCTGGAAGGTGGACATACCGCGGTCGAAGCTGTGGATGATGGCGTCGCCGCCGGGGCCGTATGACTGGAAGTTGAAGAAGATGTCGGCGAAGACGTAGTCGAGGTATTTCTCCGAATCATCGCCGAAGGTACCCGAGGTGGTGGTGTTGGGGTCGGAGGATACGAGGTCCAGGTCACCGGTGCAGCTGCTCATTGTGGCGGCTGTGGCCACCACGGCAGCGCCTATGAAAAGTTTATTGAGTAATTTCATGATTTCTTATATAACGGTGTTGTGGTGGTTTAGAAGTTGGCGGTCAGACCGAAGGTGACGGTGATGGGACGCGGATACGGGTCGTTGTCGATACCGTTGAACTGTTCGGGGTCGCGGCCGGTGTACTTGGTGAGCACGAACGGGTTCTGTACGACGCCGAAGAGGCGCAGACGCAGCTGGCCGAGCAGGTTCTCGAAGGTGTAGCCCAGCGAGATGTTGTCGCAGCGCAGGAACGAGGCGTTCTCGACGAAGTAGTTGCTCAGGGCCAGGTTGGTGTCTTCGGTGGGGAAGAGGTACGAGTCGGCGAGCACGTTGTTGAGACCGTAGCCGCCGCCGATGTTGTTGATGCGGCCGTATGTGTACTTGGGACCGTTGTAGACGTAGTTGCCGATGTTGGCGCGGAGGGCGAAGCCGAAATCCCAGTTCTTGTAGTTGAAGGTGTTGGACCAGTTGAAGGTGTATTTCGGGTCACGCGAGTGGTAGACAATCTTGTCTTCCTCGGTAATCTTGCCGTCGCCGTTCTGGTCGACATACTGGCCGGGGATGGGGTTGCAGTCCTTGTCGTAGACCTGCTCGTAAACCCAGAATGAGTAGGGAGCTTCGCCTACGAGGTGGTATTCGAGGCCTGCGCCTGTACCGCCGGGAGTGTTCTCGGCTTTAATCTGCGAGGTTTCGCGGTCGCCGGTGAGGGCGGTGATCTTCGACTTGTTCCACGACCAGTTGATGCCGGTCTTCCAGACGAAGTCCTTGGTATCGATGACACGTGCGCTCAGGTTGAGTTCGACACCGATGTTGCGCAGGCTGCCGATGTTGCGGTCGGCGTAGTCGGAGGTGGTCAGGATCGATACGGGAGTGTAGGCGAGGAGGTCATCGGTGTTGCGCAGGTACCAGTCGGCGCTGGCGGTGATGCGGTTGTTGAGGAAACCGAAGTCAAAGCCGACGTTCCAGGTGGTGGTAGTTTCCCAGGAGATGTCCTCGGAGTAGGCCTTCGGGTAGAGGGGGTAGATCCACTGGCCGTTGCCGTTGGGGTCGGGATAGTAGAACTGGCCGTGCGACGAGAGGTACTCGGCCTGTGCGGGGAAGTATGAGCCTATGTCCTGCTGGCCGGTCTTACCCCAGCCGAGACGGAGCTTGAAGTCATTGAACTCGTCGCGTATACCCTCGAAGAAGGGCATGTTGGCGATTTTCCATCCGAGGGCGACAGCGGGGAAGAGACCCCAGCGGTGACCTTTGGCGAAACGTGACGAGGCGTCGTCGCGGAGGGTGAAGGTGAGCAGGTAGGTGTCGTCGAAGCTGTAGTTCAGACGTCCGAAGAACGAGAGGAGCTGCAGGTGGTTGCCCCAGCGGTGGTTGGAGTTGGTTACCTGAGTGCCTATGGCGGGGCTGTCGGGGTTCCACTGGATGTCATAGACACCGCCGGCGAAGGGGATGTTGCCGTTGGCGTCGGTGAGGAAGCCGGGGGTGTTGATGTAGTTGTTCTCGTGGCCGAAGTAGCTGAAGCGCTGCCAGTCGTAACCGGCGGTGACGTCGAGGTTGCTCTTGATGGCCTCGAACTCCTTTCGGTAGTTGAGGTAGAATGTCAGCATGGTGTTGCGCTGGAGCTCCCAGCGGCGGTACTTGGTGCCGGCACCGGCTGCGCCCATGTTGAGCAGGGTGGCGTTGCGCCATGCGTTCATCGAGTTGGGCTCGACGAAGTTGCGGTCGTTGTTCTTCGATACCTGGTAGCCCAGGTTGAGGTTGAGGTGGAGTTCGGGGAGGAAGTGGAGAGCGTAGTCAATCTGCAGGTTGCCGGTCGACGAGTAGACTTCGCCGACTTTGTTGCGCTCGTCCATAACCTGCTGTACGGGGTTGACTGCTGCCTGAACGAGCGAGCCGCCGGTGGGGAGCAGATAGTTGAAGTAACCGTTATAGGGCTCCATCACCGATCCGGTGGTGTAGGGGTACAGCCACTTGACGGGAACGGTGGGGTTGAAGCCTACGGCGGCGGCGAGAGCGCCGGTGTTGCCCTGCTTGGAGTTGATGTAGGTGCCGTTGGCGTTGGCGTTGATCTGGAGGAGACCGTCAAAGAACTTGGGCGAGAGGTTGAAGCCCACGGTGGTGCGCTGCATGCCGCTCTCCTTGAGGATACCCTGGTTGTTGGTGTACGAGGCGCTGACGCGGTAGGGGAGCCAGCCGCTGGTGCCGGAGAGGCTCAGCGAGTAGTCCTGCGAGAAGGAGGTGCGGAGCAGCTCTTTCTGCCAGTTGGTGCTGCGGCCTGCCAGCATGTCCAGGATGCCTTCGTTGTCGGGGTAGACTTTGTGGACGAGGGCGCGGAACTCGCTGCCGTTCATCATGTCAAGGGTTTTGCGGGCGGTGTTGAGGTGCCAGTTGGCGGCGAAGTTTACCTTGGGCTTGCCGCTGGCGCCTTTCTTGGTGGTGATGATGATGACGCCGTTTGATGCGCGGCTACCGTAGATGGCGGTTGCCGATGCGTCTTTGAGAACGGTGATGTTCTCGATGTCCTGCGGGTTGACCATGCTCATGGCGTTTGTGCCGCCGAAGGAGGCCTGGTTGGTCTGGGGCACACCGTCGATAACGATAAGAGGGTCGTTGGTGGCAGACAGCGAGGAGCCGCCGCGGATGCGGATGTTGGCGTTGCCGGTGGGGTCGCCGCCGTTGGTGGTGACGGTGATACCGGGGCTTGCGCCTACCAGGAGGTCCTGGGTTGAGACTGCGATACCGGCCTCGATGTCATCGGGCTTGAGGACGGCTACCGAACCGGTGGCGTCGCTCTTCTTGACGGTACCGTAACCGATGGCTACGACTTCGTTCAGCATTGTGGTGCTGTCCTTGAGAACGACATCAATCTTGGTGCGGCCGTTGACGGCCACGGTCTGGGTTTCGTAGCCTACGCCCGAGAACACGAGGGTGCCGTTGGCGTCGACCGAGATGGAGTAGTTGCCGTCGATGTCGGTGGCTGTGCCCATCGTGCTGCCCTGGGCAACGACACTGCCGCCGATGACGGGTTCGCCGTACTCGTCGGTCACCGTGCCGGTGACCGTGATCCGCTGCGCTAAGGCAGGGAGCGAGAGAAACAGCACGAACAGCGCTGTCATCCACGCTTTACGACTCGTCTTAAAACAGAAGTTCTTCATGTGAAAGAATAGTTTTTTTAGAGTGTTGTTTTGGTTAGTATTTGTGTTTTATCAGATTGTCTGTATGTGTTTTACCCGTTTGAGGGGAGTGTGCGTGACCGTCAGGGGCCACACAGGTCGCTTTTTGTTGTCGTGAAATAGGAATTTTGTCGTCAGAGCTTATGTGTCAGAGGGTTAGGTAATCAGGCTGAAACGTTTGATGTTTGTCGGGCCTTATGTCTTTTTGTTAGGGTTATAAGGCGCCGGAGCGTCGGCGGGGTATGTAGAGAAAGGTGCGCAATGTTGTTTTTCATGGGGATGAAAAGAGAGTACCCACAACACCGGGGTATGCTTATAACAGAGCACAATTGTCCTTTACCCGGCAAATATAGCACAAAAAATGCAATAATTAGCTTTTTTTAGCAAAAAAAATCCGAAAAGGAGTGTTAAAATGCTGTTGGGAGGCTGTTAAACAGGTGCTGTAGAGTGTCCATTGTCAAAACTTTGGCTGTAATTTTTGCGCTCTCAAAAGAATTATGTAACTTTGCGCTGCATTTGGCCGGGCAGTGTGTCCGCGTCGGTGTACCGATAGTCTTGTGGTGTAATGGTAGCACAACAGGTTTTGGTTCTGTTTGTCAAGGTTCGAATCCTTGCAAGACTACCACAACGGCAGGCGCCGTGTCAGCTGACACGGCGCCTGTTTTGCATATATAAGCGTGTTATAACCCGAGCTCGGGCTATAACTGTTATTGATGGCCCATTATTACAACGCCATCTTGCGGGCGCCGTCGCTGATGACAACGTCGTACACGGCGGGGGCGTGGCCGTAGCGGGCTTCGAAGCGGGCTTTGGCGGTGGCGATGAAGCTGTCGCGGAGGTCATTGGGGACGAGGTTGATGGTGCAGCCGCCGAAGCCGCCGCCCATGATGCGCGAGCCGGTGACGCCGCATTCGCGGGCCACGTCGTTGAGGAAGTCCAGCTCCTCGCAGCTCACCTCGTAGTCCCGGCTGAGGCCGCGGTGCGTCTCGTACATCATGCGGCCCACGGTGTCGTAGTCGCCGGCGTTGAGGGCGTCGCAGACGGCCAGCACGCGCTCCTTCTCGCCGATGACAAAGCGGGCGCGGCGGTAGTCTTCGTCCGAGATGTCGCCGCGGACGGCGTCGAGCATGGCCATGTCGGCGTCGCGGAGGGTGTCGACACCCAGGCGGCGTGCCACGCGCTCGCAGCTCTCGCGCCGCTTGTTGTAGGGGCTGTCGACCAGCTCGTGCTTGACGCGGCTGTCGACAAGGACAAGGCTGTGGTGCTCGGGGGCGAAGGGGAAATATTCGAACTCCATCGAGCGGCAGTCGAGGCGCATGAGGTTGCCCTTCCTGCCCATCACGGAGGCAAACTGGTCCATGATGCCGCAGTTGACGCCGCAGTAGTTGTGCTCGGTGGACTGGCCTATGCGTGCCAGCTCGAACTTGTCGATTCTGTTATCGTTGAACAGGTCGTTGAGGGCGAAGGCGAAGCAGCTCTCCAGGGCCGCCGACGAGCTGAGGCCGGCGCCGGCGGGGACGTCGCCGGCAAAGACGGCGTCGAAGCCGCCCACCTTGCCGCCGCGCTTGAGGATTTCGCGGCAGACGCCGAAGATATAGCGCGCCCACTGTGCCTCGGGTGCATCCTC
The DNA here is from genome assembly GCA_051871645.1 of Muribaculaceae bacterium. GTDB lineage: Bacteria > Bacteroidota > Bacteroidia > Bacteroidales > Muribaculaceae > CAG-873. Next base: position 6,953 of record JBJEDC010000099.1, on the reverse strand, counting down.
CTCGGCCAGGCCGAACTCCGCGCTGTCGTCCATGTCCACCGACACCGCGCGCACGCGGTCAGTGCCGTTGGGGCGTATGTCGGCCATGATGACCTTGTCGATGGCGCCGGGGAAAACGAAGCCGCCGTTGTAGTCGGTGTGTTCGCCGATGAGGTTGATGCGTCCGGCCGAGGCGTAGAGAGTGCCCTCGCCGCCGAATTTCTCGTCAAAAATTTGTTTGATTTTCTCTTCCATGTCAGATTGAAGGTAGATGTTTGGGGGCGTTTGTAGGGACGCTTTTAAAAGCGTCCCTACATGGGCTTATGTAATGTTTTTTGCGACGGAAGGCCGTGCCGCAAACGGCACGGCCTTCCGGTATCGTGATTGACGGGGTTATGCGTCAATTATTTTACAAGCTGCTTGTAGGCCTTGTTGCCCTTGCGGACGATGACAACGCTGCCGGCGGCGGGGTTGTCGACGCGTACGCCCTGCAGGTTGTAGTAAACTGCGGGAGCATTCTCACCGTCAGTGATGATGTCGTTGACACCGGCAGCATCAACAGCCTCGGCTTTGAAATTGTCGACGAACCAGCGGTGCTGACCGGAAACGCTCCACTGAGAGTCCTCGGGACGAACCTTGATTACGGTCTGGGCGTTGACGGTAACGTCTTCGAGGACAACCGAGGTGCTTGTCCAGCTCATGACAGCGTTGTTTTCAATGTCGAGAGTGGGAACTGCGAACTGCTTGACGTCGGTGCCGTTTTCAACGATGACAACGAGTTGGGTGGGGTCATATGTGCCATCGCCCTGGCGCTGTTTTGTCCAGTCGAACGAGAGTTTTACGACTTTGTCGGCGGGGCAAACCATCGAGGGGAGCTGAAGACCGCTCTGGTAGCTGCTCTTGCCGAATTTCAGGTAGTTGACCTGCAGATAGCAGCTCATACCGGCCTCTGCCTCGGTCTTGCCGTTCTGGGCAAGCAGAACTTTGTAGCCTTTTGCCTCGAGAGCCTGCAGACCGCTTACATCGTCAACTTTGGGGGTGTTGATGAAGGGGCAGTATGCGTTGGGATCATTATCGCCGATGGTGTTGCCGACAGGCACTCCGCTGCCGTTGACGTAAGCCGACCAGGGAGCCAGCCACTCGAAATCGTCCTGGAAAATGACGTCCTGGGCGTTCATCGACAGAGCGCCGCAAATTGCGATTGCAGAGAGTAAAAGTTTTTTCATAAAAATGTGGGTATTGGTTAATAAATAATTAGTTTTTCGACAGATAGGATTGTAGGTTTGCGTCTTCATGGTGAGAGGGAATACCTAACAATTCACAAAAGTAAAAATTTTTACGACTGTTGCAAAGAAATTTTGCTAAAATTTTGCAAGAAACCGCAAAAAAAAGTTTTCAGGATGGTCGATGAACGGTTAAAATGAATAGACGTATTGGAGGGTGGCGGAGGGGCGTGTCAGAATGGTCCAGATGCTGGGAGCCTATGACGAAGGGTGAAGGGAACGTACTAACGTACGTGACCGAACCCGTCTGTCCGTAGCGACGCCGCAGATGGGCCATTATCACACGCCCCTCTATATTATAATGTGTATTCGACGGTCAACAGCTTGCGGATGTCGCGGGCGGGAACGTCGAGGCAGGGGAGGCCGGTGGCGGGGTCGGCGGTGAGGGCGCGCTTGCGGCCGTCAACCTTGACCTTGGTGCCGGCTGCGAGGCCGGGGAGGAGCAGACGGTAGGCGCGGCGGAGGGTCTGGCCCTTGTAGCTGCCGTCGGTGGCGCCGACGGTGACGCGGGCTGCGTTGCCTTTCTGACTGTAGGTCAGGGGAGTGGTGGCGCAGGCGCCGTTCTCGTAGTCGAGGCTTACGCCGTCGTCCTCGTAGAGGGTGAAGGTGTTGTCGGCATCGCCGGCGGAGGGGTAGACGCGCATGACGAGCGTCTCCAGCCTGGCTGTGGCGGGACGCGGGGTGTAGGGCTGCATGGGCAGTACCCAGCCGCCGCGGACGTACATCGGGAACTCGTCAAGGGGCTTCTCGATGTATTTTGTCGTGCCTCCCTCGTGGCGCTCGCCGGTGAAGAAGTCGTACCAGACCTCGCCCTTGGGGAACCACACCTTCTGCGAGGCGCGCATGTCGTCGCCGGTGCCGGGAGTGGTGATGGGAGCGGCGAGGATGATGTCGCCGAAGGTGAACTGCTGGGGCTGGTCGAACGACTCGGGCTGGTCGCCGTAGTCGATGAACATCGAGCGGTTCAGGGGCACCATCGTGTTGGAAGTCTGCCATACCGAGCTGTAGATGTAGGGCATGAGCTCGGAGCGCATGTGGTACATGCGGCGGTTTGCCGAGGTGAAGGGCTCGCCGCCAATCCAGGGACGGCGGTCGAGGGCGGCGTCCTTGGTGGAGTGCACGCGCAGGGCGGCGGAGAGGGCCGAGAACTGCGTCCAGCGGGTGGTGAGCTCGTTGTTGGGCTTGCCGCGGAAGCCGCCGGTGTCGTGTGCCCAGTAGTAGCATCCGCCCTGGCCGCTGCATGCCGTCAGCCTGACCTCGAAGGCCAGCATGGGCCAGTTGGCCTGGGCGTCGCCGGAGAACTGGATGGGATGGCGGTGGTCGCCCCATCCGGCCCAGCGGCTGTAGCCGGCGCCGCGCTGTCCGCGGTTCTTGGAGTTGCGGTAGTACAGCTCGTTAATCCACGACAGCGAGGTCGAGGCATGGCCGCGTACGTAGGGGAAGAGGTAGTTCTGCTGCCAGTCGAGCCACCAGAAGTCCACGCCTATGTCCTCGGACGGCTTATGTGCGTGGCGGAAGAAGGCCTTCATGTACGTCGAGTCGGACAGGTCGAACAAAGGTACCTCGCCGGGTTTGAGCCCCAGCTCCTTGGCGAAGGCTTCGAAGTGCTCCTCGTGGGGACGCATGCCGTCGTGCGGGTGGTCGTTGAGCGAGACGGTGATGCCGCGGGCGTGTACCGAGTCGATGAGCGCCTTGGGGTCGGGGATGAGCTCGCGGTTCCAGGTGTAGCCGTTCCAGTTTAGGTGACCGTTGTGGCCCGTGCCGATTTTGGCGTCGTTGGTGTGCCAGCCCATGTCCATGACAAGGTTGTCGATGGGGAAGTCGTTCTCGTCGTAGCCGCGGACGATGTCGAGGAACTCGTCGGCGGTGTAGTCCCAGTAGCGGCAGTACCATACGCCGTGTATGTATTTGCGCGTGAGGGGCACCTTGCCCGAGATGGCGCCGAGCGAGGCCAGGGCGGCCTTGTAGTCGTTGCCGTAGACAAAGCAGTATTCGTCCTGCACGTGCTTGCGCGTGTCGCGGGGCTCAATCCAGCCGTTGCGCAATATGTCGGAGCGCTCGTCGTCGATGATGTACCAGCCGTTGCGCGACAGTATGCCGTCGTTGAGGGGTATGGGGCCGGTGACGCGGTCGAGCGTCTCGACGGGGCCGCCGAGGTTGTTGCTGAGGATGAAGCGGTTGGTGAAGGTCTTCTCCTTGCCGTCGAGTTTGTATTTCACCTTGAGGTTGGAGGTGGAGAAGGGGAAGCCGTCGGCGTGGTACCAGATGTCGAGGGCGGGGGTGGTGATGCGGTAGCAGTCATCGCCAAGGGGGGTGACGTCGATGGAGTCGGTGCTGAGGGTGTTGCTGCGGTCGATGGCGAAGAGCGTGGGCTCGTCGATGAAGGCGGCGTCATGGGCATATTCGAGGCGCAGCAGGGTGGGGGTGACGATGGTCATGCGGTTATTGCCGAACACCAGCGGATTGGTGTCGGGATGCGCGGCGGAGGCCGTCAGCGGTGCAAGGACGACGGCGAGCCGGAATAATAGTTTTTTCATGGTTATAATAATGTGTGGGACCGGGTTACTTTTGAACAGGAATATTGACTATTTTCAAATCGATGCCGTTCTCCTCGAAGCGGTGGGCGATTTTGTCGGGGACGTTGGAGTCGGTGATGACCATGTCGACGTCGGTGAGGTTGGCTATTTTGCTGAAGCCGCGGCGGCGGAACTTGGACGAGTCGGCCAGGACGATGGTCTTCTGGGCGCAGCGCATCATGGCCTGGTTCAGCTCGGCCTCGCGGATGTCGGTGGTGGTGATGCCGAAGTCGAGGTCTATGCCGTCGACGCCGAGGAAGAGCTTGCTGCACGAGAAGTCGGCGAGCATGGCCTCGGCGCTGCGGCCTACCACCGACAGCGAGCTGTGGCGCACCGTGCCGCCTAACTGGAACAGGTCGACGTCCTCGTTGCCGCCGAGGATTTCGGACACCTGCAGCGAGGCCGAGATTACCGTCAGCCGCCGCACGGGCTGTATGGCGCGTGCCAGTGCCAGCACCGTCGTGCCCGATGCGATGATGATGCTATCGCCCGGCTCGACAAGCGAGGCGGCGTACTGGCCGATAAGGTCCTTCTCGCGCCGCGCCAGCTTCTCCTTCTCGTTCACCGACCGGTTGGTGATGTAGGGGTTGGCCAGGATGGCGCGTCCGTGGCTGCGGTAGAGCTTGTTCTCGTTCTCGAGCTCGGTAAGGTCTTTGCGTATCGTCACCGTCGACACCGACAGCAGCGCGGCCAGCTCGGCCACCTGCACCGACTCGGCGCTGATGAGGTTTTCAAGGATTAGCTTGTGTCGTTCTTCTTTGTTCATAGGGAAGATTGGATTGTGTAGACGGAGTTGTCGCAATATGGGAGAGCGTTGCTAAATAGCCAATGTAGGGATGCACCCTGGTGCATCCGCAAAATGCCGACGTTCGCCCGATTGGCGGATGCACCGGGGTGCATCCCTACAATTATCGGTTGCATTATCACGCAACTCCGATGCAAAAATACAAAAAAAATCGGTAAGCGTGCGTAGAAAATATTTTAGTTAAAATTTGTAATTTTATTTTTTTATGATTATATTTGTGACGGAATTAGTTAGTCTGTTGAACCCTTATCTAAAAACCTTGTAAAATCAATCAACATGAAAAATTTCAGATTAAAAATTGCGATTATGTCGCTCGTCACAGCGGCTATCTCGCTCGTTTCCTGCGAAAGCGATGTATCGGTATCATCGCCCGAGACTGTATTTGAGGCTACAGCTATACGTGCCGTACCGACGGCTGCCGGGAGTAAACTCAATCCTTCAGTTGTTGAACTTGATGCTGCAGACGCTGCCACCGTCGCCAGTATTTACATAAACAGCAATGAGTCATCGCGTTCGGGAGCGGTCAAATCGGTGTCACGTTCGGGAAATGCTCAGACGGTAAAAAACATAGTAGCTATCAATGATGCTGCCGGTAATCCTGCCATATATGCTGTGAATTATGAGGATGGCTATATAATGGTTTCAGCCACACAGAAATATTTCCCAGTACTTGCCGAGGTCGAGCATGGCACTTTTACCCTGGATGTTTTAAAGGAGACCGGTATGGAGGTTGTTGTTGACGAGATGCTGGCAGATATCACACTTGCAAAGAGCGGAAAATATGATTTTAAAACATCGAAATATTGGCGTGATTATGTTGATAATGACACCTCGCAAATGCGTCGGTCGATATCAGAAGCAAGCGATGATTACTGGGAAGAATATGAACGATGGTGGTTCTCCGACGGTGTATATGGTAATAATGTCTATTATCTGCATGACTGTTTTGAAAAAGAAATTTTGTCAGAAGACGTTTATAACAGTTATGTAAGAGCCGCCCAGGATGAAGATTTGTGGGAAGGAACAGATTATAGCTGGTGGTGGACAGCCTATGTGGTTGAACAGAAAACCAGTACAAGCAAGTTCTATGGCCCTTTTTTGACAACAAAATGGCATCAAAAAGAACCATATAATACAACAGGTAAAGGGGCCTTGGGTTGCGTTACCATTGCTACGGGACAGCTTATGAAATACTATAGGCATCCGTCCATTTTTAATTGGAATAACATGCCGGATGTTATGAACGAAAATACAGTTGCTCCTGAATTAACATCTTTTCTTGCCCGTTTGAGAACCGAGCTCAATGTAACTGATGATGGAGCTGCCACTATTTTAGATGCCCAAAGAGTGCTTCAAAGCTATGGTTACAATGTAACGCTGATAAATCATGACTTGTCTAAGGTTGTAAGTTCATTGGAAAAAAATCGGCCTGTATATGCCCGCGGAATCAAATCGGGTGAGTCTGTCGGTCATGCGTGGGTTATTGACGGATTGGAGGATATCGTAAATCGGACCGAATATGTTCTATATCGTCTTGCGGATAATTATTATCCTAAATTTAGATATATGGAAGCGCAAAGTTATGATAAACGTGAGGAGTATTCAACAATTACAAAACTTCATTATAACTGGGGATGGGGCGGCTATCAGGATGGCTGGTTTATGTATTATGGAACTTACCTCATCGAGAGTGACCAAAATCCCTATACAAGTGATAGAATGGACTTAATAATTAACAGTTACAAATAATAAAATGGAAAATAGAATATTGCTTATAGCGGCGATTTTGGCGTCGATGATGTTTACATCCTGCAAAGAGGACGTAAAAGAGTATCCTTTGGACGGACCGGCAAAAATGGAGTGGAAAACAAAGTCGGGAAGCGGAGATGCCGTAGTATGGATTGATAAAAGTACAGTCAATGTGTACTGTGGACCCGATGGAGGGGCTGTGCAATTGAAAAGTTCGGTGTCTAATCTGTTTGTTTCTCTGGCTCACGGCACAGTAGAAAGCGATTCCTGTGAGCGGAACGAAGACGGCCTTATGGTTGCATTTAAACACAAATTATGCAAAGTAAAGGCAGAGGGCGACATGCTTATCATTGATCTTCCGCCCTATGCTGTCCGAGAGAAAGAAGAGTTGGAAATCGGGGTTTCAGGCGGAGTACCATTCAGTTTAGGAACCCTAAATATCTATCGTCGGCCCTAAGTGAGGCAAGTTGCTTGCACTCTCAGTGAGCCATCACATCGAAATGAAAGAGGCTGTGTCGTAATTAAGGTTTTACGGCGCAGCCTCTTTTTTTAGGAAGTTGA